>JBKPSK010000074.1:0-3380 GCA_046734995.1 Pseudomonadota bacterium
GACAGGCCCCCGGCTCCGCCACCGCCGAACGATCCGCCGCCGCCCGAAAAGCCGCCGCCGCCGCCGCCGCCCCAGCCGCCGCCACCGCCCCAGCTTGAACCGGAACCGCGCGAGCCTCTGCTGAGCTCATTGAGTCCCCACAGGATTACCCAAGGGCTGATGCCACCTTTGCGGCGATAGCGCCGTCCCCCGGCGCGCCTGGCGATCGAGCCGATGATGACGAAGAAAATAATGACGATGAAAAGCACCGGCATCGGGTTGACGTCGACTTGGCGCTTCTTCTCGCTGGCGCCGATCTGCTCGGCCCGCCGCCGCGCTTCCTCGGGCGGAAGTTGAAGCTGTTGGATTACGGCGTCGGCACCGGCGATAATCCCGCCGCCCATGTCGCCGGCCTTGAACTTCGGCAGGATCGCCTGGCGGACGATGAGGCCCGTCACCGCGTCGGTCAGCACATCATCGGCGCCATAGCCGGTAGCGATCCATATCTTGTGCTCGTTGGGGGCGACGACCATGACGACGCCGTCGTCGCGCTTCTCGTCCCCGATCTTCCAGGTGCGTCCGAGATTGGTCGAATAGTCGGAGATCTCATAGCCATCGAGGCTCTTGACCGTTGCGACGACGAACTGCCGCCCGCTCTGCGCCTCCAGCGCCGCCAGCTTGCTCGTCAGGTCGAGCTCCTGCTCGGGACGCAGCAGGTCGGCCTGGTCGACGACCCGGCCGGTCAGCGGCGGAAAATTCTGCGCCGCCGCGGGCAGCGCGAACAGCGCCAGCCAGAAAGCGGCAATGATGCGAACCATGGTCATGCGGATTTCCGTGACTTGTATTGCGGACGCCTGAGATCGCTTCTGAGGAGCCTGTCGATTTCGCTGACGCCCGTGTCGATGGCATCGACCGGCCGATCCGCTTCGAACCTGGGCATCATGTCATTGACGATGGCCGCTGCTCGCTCGTTCGTCAGCAAGCCTTCGAGCCCGGTCCCGACTTCGATCCGAACCGTGCCCTCGTCTGCGGCAATGATCACGAGAACGCCATTGTCGACATCCGCGCGCCCGATTCCCCAGCGGTTGCCAAGCTCGAATCCCACGTCCTCGATGGATGCGCCCCTAAGGCTCTCCAGGGTCACCACCACCATCTGATCGGTGGTCGCTTCTTCCAGGGCGGCGAGTTTTTCGGTTAACTGCCGCTCGGCGCTCTCGGGCAGGAGATCAGCTTCGTCGACGACGCGACCGGACAGGATGATGTCGGCGGTCGCCTCTTGCGCGGTCAGTCGAGTCGATTGCCAGGCCTCGGCCGGACTGCCGCAGACCGCCAGCGCGAGCGCGGCGAGGAGCAGTCTCATTCGGGCCTAGCCCTGGTTGCCGAAGTCGACTTTGGGCGCTTCCTGCGCCGCCGCGGCCGCCTTGAACGGAACCTTCGGCTTGGCGCCGTAGAAGACCTTTGCGCCGATCGCGTCCGGGAAGGTGCGGATGGTGGTGTTATACTGGCGGACGGCCTCGTTATAATCCTGACGCGAGGTGTTGATGCGGTTCTCCGTGCCTTCTAACTGATCCTGCAGCGCCAGGAAGTTCTGGTTGGATTTGAGGTCGGGATAAGCCTCGAAGCTCGCCAGCAAGCGTCCGATCGAGCCGCCCAGCTGCGCCTGGGCATTGGCATAGGCCTGGACCTTGGCGGGGTCGTCGAGGTCGGCGGCGTTGATCTGGATGCTGGTCGCCTTGGCGCGGGCTTCCGTAACCTGAGTGAGGACCGTCCGCTCCTGCTGGGCATAGCCCTTCACCGTCTGGACCAAATTGGGGATGAGGTCGGCGCGGCGCTGGTAGTCGGCCTGGAGGTCGGCGAACTCGGCATTGACCTTCTCCTCGGCCGTAGGGACCGAGTTGAGACCGCAGCCGGCCAGGCCGAAGGCGGTAAGCGGAGCGAGCAATCCGAAACGACGAAGAGCAGTCATGGGTGCAATCCCCCCTCAAGCAAGATGTTGCGGGGACGAATCTAGGAAGGTGTCTTACCCATTTCAATCACCATCCGCGCGAACGTCGGTGGCAGCCTGAGGGGGAAAGTGGGGAGCTTCTGTTGCCCGGTGCTCCCCGAACCGCTGGAATCCCCTTCTGTTGCCCGGTGGGGTCCAACCGCGCTTTTGTCCTTGTAACCTCAGGCCGTTAGGCCGTCAGTTACGCGGCAATTGCGAGCGCCTCGTTATCGTTGGCACTTGTGTGATGAGCCGTTGCGGTGGTCTCATACCGATCGGCAACCGGGCCTTTACCGCACTCGTCGATCCTGTTTCGCCCCCATCAGCAACGGCGGTGCCCGCTCAGGCTTCCGCCGCTGCTGGTGGAGGCGCCGGGGTACTGCCCCCCGGGTCCGAAATGCTTATTCCACCCGACATTCTACCGACATAGCCGGTTGCCCGGCCCGGAATAGATAGGGATTTCCGTGCTTTTCTTCAAGCAATTGACAAATGCCCGCGCCCAAGGAACCGTTACGGAACCGATGGCGTTGGAACTGATCAGTAGCGCTCAGCTTTGACGCTGCCGCATGGATGAACAAGGGGACTACCGCATGAAGAAGGTTTCTTTCGCGCTCGTTGGCGCTGCTTCGCTGGCTCTGGCAGCCTGCGGCGGCAAGGGCGACGATTCGCTGGGCGAGAATGTCCAGGAGAATATGGAAAACGCCGCCGACGCGCTCGACGCAGCCGCGAATAACACCGCCGGCAACGAGGCCGCGACACTGGAGAACCAGGCCGACGCCTTGCGCAACGCCGGCGACAATGCCGAGGAGGCGATCGACGAGGCCGACGTCAACGCGCAAAACGTCAACGCCATGTAATTGGCGTCCACGCCAGTTCGGGAAAGGCCGGAGCCCTGAAGGGGCGCCGGCCTTTTTCTTTTAGCGTCACTGACCGCGAGTCCGTCGGCCAAATTCACGGCATCCGGAGACGATTAGGCGGGGCTGATCGCCTCGTTGTCATTATCGTCGTCATTGAACAAGGTGATGATGCCTCCAAGCAGGGCAAGTGCGCCCAATCCCGCGAGGATCCAGTTGATGCCGAAATCCCCGGTGGGCGGCGGCGGCGGCGGAGGCGCGCCGGTAGCGACCGGCGGCGGGGCATCGGTGGCGGGAAGCACGCAGCCTGGCTGGCCCTGGGCTGCAGCCGACCCGGCAGCCGTCGCCGCCGAAGCGCCTGAAGTGCAAACGGTTTGAGCGGAAGCTTGCGTCCCGAAGACGCTGACAGCGATGAGCGGACTGACCGGATGGATCGCCGTAGTCGTCGCGGCCGTGGCGATAGTTGGGCTGACGCCGAGGGCCAGCGCGGCGGCAGAACCGATTAGCTTCTTCAGGAGGGAATTCATGCCCTTACTCCTACGCAAGACGATGCCCTCCCCCGC
>JBKPSK010000075.1:0-5446 GCA_046734995.1 Pseudomonadota bacterium
GGGCCCATGTCGATGACATGGTCGGCATGGCGGATGGCGTCCTCGTCATGCTCGACCACCAGCACGGTATTGCCGAGGCCCTTGAGGCGCTTGAGCGTCTCGAGCAGCCGGTCATTGTCCTTCTGGTGGAGGCCGATCGAGGGTTCGTCGAGGACGTAGAGCACGCCCGAAAGGCCGGAGCCGATCTGGCTGGCGAGGCGGATGCGCTGGCTCTCGCCGCCCGACAAGGTGCCGCTGGTGCGGTCGAGGTTCAAATAGTCGAGCCCGACATTGTGCAGGAAGCCGAGGCGCTCGTTGATTTCCTTCAAAATGGCGCGGGCGATCTCGCTTTGGGTCGGGGTCAGCTTCGCGTCGAGCTTTGAGAACCACTCCAGCGCGTCCGCGACCGAACGGCGGGAGGAGAGGCTGATGTCCTCGCCTGCGATCTTCACCGCCAGCGGCTCGGGCTTCAATCGGGCGCCGCCGCAGGTCTCGCATGGGTGGCTTGCCTGGTACTTGCTGAGCTCCTCGCGCATCCAAGCGCTCTCGGTCGACAGCATTCGGCGGTTCAAATTGCCGATCACGCCTTCGAACGGCTTCTTCACCTCATAGCTCTTGCGCCCGTCCACGAAACGCAGGGTCACCGGCCGGCCGTCGGTGCCATAGAGGATGACGCGGCGCGCCTCCTCGGGCAGCTCGCCCCATGGCACGTCGAGCGGGAAGCCATATTCACGCGCCAGGGAGCCGAGCACCTGCATGTAGTAAGGCGAGGGCGGCTGGCTCTTGGCCCAGGGGACGACCGCGCCCTTGGTGATGCTAAGCGCGTGGTTGGGGACGACCAAATCCTCGTCGAACTCCATCTTCTCGCCGAGCCCGTCGCAGCCGGGACAGGCGCCCTGCGGGGCGTTGAACGAGAAGAGGCGCGGCTCGATCTCGGCGATGGTGAAGCCGGAGACCGGGCAGGCGAATTTCTCCGAGAAAGTGATGCGGCCGTCGGGCGCGTGGGTGGCGAGCACCTGTCGCTCGGCAGCCTGCTCCAGCGCTTGGGCGACGCCGGTGCGCTCGCTACCCTTGGGTTCCTCGGGCGTCGGATCGGCGGGGTCGAGATAGGCCAGGCCCTCGGCCAGCTTAAGTGCCGTCTCGAAACTGTCGGCCAGCCGGCTTTCAATGCCCTCGCGGACGACGATGCGGTCGACCACCACTTCGATGTCGTGCTTGTATTTCTTGTCGAGGGCGGGAGCCTCCTCGATGGCATAGAACTGGCCGTCGATGCGCACTCGCGTGAAGCCGGCTTTCTGCCACTCCGCCAGTTCCTTGCGATATTCGCCCTTGCGGCCGCGCACGACCGGCGCGAGCAGATAGTGGCGCGAGCCTTCTGGCAGGGACATGACGCGGTCGACCATCTGGCTGACCTGCTGCGCCTCGATCGGCAGGCCGGTGGCGGGCGAGTAGGGGACACCGACCCGTGCCCAGAGCAGGCGCATGTAATCGTAGATTTCGGTGACGGTGGCGACGGTCGAGCGCGGATTGCGCGAGGTCGTCTTCTGCTCGATCGAAATGGCCGGCGACAGCCCGTCGATATGCTCGACGTCCGGCTTCTGCATCATCTCGAGGAACTGGCGGGCATAGGCGCTCAAGCTCTCGACGTAGCGGCGCTGGCCCTCGGCATAGATGGTGTCGAAGGCCAGGCTTGACTTGCCCGATCCCGACAGGCCGGTGATGACCGTCAGGCTCTCGCGCGGGATATCGACATTGATCCCCTTGAGATTGTGCTCGCGCGCGCCGCGAACGGAAATATGGGTCAGCATCGGATTATTGTTGTTCCATCTTTGTTCTTATTTACGCGAGGGGCCTCCCACCGTCAACGTGGGCTCCGCCATATGGGTGCGGCGACCTCATAAAACCAGCGGATAGCTCTCGACCTCTTCATAATGCGGGCCGTGGCGCGAGAGCTGGCTTTCGAAGAGGATGAAGCGATCGACAAGGAACGGCTCGGACGCCAGGCCGCCGTTGCGCTCGACGAAGGCGTCCGCGGCGCCGCTCGACCGTCCTTTCCAGCGGGCCAAGGTGATATGCGGATGGAAGGTCCGCCGTTCCGGCTCGAATCCGACCGACTGGCAGATGCGCTCGACCTTGGCGGCCAGCGCCGCGACAGGGGCCTTCGGCCCGACGCCGGCCCATAGGGCCCCGCCGCGCTTCTGGTCGAAGCGGCCGACGCCGTTGATCCGCAAATCGAACCGTTCAAGGCGCAACGGCCCGAGCGCGGCGGCCAGATCGTCCGCCAGCGGCCGCTCGACTTCCCCGACGAATCGCAGCGTCAGATGCAGCTGTTCCTCCCCGACCCAGCGCAGCTCCGGGCTGTCGTCCATGGCGTCGATCAGCAGGTCGCGGATCGGCTCGGGCGGGCGAATGGCGACGAACAGCCGATGCATGGCCGCACTTTAGCCGAAAGCGTGGGCAGTGTGGAAAGTCGCGCGAGTCGAGGATTACCGCACACCTGTCGGCGGCGCGGCGGGCTGCGGCTGCGGCCCGACAGCAGCGGTCGGCGGAAATTGCGCCATCAGCTTTTTTACCGCCTTGTCGATCTTTTCGGGCTTCGGCTTTTCCGTATTGACCGTGTCCGTCGCCTGGCCGTGCCACACGGCTTGCCTGGTTCTCGTGTCGAACACGTCGAGCGAGAGCTGTCCCTGCGTATATTGGTAGACGCTGACGTTGCTGCCGCCCAGGCCACCCAAGCCCCACCCGGGCCCCCATCCACCCCAGCTCTGGACGTCGAGCTTGTCCCTCATGCCGATGGTCATGATCAGGCTGAGGTCGGCTGGAAGGCCTCTTGCATAACCCCTCTCGGCAAGCCCAGCTTCGATCCCATTCCTGATCCGCTGGATTACTATGGGGTTAAGGCCAGGCGGCATGGGCAAATCAACCCACGCGTAGGTCTTGTAGGCGCTGAAGTTCACTCCCGGCGCCGTGTCGGCGGAAATTCGCGGCCCGGCGCCGACCTGCGCCGGCAAGGCGAGGCCGAGCAGCAGGACCGGGATCAATCGCATTCGCATCGCATCCTCCAATGCCTTGACGAGGAACCGGAGGAAGCAAGACGCCGCCGTACGCAGTGCCGTCCATACGCAAAGAACCTTATGTGGGAGCGCAGGCGGATAATTGTCACTTGCCTGGGCATGCATAGCCGCGCCCGCTCGACGAACAGCCCCTGCCTTTCTTTCCGCCAGATGAACGAAGCCGCTCCGTGTCCGGTTTCCCTTGAAGCCGGACCCGCAATCCACGATATATTGGGCTGTGACGGGCCTATTGCCCACACAGAGGAGACGAAATGCAGAACCAGTTTGACCCGCGCACGACGACGCCTGGTTACGACCCGGCCGTGTCGGTCGGCGTTCCGCGCGCCACCAGGGACGCGGGCCTCAGGTCCTACATGCTCAAGGTTTACAACTACATGGCGTCGGGCGTGCTGCTCACCGGCGTCGTCGCCTTGCTGTTTGCGCCTTATGCGCGTGAGGTGCTGATCAACGCCAACGGCACGGGCCTTTCCGGTCTTGGCTGGCTGATCACCTTCTCGCCGCTCGGCTTCGTGTTTGCGATGAGCTTCGGCGTCAACCGCATGTCGACCTCGACATTGCAGCTTCTGTTCTGGGCCTTCGCGGCCGTGATGGGCCTGTCGATGTCGACGATCTTCATCGTCTATACCGGCGTGTCGATCGCGCAGACCTTCTTCGCGGTGACCGCCGCGTTCCTCGGCCTCAGCCTGTGGGGCTACACCACCAAGAAGGACCTCAGCGGCTTCGGCACGTTCCTGATCATGGGCGTGGTCGGCCTGCTGGTGGCGATGCTGATCAACATGTTCCTGCGCTCACCGGCCATGTACTATGCGATCAGCGCCATCGGCGTGCTGCTGTTCGCGGGCCTGACCGCCTATGACACGCAGAGGATCAAGTCGATGTACGCCTATGTGGCGGGCACGGAGATGATGGGCAAGACAGCGATCATGGGGGCGCTCAGCCTCTATCTCGACTTCATCAACATGTTCCAGTTCCTGCTGAGTTTCATGGGTGATCGCAGGTAGCCGGCAGCATAGTTCACAAGCGGAAGGGCCGGCGGGCGACCGCCGGCCCTTTTGCTTGGGATCGAAAGCTGGCTTAGGAACGGGTCTCGGCTAATCGAACCTTCGCCTCCAGGGAGACCTTCGATGTGCGATAGCGACAATCACCAGGGTTTCATCGCCGACACCAATGTCACCCGCCGCTCCGTCGTCCTGACGATCTCGTCGATGGCCGCCGTCGCCGGCTTGCCGCGCGAGGCCTTTGCCGCGAACGTCGTCGAGACCGACGTGATGGTGCCGACAGGGGACGGCTCGGCGGATGCGGTGCTGTTCTATCCGGCGGGATCGGGGTCGTGGCCGGCAGTGCTGATGTGGCCCGACATTCTCGGACTCAGGCCCGTGTTCCGCGAAATGGGACGTAGGCTGGCGGCGGCCGGCTATACGGTCTTGGTTCCAAACCCATTTTATCGGACGCGGCGCGCGCCCGTCGTCACCGGCGCCATCGACTTCAACAAGCCGGAAGACCGCGCCAAGCTGTTTGCCTTGAAAGACACGCTGACCGACGCAAGGGTTGACGGTGATGCGCGCGCCTTCATCACCTTCCTCGACAAGCAAAAACAGGTCAATCGCCGCAAGGGCGCGGGCGTGCAGGGCTATTGCTTCAGCGGACCCTTTGCATTCCACACCGCGGCCGTCCGGTCCGATCGAATCCGCGCGGTCGGCAGCTTCCATGGCGGCGGCCTGGTGACGAAGGGTCGGAACAGCCCGCACCTGCTGATCCCCAAGACCAGGGCCAGCTTCCTGGTCGCGATTGCCCGCAACGACGACCAACAGCAGCCGGATGCCAAGAACGTGCTCAAATCGACCTTCGCCGCTGCCAAGCGCCCGGCGGTCGTCGAAGTCTACCCCGCCGACCACGGCTGGTGCGTGGCCGGCAGCGAGACCTACAATGAGCCGGCGGCCGAGAAGGCCTGGGCCGAGCTGCTAAAACTCTATCGGGCAAAACTCGCCTGACAGTTCATGCCGGCTGGGTTTGCGCCTGCGGGGCCTGCATCTCGGCGATCAGCTTGCCGTCGATCTCTTTGGCGCGGCGATAGGCGTCGCGGTCGGTCATGCGAGCGGCATAATCGGTGAATATCGGCCGCGGCTCGAGCAGGTTGAACTGCAGCATGAAGTTGACGTTCGCCCCGACGAACAAATCGGCAGCGCTGAAGCGATCGCCTGCGATATATCGCTTCCCCGTCAGCGCCTTTTCGAGCGTGGCGATGGCGAGATCGTAATTGCCGTAGCCGAACATCCGCTGGCGCTCCGGCGTCGGCTCGAAGCCCGCGGCCTTATTGCTGAACGCGGCCTCGATCGGGCCCGAAGTGAAGAAGATCCAGCGATAGTAGTCAGCGCGGTCCCGGGGGTCGGGAG
>JBKPSK010000076.1:0-5797 GCA_046734995.1 Pseudomonadota bacterium
GCCTTGCCGTCACGGACTCGCATAGGGCCGACATGGACCGTCGGGCTGGACACGTCCGCCGAACGGCCGGCGCGGCTGGCATAGGCATAGGGACGCAGGCTGACGGGCGCCGCGCCGTCGTTGGTGACGCGCTGGGTGACGGTGAAGAGGTAGAGGTCGTCGATCGCCACATCGATCTCGAACCGCAGTCCGGACGGATTCGTCCAGCTGAGGCGTACAGGCCGTCCGGGCTCCAGAACCTGGTTGCTCGCCTGCCAGACCGTGTCCGGGCCCGGAATCGAAACCCCGTCGCCGTTCCAGCCGAAGCCGACGAAGGAGGCGGCGCGCGCGCCCTGGGGCGACAGAAGCGGCACCGGCGCCGAGTTCCTGTCGACGGTGGCGCGATGCCTGAGCATGACGACATCGTCGATGCGGGCGCCCTTCAGGTTGATCGAACCGCTGAGCGAACGGGTCTGGAATCGCACCCGCGGGGCGGAGGCAATCACCACTGAACGCGCCCGAAGCGCCTGCGGCGCGCTCGGCGACCCGGTGGGCTGCGGCAGCGGCTTGACCTTGCCTTTTTCGACCTGCTGCGTCTGCGGCGCCGCGGTCGGTAACCAACGCTCGGCCAGCAGGCCCCAGCCGACCAGCACCAACGCGCTCAGCACGATCGCGAGGATCATGTTGCGATTATCGTTCAAATCTCGATCCTCACATTAGGGAACCGGGTCATAGCCCTGTCCGCCCCAGGGATGGCAGCGGAAGATACGTTTAAGGGCAAGCCAGCTGCCCCGCGCGGCCCCATAGCGCGACAAGGCGGTGATCGCATAGGCCGAACAGCTCGGCTGGAAGCGGCAGGACGGCGGAAGCACCTTGGATGGGCCGAGTTGCCAGCCGCGAGCAATCCAGATCAGAAGCCTGGAAATCATTTGCGAGCCTTGTCGAGAGCCTTGGCAAGCTCTTGGCGCAGCAGCGAAAAGTCGCGCTCGACGCCGCCCTCGCGGCCGATCAGCACGTGGTCGGAACCCGGCACCCCGCTGGTCGGCAGCAGCTCGCGGGCCAGCGCCCGAAAGCGCCGCTTCATGCGGTTGCGGACGACCGCGCCGCCGATCTTCTTCGTGACCGTAAAGCCGACGCGCAGGGTCTCGTCGCCGTCATCGCGGTCGCGCACGAGCAGCACAAAGCCGGGCATGGGGAATCGTCTGCCGCGATTGGCGGCCAGGAAATCCGAGCGTTTGCGGAGAATTGTTAAGCGCTGAGCTTCTTGCGGCCGCGCGCGCGGCGAGAGTTCAGCACCTTGCGGCCGCCGACCGTCGCCATGCGGCTGCGGAACCCGTGCCGCCGCTTGCGGACCAGATTGCTCGGCTGGAAAGTGCGCTTCATCGCTCATGCCTCGAATATAAGAAAAAAGAGCCGCCAATGGGCGGCCGTTGTTGGGGGCGCGGATAGTGTGCAAGACGTCCAAAGTCAATTGCCGCAGCCGTCGGGATGGACCCTGACGCTGGGATCGACGGGCGGATCGGGAAGCTCGGCCTCGACGGCGCTCTCCTCGCGCTCATCGTGAGGAAGCGGGCAGCCCATTTCCTTGCGCTCCTTGCGAATTGCCTCGCGGCGCTTGGCGCTGCGGCGCCTCAGCCCCCAATCGGCCCACCGGCCGGCCTTGGGCTGCCAGCGCTTGAACTTCACATAATAACGCTTGGCCCACATGCTCGTCTTGAGCACCATCGCCAGGCCCAGCCCGAAGACGAAGACGCCGCCGGGACCGGGAATCGCGCCCGCCAAGGGTGCCAGCAGGATCAAGACGATCCCGACCGCGAAGATTGTCCATTCGACGACCGGGTGATCGATGAACCAGCGCCAGTTTTCGCGGCTGAACATGGGCGCTCATGTGGGCGGCGCGCTTCTGCTCGGCAAGTGCTTGCTTAGTGCGCCGACGGCGCTAGCATCGTCCGGCCGAGCTAGGGGGGTGGGTGACGTACGTCATCCCGGCGGATGCCGGGATCTCATGGAAATTGGTAACGACGCTTTTCGCTGAGACCCCGGTCTGCGCCGGGGTGACGGATTAATCCGTCATGGTCGCGATCGTCTCCACCGTCGCTTATCTGGGACTCGAGGCCCGCGCCGTCGAGGTGCAGGTGCAGCTGTCCTCCGGCCTGCCGCGATTCACCATTGTCGGCCTGCCCGACAAGGCCGTCGCGGAAAGCCGCGAGCGGGTGCGCGCTGCCTTGGCCGCCATCGGCCTGGCGCTGCCGCCCAAGGTGATCACCGTCAATCTGTCGCCGGCGGACCTGCCCAAGGAAGGATCGCATTTTGATTTGCCGATCGCGCTCGGCCTGCTGGCCGCGATTGGCGCGACCGACAGCGAGAGCCTGTCGCATTATGTGGCAGTCGGCGAGCTCAGCCTCGACGGTCGGATTGCCAGCTCGCCGGGCGTCCTGCTGGCGGCGCTGCACGCGTCCGGCGAGGGCAAGGGGTTGATCTGCCCTGCCGTCCAGGGAGCCGAGGCGGCCTGGGCTGGCGATGTCGAAGTCCTGGCGGCGCCCGACCTCTTGGCCTTGCTGGCGCATTTGAAGGGCACGACACTGCTGGCCGCGCCGCAGCCCGGTGAGGCCGAGCCGCTGGCCGGCGGGCCGGACTTGAAGCAGGTCAAGGGGCAGGAGACCGCCAAGAGGGCGCTGGAGATTGCCGCGGCGGGCGGGCACAACTTACTGATGAGCGGCCCGCCGGGCGCCGGCAAGTCGCTGCTCGCAGCCTGCCTGCCAGGAATCCTGCCGCCGCTCGAAGCGAGCGAGGCGCTGGAAGTTTCGATGGTCGCCTCGGTCGCCGGGGAATTGAACGGCGGCCGAATGGTCCGCCGCCGGCCATTTCGCGCGCCACACCATTCGGCGTCGATGCCGGCCTTGGTCGGCGGCGGGCTCAAGGTCCGGCCGGGCGAGATCAGCCTGGCGCATTTGGGCGTGCTGTTCCTCGACGAATTGCCGGAATTCCAGCGCGCCGTGCTCGATTCGCTGCGTCAGCCGCTGGAGACGGGCAACGTCAGCGTCGCGCGCGCCAACACCCACGTTACCTTTCCGGCGCGGGTCCAGCTGATCGCTGCCATGAACCCATGCCGCTGCGGTCATCTGAGCGATCCGGCCTTGGCGTGCAGCCGGGCGCCGCGCTGTGCCGCCGACTACCAGGCCAAGGTTTCCGGCCCCTTGCTCGACCGCATCGACTTGCACGTCGACGTGCAGGGCGTCAGCGCCGCCGACCTCACTTTGCCGCCGCCGGCCGAGGGCAGCGCCCAAGTCGCCGAGCGCGTGGCGCGGGCGAGAGCGGTTCAATCCGAGCGCTACAACGGCCACGGCCCGCGGACGAACGCCGAAGCAGATGGCGAATTGCTCGACAGCGTCGCGACGCCCGACGAGCCGGGCAAGAAGCTGCTTGCCGATGCGGCGGCGGCGATGCGGCTGTCGGCACGAGGCTTCCACCGCGTGCTGCGCGTGGCGCGAACCATCGCCGATCTCGCCGGCGCCGAGCAGGTTGGCCGAATCCATGTCGCCGAAGCGTTGAGCTACCGGCACCAGGCGCCGCGGAACTAGTCGGCCCTCTCCAGCATCGCATTGAGAACCTGCCTGGCAGTATCGCGGAGGGTGTGCATGGCGCTCTTTTCCCGGGTCACCGAGCTCAGGAACTTTTTCGCCTGCTCGAGGGTCACATGAGGCGGCAAGGGGGCGATTTCCGGATCGGTCTTGACTTCCAGGACGGTCGGCCGGACCGCCGCCAGCGCTTCATCCCAGGCATCGCCCAGCCGATCGGGATCGTCGACGTAAATGCCTTTCAGGCCAATCATCTCGGCAAATTGCGAATAGCGGACATCGGGGATGTCCTGGCTGGCGTCGTAGCGCGGGTTGCCGTTCATCACGCGCTGTTCCCAGGTTACCTCGTTCAAATCCTCATTGTTGAACACGCAGGTGACTAGCCGCGGGTCGGCCCAGCGGTCGCGATATTTCTGGATGGTGATCAGCTCGGCCATATTGCTCATTTGCATGGCCCCGTCGCCGACCAGCGCCACAACCGGCCGCTCCGGATGCGCGAACTTGGCGGCGATGGCGTAGGGCACCGCCGCGCCCATCGACGCCAACCCGCCGGATAGCGACGCCATCTGACCGCGCTTCACGCGATAGTCGCGCGCATACCAATTGGCGCAGGAGCCGCTGTCGCTGGTGATGTTCCTCGTGGCGGACCTGGATAAACTCGATTCCACCGTCCCGCTGCAGCGAGCCGAGCACTCCGTCGATGCCATCGCCCGGATAGCCGTAGATCCGCCTGACGCCCCAGGTCTTGAGGCGGTCGACGAGAAAGTCACCGGCGTTCATGTCGGGCCAAACGCGCGCGCATCGCGCTTGGCTCCGGAATTGATTGTCTTCGGCATCGCCCCTAGCTAGGGCGCTCGCCCGGGGCCCCTGTGGCGGAATGGTAGACGCGCTCGACTCAAAATCGAGTTCCTAACCGGAGTGTCCGTTCGAGTCGGACCAGGGGCACCAATAAACAAAATCTCAATGGCGGGCGGGGTCGTGCGCGGATATGCTGCCGTCATGGACAAGCGCTCGGCCAAGATATCGGAAGCCGCGGAGCTGGAGCATGCTGTCGAGCAGGTGGCGGCCCGCCGCGACCGGCTGCTCGCCTCGCTGACCCTCATTGCCGGTATCGGCGTCATCGTCGGCCTGCCGTTCGCGCTTCGCGCCGGCGCCGAATTCTTCCTGCCGGTCACAGCCGCGCTGGTCGTCGCCATCGCCTTGGTGCCGATGCTCGAATGGTTCGAGAGGCGCGGTGTCCCTTCGAAGCTGGCCGCGGTCCTGTGCGTGATCATCTTCCTGACGATCATGGCCTTCGCGCTGGGCTCGATCGTCGTTCCGGCGATCGACTGGGTGGTTCAGGTGCCGGAGCGGATCGGCCGGGTGCAGCAGGCCCTGTCGCCGGTGCTCGACCTCTACAAGAGCTTCGACAAGTATCTCGACCGGATCTTCTCGCAGATCGCGCTTTCGAGCGAGAATGTGCGCGAAGTCCGTATCCAGACGCCCAATTCGCTGCTGGGCCTTCTCACCACCTCGGCACCGCACGCCCTCATCCAGCTTTTCTTCGCGCTTCTCGTCGTCTTCTTCTTCCTCGCCGGCTGGACGGGCATGCGCCGGCGGACCATCACCAGCCGCGGCAGCTTCGAAGGCGCGATGACCACGGCGCGGGTCATTCAGCAGGTGGTCGAGGCGACCTCGACCTACATCGGCACGATCACGGTCATCAATGTCTGCCTTGGAGCACTGACCGCACTGATCCTCTGGGGCCTGGGGATGGATTCGCCAGTGATGTGGGGCGGCATCGTCGCCGTCGCCAATTACATCCCCTACCTTGGGCCGATCGTCTCGGCGCTGCTGCTGTTCATCGGTGGGCTGATGACGTTTCCGGATGTCTGGTCGGCGATGCTGCCGCCCGCCATCTTCATCAGCTTGCACCTGGTCGAAGCCAACGCCATCACGCCGATGATCGTCGGCCGGCGGATCGAGGTGAACCCGCTGCTGATCTTGGTTTCCTTAAGCTTCTGGGCCTGGGTGTGGGGGACGACGGGGGCGCTTTTGGCCGTGCCGCTATTGATCATCATGAAGACCATCTTCGCCGCTGCTGGCACGCCCGACATCGCCGGATTCCTGTTTGAAGAAGGGACCTTGACCCACATCGGCGAAGAGGAAGAAAAAGAAGAAGAGCGCCGAGCCGCCGCCGGTTGACAGCCAGGGGGGCGTCACCTAGTTGGCCGCCCACGCCGATATTAGCGGGTGTAGCT
>JBKPSK010000077.1:0-10982 GCA_046734995.1 Pseudomonadota bacterium
GGAAACGGCGATGGACGCGGTGACCGAGGAATATCCAGGCGAGAATCGCGTTGGGGATCAGCAAAAGTGCGAAGAAGGTCGCGACCAGCCCCGACGTAATGTGCCGCTCGGCAAGATAGACGCTGTTGAAATTGACCGAGAACTGGGTGAAGCCGATGATCACGGCAGCAACCAGGCCGTCCTTTCCGATCCGGAGACTTTGACCCTGAATTTTGGCGAGCAGGGCCATGGCGGTCGCCGCAATGACAAAACGGTAGGTCACTGACCAATGCGGTGAAACGGTGCCCAATTGGTCGCGGATGACAAACCAGGTCGATCCCCAGATCAAGGTGAAGATGACGAACGGGACAAGGATCGCCGAATCGAGCGGCCGGCGGCGAGCCTTCACACTGCCTCGATCGCCTCGGCGAGGCTCGCGACCGCGTCCAAGTCCTGGTCCCAACTGGTAACGAACCGGATTTCGCCTGAAGCCCAGTCATAGAAATCGAACCCTTGTGCGCGCAGCGACGCGGCTTGCTCGGGGGCCATCCGGATGAAAAGCTCATTGGCCTGGACGGGATAGATCAGGCGGTCGCCTGCGGCCGCCGCCAGCACCTGCGCCGCGGCGTTGGCGGCCCGGGCATTGTCGAGCCAGACGTCGCCTTCCAGCATGGCCAGGATCTGCGCCGCCAGGTAGCGGCCCTTGGAGAGCAGATGGCCCGCCCGCTTGCGCAGGACCAGCGCCTCGTCGGCAAGCTCGCTGCGGAAGAAGATCAACGCCTCGGCATTCATGCCGCCATTCTTGACGAAGCCGAAACTCATGACGTCGACTCCGGCCCGCCAGCTGAGGTCAGCCGGCGAGGCCCCGGTCGAGACGATGGCATTGGCGAAGCGCGCGCCGTCAAGGTGCAGGCCAAGTCCGTGGCTGCGTGCGAATTCACCGAGCGCGGCCGTCTCCTCGGGCGAATAGACGAGTCCATACTCAGTGGCGTTGGTGATCGAAATGGCCTTGGGCTGCACTTGGTGAACATCGGCACGAATTCGCGCCCTCGCCTCCGCAGCCGCCGCGACCGTAAGCTTGGCGCCCGGCCCCTCGACCAGGATGAGTTTGGCGCCGTGCGTGTAGAAGCCCGGCGCGCCGGCCTCGTCGACTTCGATATGGGCATCGCGATGGCAGATGATCCCGCCATAGGGCGGGCACAGGGTCGCAAGGCCAATGCAATTGGCCGCGGTGCCGGTCGAGACCCACAAAGCGCGGACATCGGTTTCGAACAAGTCCGAGAATGCCGAATCGAGGCGGTTGCTCCATTCGTCTCCGTCATAGGCAGTGTCGAGCCGATTAGCCTCGGCCAAGGCATCGAGCACGGCCGGACAGGCGGCAGCGGCATTGTCCGAAAAGATGCGCATCACTCAGGCCGCATGGCGTGCGCGCGAGCCGGGGTCAATCGAGACCGGAAAATGGGCACCGGCCCTTCAGGATTTTGCTGCCGAGTGGGGCGATCATCGCTTTTGGGCATCGCTCGACCTTCGATCCCTCAGATCGACTGCGAATGAAGCTGGTGCTGCCGGTGAGGATTGAACTCACGACCTCAGCCTTACCAAGGATGCGCTCTACCACTGAGCTACGGCAGCATTTGCGGAGGTGGCGCGCCTATGGCCGGAGCCTCGCTCGACTGTCAACCCGGCTTGGCGCGACAAGGCCAGGCAATTAGAACGACCGCATGGCAAAGCGGGACAAGAAGCGCTCTGAACGGCTCGCCGCGGCGCTGCGGGAGAACCTCCGCAAGCGCAAGGCGCAGGCGCGAGATGCCGCGCCCACGGCGAAGGACAGCGAAACGAGCTAAAGCGGCGCGCAGGCGGCCTCAAGCCAGCCGCGATCCCCTCCCGATAGCTTCGGCCCTATCTTTGCCAGCACGTCGGCATGATAGGCGTTTAACCAGGCGAGCTCGGCAGGCGACAGCATTTCCCTGTCGATCAGCCGCCGTTCGATCGGCGCGAAGGTGAGGGTATCGAAGCCGAGCATCTCCTTCTCCGCTCCCTCGATCCGCTTGTCGACGACCAGGACCAGATTCTCGATGCGGATGCCGTATGCGCCCGTCTTGTAATAGCCGGGTTCGTTGGAGAGGATCATGCCGGCCTGCAGAGGCTCGTCGCCGCCCGACTGGGCGCTGCCCACCGGCGAAATTCGCTGTGGCCCTTCGTGGACGGAGAGGAAGCTGCCGACGCCGTGGCCAGTGCCATGGGCATAGTCGAGACCCGCATCCCATAGGGGCCGTCGGGCAAAGCTGTCGAGTTGCGAGCCACGCGTTCCTTTCGGGAACACCGCAGTCGCAATGGCGATGTGGCCTTTGAGAACTCGCGTGAACCGGTCGCGCATCTCGGCGGTCGGCTCGCCGATGACGACGGTGCGGGTGATGTCGGTGGTGCCATCCTCATATTGGCCGCCCGAATCGACCAGGTAGATGGAGTTCATGGCAAGCGACCGGTTCGTCGCTTCGGATGCGCGATAATGGACGATGGCCCCGTTCGGACCGGCGCCGGAGATGGTGTCGAACGACAGA
Organism: Pseudomonadota bacterium; assembly: GCA_046734995.1. Taxonomy (GTDB): domain Bacteria; phylum Pseudomonadota; class Alphaproteobacteria; order Sphingomonadales; family Sphingomonadaceae; genus Sphingomicrobium. The sequence goes on from JBKPSK010000077.1 coordinate 2,541, forward strand.
TCGCGCAGTTCCGACGCCTCGCGACGCAGCGCCTCGAGATGATCCGAGGCCCTGAGCTCGTCGAGCCCGCCCTTGGGCGCCTCTTCCTCGATCCAGTGCAGGAAGCGGGCGATGGCGGCCCCATCGCGCACCTGCGCCGCCTGGTGGCCGGCAATCTCGACCGGGTTCTTGAGCGCGCGCGGCAGCACCGTCGGATCGCGCGCCGGAACGATGGTCGCTCCAGCCTTGTCGAGCGCGTCGAAAATGGCTGCGACCGAACGCTCCGGGTCGACCACCACGCGCTTATCCCTCAGCTCGCGAAGCGCGGCCTCGAAGTCAGTGCGTTCGTGGACTCGGACGCCATTGCCGAGGTGCTGGCGGACCTCATTGTCGATCTTCTCGCCCGCGACATAGAGGTCGGCGGTGCCGTCGGCGTGGACGAGCGCATAGGCCAGCGCCACCGGCGTGTGCGATACGTCCTTGCCGCGGACGTTGAAGGTCCAGGCGATGGAATCGAGCGCCGCCAGAACGGCGGCATCGGCGCCCTGCTTGACCAGCCAGTCGGCGATCTCGTGGCGCTTTTCGGCCGACGACTGGCCCGCAAGCCGGTCGGGATGGACGATCAGCCGCTCCATCGATGCCTCCGGCCGGTCGGTCCAGACGGCGTCGATCGGGTTGCGCTTGACCGGTACCAAGGTCGCGCCCTTGGTTTTCAGCGCCTCCGAAGCGCGCGTCACCCAGTCTCGGCTATGCAGCCAGGGATCGTAACCAATGCGAGCACCATCTGGCGCGTGATCCTTCAGCCAGTCGGCGATGCTGGTTTCGGGAACCGACTGGTACGACCAGTGATCGGCGCTAACCTGTTGGCGAACCTGCAAAGTATAGCGGCCGTCGACGAAAATTGCGGCCTCTTCCGGTAGCACCACGGCGCTCCCCGCCGAGCCCTCGAACCCGGTCAGCCAGGCGAGGCGCTGCGCGTAGCTGCCGACATATTCGCTCATATGCTCATCGGTTAGCGGCACCACGAAGCCATCGAGCTGGTCGGCCTTCAGTTGTTCGCGCAGCGCGGCAAGGCGGTCGGCATAGGAGGACATGGCAATCTCTCACTCAAACGCTAAGGAAGGCGCCGATACCCCTCTTTGCCCTTAGCAGGAAGCCTTGATGTCCTTGCCCAAGCCCCCGGTTGCCGAGCGCCGAGAGCATCGCTTCACCCACCACGGCGTGACCATCGACGACCCCTGGGCCTGGCTGCGCGACCCCGGCTATCCCAACGTCAGCGACCCTGACGTGCTCGACTATCTCAAGGCCGAGAACGCTTATTTTTACGCCGCCTTCGGCGAGCCGAACAAGGCGCTGATCGACGCGATGTTCGAGGAGATGAAGGGACGCATCAAGGAAGACCTCTCCAGCGTCCCGCTTCCCGACGGCCCCTTTGAATATTGGTGGGCGTTCCAGCCGGGCGCGCAATATCGCCAGTGGTTCCGCAAGAAGCTCGGGGGCGGCGAGCAGGAACTGGTGTTCGACGAGGTCGCTGCGGCGGCCGGCCTCGATTATTTCCGGCTGGGCGCGATCGCCGTGTCGCCCGATCACAAAATGCTCGCGACCCTCGTCGATGATGACGGCTCGGAGCGCTTCAAGCTGCGCATTCGAGACCTGGCCACCGGCGCCGACATCGAGACGGTCAGCGAGGTCGCCATCGGCCAGCCAGTCTGGGCCAGCGACAGCAAAGCCATCGTCTTCACCGAGGTCAACGAGCATTGGCGCAGCGACAAGGCCAAGCTGCATCGCCTCGGCGACGAGCCGGCCAAGGCGGCGATCATCTACGAGGAGACCGAGGACAAGGGTTTCTCGGTCGGGATCGACCGATCGCACGACCGGTCACTCATTTTCATTTCCACCGGCGACAATACGTCGAGCGAGACCCGTTTCGTGCGCGCCGACGATCCCGCGGCCGAGCCGGTGCTCATTGCCCGGCGGCGGCCCAATATCGAATATCATTGCGACGCAGCGCATGGCCGTCTGTGGATCGTCACCAACGACGAGCACATCAATTTCCGCCTGGTATCGGCGGCGATCGACATGCCCGGCGAGTGGCGCCAGGAAATCGGGGGGTCTGAGCGCACCTATTTGCGCGGCGCCACCGCGTACAAGGATCACTTGGCGCTGACGACGCGGGTCGACGGGCTCGACCAACTGGTGCTGCGCACTTATGCCGGCGAGGAGAAGCGCCTACCGTTCGCCGAGGCCGCCTACAGCGCCTATTTCGCCGGCAATCCGGACTTCGCACCCAAGAGCTATCGCCTCGGTTACAGCTCAATGGTGACGCCACCGACGGTCTACGACTATCACCCGGCCGAGGACCGGCTCGAAGTCCGCCGAGTGCTCGAAATCCCCTCGGGCTACGATCCCGAGCTCTATGTCACCGAGCGGCGGATGATCCGTGCCCGCGACGGCGTTCAGGTTCCAGTCTCTATCCTGCGACGGACGGATTTTAAGCTCGACGGCAGTGGCAAGCTCTTCCTCTACGGCTATGGCGCCTACGCCATCGCCATTCCGCCGAGCTTCTCGACCAACCGCTTCAGCCTGGTCGACCGCGGCTTCGCTTTCGCCATCGGCCACATCCGCGGCGGCGACGACATGGGCCACGGCTGGTACCAGGAGGGTAAGCTGGCTAAGCGAACCAACGCCTTCAACGATTTCGTCGATGTCGCGCGGGGGCTCGTCGGGCTCGGTTATGCGAATCAAGGCGCAATCGCCGCCGAAGGGCGATCGGCCGGCGGGGAGTTGATGGGAGCCATTGCCAACCTGGCGCCGGAGCTGTGGGGCGCTATCGTTGCCGGTGTGCCCTTCGTCGATGTTCTCAACACCATGCTCGATGGCGATCTGCCGCTGACTCCGGGCGAATGGCCGGAATGGGGCAATCCGATCATCGACAAGGGGGCGTTCGACCTGATCCGGAGCTACAGCCCTTACGACAATGTCGAGGCCAAGGCCTATCCGCCGATGCTGATCATGGGCGGCCTCCACGACCCGCGCGTCACCTACTGGGAGCCGGCGAAATGGGCGGCGAAGCTGCGCGCCACCAAAACCGACGATAATCTCCTGCTGCTGAAAACCGAGATGGGCGCCGGCCATGGCGGCAAGTCGGGCCGCTGGGACGCGCTAAAGGAGGATGCCGAGGCCTATGCGTTCGTGCTGATGGCGATGGGCGCGGCATGAGGCCGACCTTCGAAATGGAGCTCGTGGCAAAGCCCGAGCACATCGACGAACTCGGGCACGTCAACAATGCCGTCTGGGTCCAGTGGATGGAGTTGGTCGCCGTCGCCCACTGGCGGGCCGTCGCCGATCCCACCCACCAGGACGATTACGTCTGGGTCGTGGTTCGCCACGAAATCGATTACATTCGCGCGGCGCTGGAGGGTGAGCGGATCACGGCGCGCACCTGGGCCGGAGAGCCGAAGGGCGCGCGGTTCGACCGGCACATGGAGTTCATCGGCGAGGACGGCAAGCCGCGCGTCAGGTCGCGCACCGACTGGGCGATCATCGATAAGGCAAGCGGCCGGCCGATCCGTATCCCGGCCGAGGTGGCGCGACCGTTTCTTGACGGCTGAAACCGGCGAGCGCAGCATGACGCCATGACGCGGGCCCTGCTCCACGATTACTTTCGCTCGTCGGCGGCCTATCGGGTGCGCATCGCGCTGAATTTGAAGGGCGTCGACTACGATCGCCACGCGGTGAACCTGGTCGAGGGCGAACAAAAGGCCGCCGAATATCAGGCCCTCAACCCACAGGGCTTTGTGCCCATGCTGGAAATCGACGACCTGCGGCTGACCCAGAGTCTGTCGATCATGGCCTATCTCGACCAGAAATTCCCCGACCCGCCGCTGATGCCGCGCGATCCGGCCGATGGCGCCCATGTTCGCGCCATGGCGCTGACCGTCGCGTGCGACATCCACCCGCTCAACAACCTCCGGGTGCTCAAATATCTGTCGACGCTCGGGATCGAGCAGGAGCAGCGCGACGAATGGTACCGGCACTGGGTCACCGAGGGGTTGGAAGCGCTGGAAAAAATGGCGGCGCCGCGTGCCGGGGCCTTCCTGTTCGGCGACACGGTGAGCCTGGCCGACGTCTGCCTGGTGCCCCAGCTCTACAATGCCCGGCGCTTCTCTGTACCGATTACGCCCTACCCCACCCTACGCCGCGCCGATGAATCGGCGAGCGCGCTGCCCGCCTTCGCCGCGGCCCATCCCGACCGGGTCGCCCAGCAGGAAGCCGTCAAATGAATAGAGTCGACGCCATCAACCGTGGAATGGACGATATCCAGCCGCTGGAAGCAGTCGAAATCCCCAGCCTCAAGGGCAAGGTCAGCGAGGAAGAGTGGAAGATCCGCGTCGACCTAGCCGCCGCCTACCGGCTGATCGCCTACTATGGCTGGGACGATCTGATCTTCACCCATTTGTCGGCGCGAATCCCCGGGCCGGAGCATCATTTCCTGCTCAATCCCTACAACCTTATGTTCGAGGAGGTGACCGCATCCTCGCTGATCAAGGTCGACACCGACGGCAATCCCGTCGAGGCAACGCCGTTCATCACCAATCCGGCCGGCTTCACCATCCATTCGGCCGTGCACATGGCGCGCAAGGACGCGCATGCGGTCATGCACCTGCACACGCCGCACGGCCAGGCCGTGAGCGCCCACTCCGAAGGCCTGCTGCCGCTGACCCAGACGGCGATGCTGATCCGCCAGGATTTGGCCTTCCACGATTATGAAGGCGTCGCGGTCGATCTCGACGAGCGCGAGCGGCTGGTCGAGCATCTGGGCACGAAGAATCTGATGCTGCTCAGGAACCACGGAACGCTGGCGGTCGGTCCAACTGTCGGCGAATGCTTCGTACGGCTCTATTTCCTAGAGCGCGCCTGCCTCGCGCAAATCATGGCGCTGTCGGCTGGCGAGAACGTCAACAATCCGCCGCAAGGTGCGCCAGAAACGGCGGCCCAGCAGGGCGCGGTCGGCGTTACCATTGCCGCCAAATTGCTCGCCTGGCCGGCGCTCTTGAGGAAGGCCCACCGGCTCGATCCGGGATTTGCGACCTAATTGGCAAGGTCAGTCGCATCGGTCGGCGACTTCCGGGCGATCGCCAAGGCGCGGCTGCCCCATTTCTTGTTCGAATATGTCGACGGCGGATCCTACGCCGAGCTGACGCTCAAGCGAAACGTCGAAGACCTGGCGCGGGTGGTTCTACGGCAGCGCGTGATGCGCGACGTCTCGTCGCTCGACCTTTCGACCGAATTGCTCGGCCAGCAATGGTCGCTGCCGGTCGGACTCGGCCCGGTAGGAATGGCCGGCATGTACGCCCGGCGGGGCGAAGTGCAGGCGGCGATGGCGGCGGCGAGCGCCGGCGTGCCCTTCGCCTTGTCATCGCTGAGCGTCTGCCCCGTCCGCGAGATAGCCGAGACGTTGGAGCGGCCTTTCTGGCTGCAGCTTTACATCATCAAGGACCGCGGCTTCCTGAAGGACCTGCTTGCGGCCGGGCGGGAGGCAGGCTGCTCCGCCTTGTTGCTGACGGTTGACCTGCCGGTCTCGGGAAGCCGTTATCGTGACGTACGATCCGGGCTGTCGGCTCCTGCCGGCCTCTCGTCCTCATTGCGTCGCTTCTGCCAGTCGGCGCTCCGGCCGGGCTGGGCGTGGAACGTCGGCCTCCGCGGCCGCCCGCACGTTCTTGGCAATCTCGAGCCGGTGCTTGGCCAACGGACCGGCCTCGAAGATTATTTCGGCTGGATTGCCGATAATTTCGATGCCTCGATCTCCTGGCGCGACCTCGCCTGGGTGCGCGAGCAATGGCCGGGTCCGTTGATCGTCAAGGGTATTCTCGAGCCCGATGATGCCCGCGCGGCCGTCGAGCATGGGGCTGACGGAATCGTCGTTTCGAACCATGGCGGACGGCAGCTCGACGGCGCTATCTCGACCGCACGTGCGTTGCCGGCGATCGCAGCGGCGGTCGGCGGCAGGATTCCGCTGCTGGTGGACGGCGGCGTGCGCTCCGGCCTGGATGTCGTGCGCATGCTCGCGCTTGGCGCCGATTTCGTGCTGCTCGGCCGCGCCTGGGCCTATGCGCTCGCTGCCGACGGCGAGCGCGGCGTCATGCACATGTTGAAGCTAATCGAGGCGGAGATGCGCGTGGCGATGGCGCTGACCGGATGCCGATCGATCGGCGATATCGGCCAAGAGATATTGGCGGAGGATTGATCGATTTGCTTTCAACGCTGCCCCGCAGCGTTGAGGCAAATCAATGGTCGGGGAGAGAGGATTCGAACCTCCGGCCCCTGCCTCCCGAAGACAGTGCTCTACCAGGCTGAGCTACTCCCCGACCGGAACCCGCGGGTGCGACGGTCGGTCGCGGCGGGAGCCAAGGCGCGGGCTTCATAGAGGCGGGTTCGGATGAGCGCAAGGCGGCTCGGGGCGATCATTTCTCCGATCGGGCGGATAGCAGCTGTCGAAGGTCGCTCCAGCCGTAGGCGACTTCGTGGAGACCGGCGCGTTTCTCGGCGATCGGCCGGCCGCCGAGGTGTTCGTAAAAGCGGCGTGCCGGCTCATTCTGCGCGAGCACCGAAAGGCTCAACGCACGATGTCCGCGCTCATGGAGCGCACCCGCCATGGCCTTCATCAGCCCGGACCCGGCACCCTGGCCCTGCGCGCTGCGGAGCACGTAGAGCTCCGCTATTTCGCCGGTGAAGCCGCGATCGCGCAAAGCTGGAATCCGCTGCACACCGCACGTTCCGTAGCCCACGACCGAGCCGTCCTGGTCGGCAACGAAAGAGATGGCTCCGCCCCATGCTCTGGGGCGATCCAGCATGCGCTGCCAGCGTATCGCCTGTTCGGCGACCGAGAGCCGGGCCAGCATGGCATCCGGCAACAGGCCGGGATAGGACTCCCGCCAGGAGGTGATGTGCACCTTGGCCATCGGCAGCACGTCAGCGTCCGTCGCTCGGCGTATCTCCGGCATGAAAGGGGCGCGTTTCGCCGGTTCGCTCACATGAGAAATCTAGGGAGGATGTGGCGCCGTTGCCAGTCGATAGCGCTACGTCAGCGCCCGAGTACCTTCAGCCATTCCTCCTCGCGGACGTATTTCTCGCGCGGGCAGCCGGCGCGAGCCTGGGCTTCCTCGGCCCTTTCGATGGCCCGCCAGTCGGCAAAATTGGTTGCCTCGACGCCTCCTTCGGTGAGCAAGGCGTCGAGTGCATCGCCGCCTCGTTTCCCGCCATCGGACTCCGGCGGAAAGGCTGCAGCGATTTGCTCGGCGACTTCATAGCCGTCGGGCCGGTTGGTGCCGATCGTACCGGTCGGCCCGCGCCGCGCCCAGCCGACGCAGTATAGCTGGTCGTTGACCTGGCCGTGGTCGTTCAAAAAATGACCATGCTTTTCGTCATAGGGGACCGCCGTGATTGGCGAGGTCGAATAGCCGATGCAGCTGACGATGAGGGTGGCGGGGACGTCGTAAGTCTCTCCCGTGCCGACGGCGCGGCCATCGTCGTCCAGCCGCGTGCGCTCGACGATCACCCGCTCCGCCTTGCCGTCGCCTTGAATGGCGACCGGCTTGGCGAAGAAATCGAAGACCATGCGTTTGGGCTTGGCCGGATCGGGCGGCGTGGCGGCGAACTCGCGCAATATGGTGATTGACTTGCGATGGCCCGGCTCGAGCGCGTCGTCGGCTTCCAGCGGCGGAAAGTCGGCGATGTCGACGACGGGTGACGCGGCCTCGAGATGGCCGAGCTCGCCCAGTTCCTTGGGAGTCATGGCGATCTGGTGCGGGCCGCGCCGGCCGAGGATGGTGATGGTGCGCGTTCCGGCCCTTTCAAGCGCCGCCAGTGCATGGCCGACGATGTCCGATCCTTCGAATTCGTGGGGTGTCTTGGACAGGATGCGGGCGCAGTCGAGCGCGACATTGCCGTTGCCGATGACCGCGGCGTGCGTGCCGCTGAGCGGAGGATCGAGGTCGGCGAATTCGGGGTGGCCGTTGTACCAGCCGACGAACTCGGCCGAGCCCATGACGCCGGGCAGTTCCTCGCCGGGGATGCCGAGCTTGCGGTCGTGCGGCGCGCCGGTGGCGAGGATGACGGCGTCGTAGAGCGCGATGAGGTCGTCGATTGAAACGTCAGTGCCGACCATGACATTGCCGACGAAACGGACCGTGTCGGTCTCGGCGACCTTGTCGTAGCGCTTGGCTACCGCCTTCAGCGACTGGTGGTCGGGGGCGACACCGAAACGGATGAGGCCGTAGGGTACGGCATAGCGGTCGATGATGTCGATGCGGGCATTGTCGCCATAGGACTTGGCCAAAGCTTCCGCGGTGTAAAAACCGGCGGGTCCCGAACCGACGATCACGAAATGCCGCATTAGTGGCGTTGGTCCTCGAGCAGGTCCGGGCCCTTGGCCTTGAGCATTGCCTCGATAGGGGCGGCGAA
>JBKPSK010000078.1:0-7132 GCA_046734995.1 Pseudomonadota bacterium
ACCGGGCCTTGCGGCGGATGACCGGTGCCTTCGAAACCCGCGCCGCAGCCCTTTACGGCATCAGCAGGTCGAGCGCGCAAAGCGCCGCCTGAAGCCGCACGCCGGCGCGGTTCTCATTCTCGAACAGTTTCTGGTCGGCGGTGATATCGTCCGGGCCCGGGAGCCGCTCCGCGCGGGCGAAAACGACGGTCCCCACGGGCTTGGCCGGCGTGCCGCCGTCGGGCCCGGCGATGCCGGTGATGGCGACAGCGACATCGGCGCTCGAGGAATCGAGCGCTCCCTGGGCCATCGCCCAAGCCGTAGCGACGCTGACCGAGCCGAACGTATCGACAACTTCTTCCGAGACGTGCAGCTCGGCGAACTTCGCTTCGTTCGAATAAGTGACGAATCCGGATTCCAGCACGTCGGACGAGCCCGGGATTTCGGTTAGGGCGGCGCAGACCAAGCCGCCAGTGCAGCTTTCGGCAACCGCCACCCGGCGCCCGGCCTTGCGATTGGCGTCGATGACCGCCCGAGCCTTGTCGACAAGCTCCTTGGGAAGGAGATAGTCCCTCATGTGCTGACCTCCATGCGGATCGATGCCACGGCCTGCGCGGCGATGCCTTCGCGCCTGCCGGTAAAACCCAGCCGCTCGGTGGTGGTTGCCTTGATGCTGACCGCCGCTTCCGGCAGAAAAAGCAGCTCGGCGATCCTGGCGCGCATGGCGGCGCGGTGCGGACCGATTTTGGGCTCCTCGCAGATCACCGTGCAGTCGACATGGTCGATGATTCCGCCGGCTGACCGGATCACCTCCGCGGCATGGAGCAGGAACAGGTCCGACGAGGATCCTCTCCACTGCGGGTCCGATGGCGGGAAATGTTCGCCGATGTCGCCGAGACCGGCGGCGCCGAGCAAGGCATCGGTAATGGCATGGAGGACGACGTCGGCATCGCTGTGGCCGGCAAGGCCACGGTCGTGCGGCACAGCGATCCCGCCCATCATCACCGGGCCCTCGCCGGCGAAGGCATGGACGTCGAATCCTAGGCCCGTGCGAGGCGTCAAACGTGCCGCCAGCATCTGCTCGGCACGCGCCCAGTCCGCCTCGGTAGTCAGCTTGTCGAGCATCGGATCCCCCTCGACCAGGGCCACCCGCAGTCCGGCAGCGCGCACGACTGTCGATTCGTCGGTGGGACTTGGGCCTCTCCATTGCGCGTAGGTTTCAATGAGCTCGCGAAGCCGGAACGCCTGCGGGGTCTGCACGCGAACCAGCGAGGAGCGGTCCACGGGGTCACCAAGCAGGTCGGCACCCATCGCCAGCGTATCGGCAACCGGCAGGACAGGCACGGCCGCAGGTTCCTCATCGAGTGCCGCAAGCAGGCGATCGACGACGATCGGCGGGCAAAAGGGCCGGGCGGCGTCATGGACAAGCACGACGTCGCCCGTAATTGCCGCCAGCCCGGCGCGCACGCTGTCCGCCCGCTCAGCGCCGCCGACGATCAGTTGCCCGACATCGCGGCCGCGAAGGGCGTCATCCGCCAAGCCTTCCCGGCCGGCGCCGATGACCACGCGCACGGCGCCGACCCTAGGATGGCGAGAGAAAGAGTCGACGGCATGGGCAAGCACGGCTTTGCCGCCGATCGGCCGATATTGCTTGGGCAGGCCATCGCCCATGCGGGAACCGGTCCCGGCGGCGACGATCAAGGCGGTGACGTCCATCGCCGCGCGCCTTGCCCCCAAGGGGCGCCTCCTGTAAAGGCGCGCCTTCCCATGAGCCTCGTCAAGCCCATCTCGGTCGGATCGGTCCGCATCGATGCGCCAGTCATCCTGGCGCCGATGACCGGCGTCACCGATTTGCCGTTCCGCCGGACGGTCAAGCGCTACGGCGCCGGGTTGACGGTCAGCGAGATGATCGCCAGCCAGGCGATGATCCGCGAGACCCGCCAGTCGCTGCAGAAGGCGGCCTGGGACCCGGTCGAGGAGCCGGTGTCGCTGCAGCTAGCCGGCTGCACGCCGTTCGAAATGGGCGAGGCGGCCAGGCTCAACGAGCAGCGGGGCGCCGCCATCATCGACATCAACATGGGCTGCCCGGTGAAGAAGGTCGTCAACGGCGACGCCGGCTCGGCGCTGATGCGTGACTTGCCGCTGGCGGCCGCGATCATCGAGGCGACCGTTAAGGCGGTTCGCGTGCCGGTCACCCTGAAGATGCGCATGGGCTGGGATCATTCGAGCCTCAACGCGGCGGAGCTGGCGCGGATCGCCGAGGATCTCGGCGTTCGGATGATCACTGTCCACGGCCGCACGCGTTGCCAGATGTACAAGGGCAGCGCCGACTGGACCTTCATCCGCCAGGTCAAGGATGCCGTGTCGCTGCCGGTGATCGCCAACGGCGACATTTGCAGCCTGGAGGACGCCCGCACGGCGCTCGAGCAGTCGGGCGCGGACGGGGTGATGATCGGCCGCGGCGCCTATGGCCGGCCGTGGCTTATCGCCCAGGTGATGAGCGACCTTACAGGCGGCGGGCACCGCCCGGACCCCTCGATGGACGAGCAGCTTGATGTCATCCTCGAGCAATATGACGCCATGCAATCGCTCTACGGCGCCCAGACCGGCGTCAACCTCGCGCGCAAGCATATCGGCTGGTACACCAAGGGACTGCCAGGCTCGGCCGAGTTTCGCAACCGGGTCAACAGCAAGGACGATCCGGCAGTTGTCGTTGAAATGCTTCGAGAATTCTATTCGCCCTGGCTGTCCCGCGCTGCGGCCTGAGGCCACGACGCAACTGTGTTTTTCGTGCAACGCAACCGTGCTAGTGCGGGTGCTTGATGGACGCCCAATCAGCCGAATCTGAATTGCAGCCTTTCAGCCAGGGTTGGCTTGGCTGGCTTGCGCGCGAACGCGCCAGTGGTCGCTTCTACCGCTGGGCGACGGTCGGCACCGTCATCCTGCTCGCCGGCATCCTGATCGCCAGCTTCCGCGTAATTAGTCGCTCGGGAGAGCCCGGATCGCTGCTGTCGCCGCCTCTGATCGCGCTGCTGCTGATTGCTATCCTGATCCCCGCCATCGGGCTGATGGTGCTGCTGTCGCGGCGCCTCGCCATGGCGCGGTCCGAGCTGGGCGGCCTTGCCGGGGGCAAGCTCCACACACGTTTGGTCGCCCTGTTCTCGGTCATCGCAGCGGTGCCGACCGTGCTCGTCGCCATCTTCGCCTCACTTCTGTTCCAGTCGGGCCTCGAATTCTGGTTCTCCGACAAGGCGCGAGGAATGATCGAAAATACGGTAGCGGTGGCGCGCACGACTTACGACCATGAGGTCGAGCGGGTGGCGCTGGAAACGTTGACGATGAGCGGCGACCTGGCGGCTTACCTGCGCGCCGTGCCGATCGACGATCCGCGCTTTGCAGAGGGGTTTGGGCGGCAGGTGCTCAATCGCAATCTGTCAGAAGCGATCATCATCAACATCGGCAAGGATGGCGTCATGCGCTCACTGGCGCTCGTCAATCCTTACGATCGGCCGCTCGAAAAGGTGATCTCGCGTGACAAGATCGCTGAGCTGAGCAGCAAGGAAAGCGTCGCGATCAACAGCAACGACCGGATCGGGGCGCTGGCGAGGCTGGATTATGCGCCGAACTCTTATGTCTACGCCGCGCGCGTCTTCGATCCGCAGTTCAAGACGCAGATCGACCGCGCCCGCGACGTGCAGGTGGTCTATCGTGAGCTGCTCGAGCGCTCGCGCCTCTACCAGCTGCGCTTCAACGCCGCTTTGCTGGCCGGCGCGCTGATCATCGTCTGGCTGTCGATCTTCATCGCGCTCAGGATCGCGGACCGCCTGGTCAGGCCCGTCGGACAGCTAGTCGACGCTGCGGGCCGGATTGAGGGCGGCGACTTCTCCGTTCGCGTGCCGGTGGCGGCGCCGGTGGACGAGATCGGCATGCTGTCCTCGGCCTTCAACCGAATGACCGGCCGCTTGCAGGAACAGACAGGCGCGCTGGTCGCCGCCAACGAGCAACTCGACACTCGCCGCGCCTTCATCGAGGCGGTGCTGTCGAGCGTCACCGCCGGCGTCATCGCTCTGGACGAACAATCGCGCATCCTGCTCGTCAACCGTTCCGCGGAGACCTTGCTGCAGCCCGACGGCGAGGAGCTCGAGGGCCGTGAGCTCAGCGAAGTATCCGAAGAGCTTGGCGAATTCATGGCCGGCGAGGCGCGAGAGGCGAACGTCTCCATCGCCGCGGACGGCGAGCAGCGGACGCTGGCGGTCAAAAGGGTCCGCTATGCCGACGGCACGGTGCTTACCTTCGATGACATCACCGAGCAGCTGACCGACCAGCGCCGCGCCGCTTGGTCCGACATCGCCCGCCGCATCGCCCACGAGATCAAGAACCCGCTGACGCCAATCCAGCTCGCTGCCGAGCGCCTCCAGCGCCGCTACGGCAAGGAAGTCGCCACCGAGCCGGAGACGTTCGAGCGGCTGACGGGGACGATCATCCGGCAGGTTGGCGATCTGCGACGGATGGTCGACGAATTCTCCAATTTCGCGCGCATGCCCAAGCCGGTGTTCCGCGAAGAGAATGTCCACGAGATCGCCCGCGCGGCCTTGTTCCTGCACGAGGTTGCGCATCCGGGCATGACCTTCTCGATCGACCCGGCGCAGGCTGACATCCGGCTGGTCTGCGACCGCCGCCAACTTAGCCAGGCGTTGACGAACGTCGTCAAGAATGCCGTAGAAGCTATTGAAATTAGACGTAATCGCGGCGAAGGAAGCTTTGAAGGCGATAAGGTCGAGGTCAAAGTCCGCGAGACCCGCGACCAAGTCGTCATCGACGTCACCGATACCGGGATCGGCCTGCCGGAGGAGCGCGAGCGGCTGACCGAGCCCTATATGACGACGCGGGTGAGGGGCACCGGCCTTGGCCTCGCCATCGTCAAGAAGATCGTCGAGGAACATATGGGCGAAATCGCCTTTCTCGACCGTGCGGGGGGCGGAACCCATGTCCGGATCGCCTTTGACGTCGCGCACCTCGCCGCGTTGGCAGACGATAGTGTCGGCGAGGCCGGGAAGGGGCCTCGGCTGGGAGATGATGGCGAATATGACGAAGAGGAACCTGCCTGATGGCGCTTGAAGTGCTGGTCGTCGACGATGAGGCGGATATTCGCGAGCTGGTGGCCGGAGTCCTCGAAGACGAAGGCTATACGGTCCGCACCGCCGCCGATAGCACGACCGCGCTCGATGCGATCGAAGACCGGCGGCCGAGCCTGCTGCTGCTCGATGTCTGGCTGCAAGGGTCCCGGCTCGATGGGCTGCAGCTATTGGAACAGGTCAAAAGCCGCGACCCAACGCTGCCGGTGATCATGATCTCCGGCCATGGAAACCTCGACACCGCGGTCGCCGCCATCCGCGAAGGCGCCGTCGACTTCATCGAAAAGCCGTTCGAGGCGGGCAAATTGCTCCACCTCGTCGGCCGCGCCACCGAGACCGACCGGCTGCGCCGCGAGAACGCCGCCTTCCGCCAGCAATTCGGCCAGGACGATCACCTCGGCGGCACGTCGGTGGCGATCAACACGGTGCGGGCGACCCTGAAGCGCGTCGCCCCGACCGGCAGCCGGGTGCTCATTACCGGCCCGGCAGGCGTCGGCAAGGAAATCGCCGCGCGCATGATCCACAATTGGAGTCCTCGAGCGGCCGCTCCCTTCATCACCGTCTCGGCGGCGATGATGAGCCCCGAGCGGATGGAGGAGGAGCTATTCGGCTCTGAAAGCGGCGGCATCGCCCGTCCTGGCCTGCTGGAACAGGCGCATGGCGGGACCTTGTTCCTCGACGAGATCGCCGACATGCCGCTCAACACCCAGGCGAAGATGCTGCGCGTGCTGACCGACCAGAGCTACACGCGAGTCGGCGGGCAGCGTCCGGTCAAGGTCGACGTGCGCGTGCTGAGCGCCACGTCGCGCGACCTCCAGGAGGAAATTGCCGCCGGCCGTTTCCGCGAGGATCTCTATTATCGCCTCAATGTCGTGCCGGTGCGGATACCGGCATTGAAGGAACGGCGAGAGGATATCCCCGACCTGGTCAACCATTTCCTGACGCGCTTTGCCGCCGAGCGCCGTATTCCACCGCCGAGAATTGCCGAGGAAGCGCTGGCGGCGCTGCAGGCCCACGACTGGCCGGGCAATGTCCGCCAACTGCGCAATATTATCGAGCGGACCCTTATTTTGGCGCCGGGTGACCGGGTAGAGTGCATCGAGATTGACCTGCTGCCGCCCGAAATCGTCGAGGGGCAGGGGCCGAGCAGCATCAACAGCGCTTCGATCGCCATCATGGGCTCGCCGCTGCGCGAGGCTCGGGAGAGCTTCGAGCGCGAATATCTGAAGATTCAGATCCGCCGCTTCTCAGGCAACATCTCCCGCACCGCATCGTTCATCGGCATGGAACGCTCGGCGCTGCACCGGAAGCTGAAGGCCCTGGGCCTCGGCGACAAGCGCGATGTGGAGGATTAGGAGGCTATGGCCGACAAGGCATTGAGCCTGCAGGACCAATTCCTCAACAGCGTCCGGCGGTCGAAGACTCCTGTAACGATCTTCCTGATGAAAGGCGTCAAGCTCCAGGGCATCATCACCTGGTTCGACGCCTTCTCGATGCTGCTTCGCCGCGACGGTGGCGCGCAGCTTCTCTACAAGCATGCCGTTTCGACGATCATGCCGGCGACGGCGCCGGAGGGACTAGTGCATCCAGCTGCGCAGGAGGGCAAGAAGCTGGCGTTGCAGGATGTTTTCCTGGCCGCCGCGCACCGCCAAAAAGAACCGATGACGATCTTCCTCGTCAACGGCGTCATGCTGCAGGGCGTGGTCGACGGCTTCGACCAGTTCTCGATCCTGCTTGAGCGCGGCGGGCAGGTGCAGATCGTCTACAAGCATGCCGTCTCGACGCTCCAGCCTGCGCACGCGCTGGACCTCGGAGGGGCGGCCGGGGAGGCGGGCAGCGAGGGCGCGATCGAAGGGAGCGCGGCCTGAGCGTCTTCAACCGCAACGAGGAAGCGGGGATCACCCGCGGCGAGCGCGCCGTGCTGACGCTTCCAGACAACGGCAAAGACCGCAACCTGCGCAGCACCGAGGCGCGGCTCGACGAAGCCGAAGGCCTTGCCGACGCGATCGGCATCGATG
>JBKPSK010000079.1:0-14003 GCA_046734995.1 Pseudomonadota bacterium
CCGGAACGGTCGAGGACTGGAGCCGTGGGAGTTGGGAGACGGCGCGCAAATATGCCTATGGCACGCTTGGCGGCGATCCGTGCGCGGGCAGTGGTGAGGCGCGGCCGACCTTGACCGAGGCCGGCGTGCAGACGCTGATCCCGATCGTCCGCCGGCAGATCGCCGCCGGCGGCCTGCGGCTCGCCCGCCTGCTCGACGACGCGCTCGGTCCGGAAGCGAAGGCGCCCGGCCAGCGCCGGCCGGCCTAGTCTTCTTCTTTTTCTCCCCAACGCCAGCGCCAGCCGCCGCGCGTCGTTTTTGCCAAGACCATGATGAATATGGCGGTGGCGGTGACCATGACCGAGCCCGCCGCCCAAGGGCTGCGGTTCAACAATTGCGAGGCGCCGGCGACGGTCGCCAGATAGGCGAGAGTTACGGCCCAGCCCTGCCATGTGATCGGCCGGCCGCCGCCCCAGCCATAACGTTTCGGCGCGAACCAATCGGCCATCGCGGCTTCCTCAGCCGAAGGACAGGCCGACGCCAATGCCCAGCATCAGCAGCGAGATGGCAATGGCGATAAGCAGCGGCTTGCGCTGCGGGCTGGAATAGAATGCCATGAACATTGTCATTCTCCTTTGGGCGGCCGGCCGCGGCGGACCGGCTTCGGCAATTCAAGCTTCACTCCACGGACTTTGAGCGCCTCGCGCAGAAGATATTCGACCTGGGCGTTGATGCTTCTCAAGTCGGCGGCGGCGCAGCGCTCGACCGCCGCCCACAGAGCGGGATCGACCCTCAAGGGGTAGGCCTTGCGCTCGCCGCCCACGTCCGCCCTTTACTGGTAGAGGGTGCCGGTGTTGACGACGGGCTGCGTATCGCGCTCGCCGCACAGGACGACCATCAGGTTCGACACCATTGCCGCGCGGCGCTCGTCGTCCAGGTGAACGATCTTCTTCTCGGATAAAGCGTCAAGCGCCATCTCGACCATGCCGACCGCGCCGGCGACAAGGGTCTGGCGAGCCGCGACTACGGCCTGGGCCTGCTGCCGGCGGAGCATCGCCTGGGCGATTTCCTGGGCGTAGGCCAAGTGGGTGAAACCGCATTCGTCGACGGTGATGCCGGCGATTTCCAGTCGCTCGATGAGCTCCTTCCTGAGCTCGACGCCGACCTCGTCGAGATGGCCGCGCAGGGTAACCTCGAGATGCTCGAAATCGTCATAGGGGTAGCGCGAGCCGATGGTGCGGATCGCGGCTTCGACCTGGACCCGGACGAACGCCTTATAATCGTCGACGTCAAACAGGGCCTGGGCAGTGTCGACCACGCGCCAGACGATCTGCGCCGCCATTTCGATCGGGTTCCCGCGCTGGTCGTTGACCTTGATCTTTTCGGAAATGAAGTTGTTGGCGCGGACCGACAGCTTCTTGCGGATCATCCACGGCCAGATCCAGCGCAGGCCGGTAGTGCGGTCGCTGCCGCGATAGGCGCCGAACAGTGTGATGGCCGCCGCCTGGTTGGGCTGCAGCATGTAGAAGCCGCAGGCGATGAACAACAGGAGGATCGGCGCAGCGACGACGGCGAAGATGTGCGCGAAGGCGCTGTCGTTTCCTTGCGCAAGGTTGACGATCCCCCAGACCTGCCAGACGATCGCGACCAGCAGCAGAATGAGCATCAGATAGCCGCTGAAACTTCCCGCCGGGCGCTCCCGGCTGGACGTCAGCGCAATGGCGTTCGACTTCGACATGCGAGTGACTCCCCTTAAACTGATATCAAATTAATATCATTCAAATGACCGGTCAACTGGAATCGGCCGCGGGCCGCCGCTAAGGGCCAGGGATGACATGGCGTTTGATGGTGCATGGCGGCTGCGGAGCGATGCGGCCGGGCGGGCTCAACCCCGACCAGGAAGAGGCGGCGCGTGCCGGCCTGGACGCGGCGCTTGACGCCGGTGAGGACCTATTGGCGGCCGGCGGGTCTGCGCTCGATGCGGTGGAAGCCGCCGCGCGGGTCCTTGAAGACGATCCGGTGTTCAATGCCGGGCGCGGCAGCGTGCTGAATTACGAGGGTGGCATCGACCTCGATGCGGCGATCATGGACGGAGCGACGCGTGACGCGGGGGCGGTCGCCGGGGTGAAGACCATCCGCTGTCCGATCAGCCTGGCGCGCGCAGTGATGGAAAGAACCTCGCACGTTTTCCTGTCGTTCGATGGGGCCGAGCAATACGCGCGGGAGCAGGGGTTCGAGACGGTCGATCCAGCCTGGTTCGAGACGGCCGAGCGCCGCGCCCAGCTTGAAAAGGTGCTGGCTGCCGGCGGCCATTTCGATGCCGACGTCAAATATGGAACCATCGGTGCGGTCGCCGTCGACGAGGCCGGCCATGTCGCCGCCGCCACCTCGACCGGCGGTCTCACCGCCAAGCGCTGGGGGCGAATTGGCGATTCACCGCTGATCGGCGCGGGCACCTATGCCGACGACCGTTCGGCCGCCGTGTCGGCAACCGGCTCGGGCGAATATTTCATTCGCGCCGTTGCCGCCCATCAGGTGGCCGACCGGCTCCGTCTTGGCGGCGCCAGCCTGCAGCAGGCGGTCGACGACACACTCGCCGATATCAAGGAAATGGGCGGCACCGGCGGGTTGATCGCGGTTGCGGCCTCTGGCGACGCGGCCTGGGGATTCACCACCAGCGGCATGTATCGGGGACTCGCGCGGCCCGACGGACGGCACGTCGCCGTCTATAAGGACGAGCGGTAGGGCAAAGCCTCGCGGCACCAGTTGAGCTCGGCCGCGATCATCTCGTCCTCGCGAACGAGGAAGTCGGCGACCGCGCGGCGGAAACCGGGATCTGGCAGGAAATGTGCCGAGCGGGTGACGATCGGCTCATAGCCGCGCGCCAATTTGTGCTCGCCCTGCGCGCCGGCCTGGACCGACGCGAGGCCGTGGTCGATCGCCCATTCGATGGCACGGTAATAGCTTAGCTCGAAATGGAGAAAGGATACCTCCTCGATGGCGCCCCAATATCGCCCATACAGCGCATCGCCGCCGACGAGATTGAGCGCGCCGCCGATTGGCCGGCCGCTGCGATAAGCCATGAACAGCAGGCAGGCGTCGCCCATCGCTGCGCCGAGCCGGTCGAAGAAATCGCGGGTCAAATAGGGACTGCCCCATTTGCGCGCGCCGGTGTGCTGATAGAAGCGCCAGAAGGCATCCCATTCCGACGGGCCGATGCTGGCGCCGCGGAGCGCCCTGACTTCGAGCCCCTCCACCGCCGCCGCCCGTTCCTTGCGAATCTGCTTGCGCTTGCGGCTGGTCAGCGCGGCAAGGAAGTCGTCGAAGTCGGCATAGCCCTGGTTGCGCCAATGGAACTGTATGCCGCTTCTGATGAGCCAGCCACGAGATGCGAATTCCGGTGCTTCCGCATCATCGATGAAGGTTGCATGCGCCGAAGACAGGCGGTTCTGCGTCACCACCGCCTCGAGCGCGGCGACCAACGATTGCGGCCGGTCGCCAAGCAGCCGCCTGCCCGGCACTGGCGTGAACGGGACGGCAATTTGCAGTTTCGGATAATATTGGCCTCCGGCGCGCTCGAAGGCCTCGGCCCATCCGTGGTCGAAAACATATTCGCCTTGGCTGTGGGTCTTGAGATAAGCCGGCGCGGCCGCGGTCATCGATCCATCCTCGGCCTCGATGATGATCGGCAGTGGCGTCCAGCCGGTACCCTCGCCGACGCTGCCCGATTTTTCGAGCCCGCCGAGGAACGCATGGCTGAGGAACGGGTCTGACCCGTCGCTGAGCGCATCCCAACCGGCGGGATCGAGCGCGCCAATGCCCGGCGCGATCCGGGCGATCACCTGACTTTCACGGTCGGCCATCGGCTTCCCAGATAGCGGCATCGGCGTGAACCGCGGCTTGCCGGCGTTGCTCGGGCTTGCGCACCGTCCACGTATAGACCGGCATGTGCCGCCGCGCGCGCTCGACCCATGACTCGCCTAAGGCCGCCACGTCCACGGCGAGGAACTGCGGATCGGCGAGCCACATGGCCCACCATCTCTTCCATACTGGCAGTTGGTCGCGCACCACCAGCCCACGTCGAACCTGCGGCAGGTTGGTTTTCATGAGGCGCGCGATGCGGGGGTCGAAGCTCATAACGCCGAAACGGCCCTGATAGCCTGAAAGTGCCCGCCTGAGTGCCGAGGCCCAGCGCCAGACATTATCGTCGACCTTGACCTCCAGTAGAAGCGGCACGCGATCGTCCACCAGCTGCAGCAGGCCTTCCAAGGTCGGGATTGGGCCGCCGCCGAGCCTCAGCCGGCCGAGCTCGGCGAGCCGCGATTGGCCGACGCGCATTGGGCTGGCGCACATGCGCATGGCATCGGCATCGTGGAAGACGAGGACCCGATTGTCGGCGGTCAGGCGCAGGTCGCATTCGATTCCCGCACCGATTTCGAGGGCGGCGGCGAAGGCGATCAGGCTATTTTCGGGAAAGCCCGAGCCATAATGCAGCCCGCGGTGCGCGAAGCCTTTCGGGCCCGGATCGAGCGGGTCAGGAACGGACCTGGACGATCGCATCGACCTCGACGGCGACTCCAAGCGGCAATACCGGTACGCCGACCGCCGAACGGGCGTGGCGCCCGGCCTCGCCGAACACTTCCTGCATCAATTCGCTGGCGCCATTGGCGACCTTGGGCTGGTCGGTGAAATCGCCATGGCTGTTGACGAAAACGCCAAGCTTGACGATGCGTTCGACCCGGTCGAGCGAGCCCAGCGCCGCCTGCATCTGCGCCAGCAGCATGATCCCGCAGCGGCGCGCGGCGGCCAAACCGGCGTCGAGATCCATGTCCTCACCCAGGCGGCCTTTGATCAGGCTGCCGTCTTCGGCGAAGCTGACTTGCCCGGAAATATGCAGCAGGCCATTGGCCTCGACCGCCGGGACGTAGGAGGCGACCGGGGCGGCGGGCCGGGGCAGGGTGATGCCGAGCTCGGCAAGGCGCTGATCGATGCTCATGGCGGCGCGCTTGGCCCCGTGCCGGTCCGCCGTCAACCCTCGTGGCGGTGAAGGCTAAACCCCGCCCAGCTCTGGTTGACCGGCATCAGCTCGAGCGCGTTAATGTTGAGGTGCGGCGGCAGGCTCGCGACCCACCAAATGGTGCCGGCGATATCCTCGGCGGTCATCGGATCCATGTCGGCGTAGAGTGCATCCGAGGCGGCCTGGTTGCCGCCGGTGCGCACCAAAGTGAACTCGGTCTCGACCATGCCCGGCTCGATCGAGGTCACCCGCACGCCGGTGCCGGCGAGATCGCATCTGAGGCCGAGGCTGAACTGGCGGACGAAGGCCTTGGTGCCGGCGTAGACCGCCCCGCCGCGATAGGGATAGGTGGCCGCCACCGACGACAGGTTGATGATCGCGCCCTTGCGCTCGATGAGCGCCGGCAGCAACAGCCGGGTCAGCGCGACAAGCCCGTCGACATTGGTGTCGATGACCGTGTCGATCGGTTCCTGCTCCGCATCCTGCAGTGGACTCATAGGCGGTGCGAGGCCCGCATTATTGAGAAGCAAATCAATGGCTTGGAAGTCAGCCGGTAAGGATTCGGCGGCCGATTGAAAACCCTCGATCCGCCGCATGTCGAGCTCGAGCGGATGGAAGGCGCCGCCCAGTTCCCCGGCCAAGCGGTCGAGACGGTCGCGACGGCGGCCGGTGCCGACCACGTGCCAGCCCTGACTTGCAAACAGGCGCGCGCTGGCCTCGCCGATGCCGGCGGTGGCGCCGGTGATAAAGACGGTCTTGGTCATGATGCCCCCAGTTTTTCGAGGATCCATTGGGTCGCGGTCGGCCAATCGTCAATCCTCGCATGCGCATGCTCGGCCGCCGGCACTGCCGGCGCCAGCCGCGGCTCGGCGACCATGTGCAGCCGCCAGGCTTCGGGCGCGTGACGTGCGACCGAAGCGTGATGCTGCGCCAAATCGTCGACGAACACCGTTTGGCTTGCGTCATGGCGGTCGATGATCGAGCGCGCCGGCACGCCCTTGCCGCCCTGGTTACAGACGACTTCGTGGGCAATGCCGTGCGCCGCCAATTGCTCGACCCGCCAGCCGTGCGCCTCGTCGCCGAGATTGGTCAGGATGACGATGTCGGCAACCTCGCCGATACGGCCGAGCGCCTCGAGCGCGCCGGGCACCAGGGTCTGGCGATGCATCTCGCCCCGGAAGAAATCGGTCAGCAGCGGCCAGACGCGTTCCTCGGCAACCCGCGCGCCGCTGTCGCGATGGGTTAACGCACCGACGAAATCGCCAGTTTCGAAGGCGAAGTCGATGCCATGCGCTTCGCCCAGCCAATCCTGGAAATGGGCAACCATGTGCAGCAGCACCTCATCGCAGTCAGTGATCAGGAGCGGCCTGCCCATCATTCGAGCTCAGCCTTGGCGCGGAGCAGCGCTTGCGGTGTCGTGCCGACGTCTTCGGCGACCGCCAGCAAATCGGGTTCATGGGCTTCGAGGAAGGCGATGCAGGCGGCGAGCAGCGACCGGTCCTCTAGCCGCGAGCGAATCCCATCCGGGGACAGTCCGGTGAGCGACAGGAACCGTTCGGCGCGACGAGCGTCAGTCAGCGTCGCCGCCAATGCGGCGAGAGCGAGCGCCTCCGCGTTATTTGGGTTTGCGCCCGTCATCGCTTAGTCTGCGGCAAGTCCATAATGAGGAAGAAGGTTTGGCCAAGATCCTGGTTGTCGAGGACAATGCTCTCAACATCAAGTTGTTCTGCGACTTGCTGGCGGCGCACGGGCACCAGCCGGAGGCCGTGCTAGACAGTCGCCTGGCGCTCGACGCGGCGCGCAGCTTCAAGCCGGACCTGGTCATTACCGACATCCAGCTGCCGCACGTCACGGGGCTGGAACTGATGGAGCTGATCCGCAACGACAAGGAATTGCATGACGTGCCGATCATGGCGGTCACGGCCTATTCGGGGGTCGGCGACGATGAGCGCATCCGCGCGGCGGGCGCGCAGGCCTATGTGTCGAAACCGATTTCGGTGGTCCGCTTCGCGGAAACCGTCGAGGAACTGCTGGCCGGCAAGTCGCAGATGGCGCAGCCGGCGGGAGCGCCGATAGGGCATTAGCAGTCGCCGCTTGGAATGGCCGCGCCGTCACGGAGTGAATCAGCAGCCGTTCCGGCATGCTGGGGCATGCCGGCGTGCGGCTGCTCGTCGATCGACTCGCCTTCGGCGGTCGTCGGCCGGGCGCTGAGCGGTCTCTCACGCTGCTCGACGATTGCTCTGCAATCCTCTCGCTGCGCTCGGCCGCCTGGCCTTACTTGATTTTGGCTTCCTTGAACTCGACGTGCTTGCGCGCGACCGGGTCGTACTTGCGGAAGCTCATCTTCTCGGTCTGGTTACGCGGGTTCTTCTTGGTCACATAGAAGAAGCCGGTGTCGGCGGTGCTGACGAGCTTGATCTTGACGGTTGCCGGCTTGGCCATCGCGAGAAATCCTGAAAGCTGAAAATCAAAGAGCGGCGTTCAATGCGCCGCTCGACGCGCCGCCCAATGACGCCCAAGGCCGATTTTGTCAAGCGAACAGCCCAAGGGCGATCAGTGCAAATCCAGCTTTTCAAGATGCTGCCTTAAATCACGGGCAAGGCCAACCCGGCGATCAAACAGGGCGATCTTCTGGTCCAGGTCGCCGATATGCCGGGTGAGATCCTGCTCCAATCCGGGAGTCTCGCCGAGCCGAGCCACCGCCTCGGAGATCAATGCCGCCGGCAGTTGCAGGGAGCATCGTTCAGGAAGAGTCGTCAGTTGCAGCCCGCCCGGAGTTGTCGCCACTACGTCGTTGCACCGTTCGCGGATCCGTTGCTGGACCGCGAACTTCATCACCCGCCGCAGCTGCTCGCGGTACGCCGTGGTCCGCGCCGCGGTCGCCTCGAACTGCTGTGTCATGGCGTAATATGAGGACAGGCGACGGCGGATCGATGGATCACCGAAACTCTTGGCCATGCCGCTGGCAATCAACTCGTCATAGGCCGAGCGCTCGATTCCGAGCGCCCAATATTGGCTCGCCTGATACAAATCGATCAGGAATGCCTCGCCGCGCGGGGCGTCGCCTTCCATCGCTTCCAGTGCCGCGATGGCGTGGCCGCGCACCTGCCGGTAGTAATTGCCACGCGCGGCGATCTCCTGCTCGTTGGATTTCAAATTATCGATGATCTGGGTGCGATAGGCCCGCACTTCGCCACGTTCGATGCGCGCCGCGTTCCAGTTGCTGACCTGGATACCGATGAACACGCCGATGGTGACGATAATGAGGTCGATGAGGACCGCGAACCAATTGTGGGTCGCGACATGCGCGCGGATTCGCCGAATGACCATGGCCGCACCCTCCCCTTTGACCCCCTGTTAACCATTTTCGGCGACTGTGTCCCCGTCAACGGGGACAGAACCATGGGCAATGATTCGATCAAACTGGTGCGCGGACAGCTCGGCGAGCGCATCACCGAGATCCAGCGCTGCGCCGCCCGCCTCTCCGCCCTCGATATCTACCGGCGAATGGATGAGATCCGCGAAGTGGCGGCCGCCAATGGCCTGGCGGCGGTCGAATGCCTCGCCCGTTGCTCGGCCCAGATGGCGCTGTTGCCCGGCCACCGCGTCGCCACAAGCAGCTGCCTGGAGCATTTCGGCGAGGCGCTCGACAGCAATTCCCCGTCTGACTCCGCCACCATCCTCGCCGCGCTCGCCGTTCGGCTCCACTAGGCATCGAAGCCTCGTCTCGCGCATTAAGCGCGGGAGATGCGTGCTTTTTCCCAGTTGCTCGATGACCTCGTCTACACGCGCTCGCGCAATGCCAAGTTGCGGCTGATCGGCGGCTATCTCAAGGAAACACCCGACCCCGACCGCGGACTGGCGCTGGCGGCGTTGACCGGCACGCTCGATATCAAGGCGGTCAAGCCGGCACAGATCCGGGCGATGGCGATGGAGCGGATCGACCCGGTGCTGCTGGCGATGAGCCGTGACTATGTCGGCGACATGGCCGAGACATTGTCGCTGCTCTGGCCCGTGCCGGAGGGCGAGCCGCCCGACCTCGACGACGGCAGCGTCCGCCTGTCCGACGCCGTCGAGCGGCTGCAGCGCGCGAGCCGCATGGATGCCCCCGGCGACCTGGCGCGGATGCTCGACCATCTCGACGTCTCCGGCCGCTTCGCCCTGATCAAGCTGGCGACCGGCGCACTGCGGGTCGGCATTTCGGCACGCCTCGCCAAGCAGGCCTTCGCCGACGCCTTCGGTCTCGACGTCGAGGCGGTCGAGGAAGTCTGGCATGGCCTGAAGCCGCCCTTTGCCGAGCTGTTCGACTGGGCGGAGGGGCGCGGCGAGCAGCCGTCGGCCGAGGACATGCCCTTGTTCCGGCCGTTCATGCTAGCCCAGCCGCTGGAAGAGCTGCGGGTCAGCCTCGACGACTTCGCCGCCGAATGGAAATGGGATGGGATCCGGGTCCAGATCGCCCATGCCGGCGGCGAGACCCGGCTGTACAGCCGTACCGGCGACGACATTTCGCGAAGTTTCCCGGAAATCGCTGAATCCTTCATGGTCCGCGGGGTCGTGGATGGCGAGCTGCTGGTGCGGGGCGCCGGCCAAGGCGCCGAGGAGCATGGCGGCGCAGCGGCCAGCTTCAATGCCCTGCAGCAGAGGCTGGGACGCAAGACGGTTTCGGCGAAGATGCGCGGCGAATTTCCAGCCTTCGTGCGCCTCTATGACATCTTGTTTGACGACAAGGAGGATTTGCGGGCGCTGCCCTGGACCGAGCGGAGGGCTCGGCTTGAGCGATTCGCGGGCGAGCTCGATGCCGGCTTCTTCGATTTGTCGGCACTCATTGACGCGCCGGATTTCGAAGCGCTGGAGAATATGCGCGGGTCTGCCCGTGACTCGGCGATCGAGGGCATGATGCTGAAGCGCCGCGACTCCTCTTATGTCGCCGGGCGCCGGGCGGGGCTGTGGTACAAATGGAAGCGCGACCCGCTGACCGCCGACTGCGTGCTGATGTATGCCCAGCGCGGGTCGGGGAAGCGCTCCAGCTATTACAGCGATTACACCTTCGGTTGCTGGACCGAGACACAAGAGCTGCTGCCGGTGGGCAAGGCCTATTTCGGGTTCACCGACGAGGAGCTGAAGTGGCTCGACCGCTGGGTGCGCGTGCATACGGTCGAGCGCTTCGGGCCGGTGCGCGAGGTGGAAAAGAGCCTGGTGCTGGAGGTGGCGTTCGATTCCATCCACCTGAGCAAGCGCCACAAGTCGGGCCTCGCCATGCGTTTTCCCCGAGTCAGCCGGATCCGCTCCGACAAGCCGGCGGCCGAAGCCGATACGATCGGCGCATTGATGGCGCTTGTCACCTGACCCGGCGCGGCTAGGGTGCCGCAAAGCCTGACGGGAGGGAATTCATGATCCGCGCCATTGCCATTGCCGCCTCCTTGCTGGCTTCGTCGGCTGCATCCGCCGAAACCTACGCCATCCAGGCCGGCCAACTGATCGTCGACGCCTCGAAGCCGGAGCGGGGCCCATCGACGGTGATCGTTGAGAACGGCCGCATCGCGAGGATCGAGTCTGGGGCAACGGCACCGGCCGGCGCGACCGTCGTCGACATGCGCTCAAGAACGGTGATGCCCGGCATGACGGATGTCCATGTCCACCTGGGCTACGACGCCAACCTCCCCTGGTACCAAAGGATCACGCCCAAATATTCGGATCCCTACACGGCCATCACCGGGCTCAAGAACGCATTGGCGATGGCCCGCGCTGGTTTCACGACCGTGCGCGACCTCGGCAGCAACGGCGTTGCGGGAATCGCGACCCGCGACGCAATCCGCGAGGGCAGCTTCCCGGGACCGCGCGTTTTGATGTCGGGCCCGGCCCTGTCGACGATTGGCGGCCATGGAGACGAGGCCGTCGGCCTTAAGCCCGACCTGGCCGACGCCATCAACGAGCATGGCCAGGTTAACGTCTGTACCGGGGTCGACGAATGCGCGCGGGCCGTGCGCAAGATCGCCGCGACCGGTGTCGACGTCATCAAGTTCCACGCCACCGGCGGCGTTCTCGATCCGGGGGCGCTGGGCCTCGAGCAGCATTTCTCCGACGCGGAAATGAAGGCGATCGTCGATACCGCCCACTCGCTTCACCTGAAAGCCGCAGCCCATGCGCATGGCGCCGGCGGGATCCTGGCGGCGACCCGGGCGGGCGTCGATTCGATCGAGCATGGCACTTTCATCGACGATGCCGGCGTTGCCGAGATGAAGAAACGCGGCACCTATTACAGCGCAACCTTGATGGCCTTCAGCGGCGTCCAGGCAATGCTGGGCAAGGGCATCATGACCCCGAACAGCGAGGCAAAGGGCCGGCAGGCGCTCCAGGTCTGGGGCACGGGCCTCAACAAGGCCTATCGCGCCGGAGTCAAGATTGCGCTTGGTACGGACGCCGGCGTTTTCCCCCACGCGCGCGCCAATGAGGAAGTCGGCCTGATGGTCACCAAGGGCGGCATGACCCCGCGCGACGCTTTGGTCGCGGCGACCAAAGGTGGTGCCGACTTGCTCGACCTCGAAAACGAGACCGGCACGCTTGATCCCGGCAAGTCGGCCGATCTGATTGCCGTTGACGGCGACCCCTTGACCGACCCTTCTGCGGTGACGCGCGTCGGCTACGTCATGGTGATGGGCAAGCCGATTCCGATGCAGTGAGGCGCAAAAGAAAACGCCCGCCCGGATTACCGGACGGGCGTCTTCAGTCCCTCGCTCTTCGAAACTTCTACGTCAGCGGCTGCAGGTTCACCGCCGCATATTTGCCGCGCCGGTCTACCTCGATCTCGAATTCGAGTCGGTCGCCCTCGTTCAGTGAGGGCAATCCGGCGCGCTCGACGGCCGAGATATGGACGAAAGCGTCCGGCTGGCCGTCGTCGCGGCTGATGAAGCCGAAGCCCTTCATGGCGTTGAAGAACTTGACGGTGCCCTGGGCCTTCTCGCCGGTCAGCTGGCGCTGCGGGCCGCGGTCGCCGCCGCCGAAGCCGCCGCCTTCAGGACGCGGAGTGCGGACGATTTCCATCGGCTCGCCCTCAATCTTGAGGTCGGTCGCCGAAATGCGGCCGCCGCGATCGACTAGCGTGAACTCGAGCGGTTGGCCGTCGGCCAGGTCGGTCAGCCCCGCCTGCTCGACGGCGGAAATATGGACGAACACGTCCTCGCCGCCATCATCGCGGACGATGAAGCCGAAACCCTTCTGGGGGTTGAAGAATTTGACGACGCCCTTGCCTTCGCCGACGACCTGCGGGGGCATGCCGCCGCGGAACCCGCCGCCGCCGCCACCAGCGCCACCGCCGCGGAAGCCACCACCAGCGCCGCCATAGCCGCCACCGCCGGCGCGATCGCCGAAGCCACCGCCGCCGCCGCCGCCGTAGCTGCTGCGGCCCGGGCCGCGGTCGCCGAAGCCACCGCCGCCGCCATAGGGACGTTCACCGCCGAACGTGCGTTCAGCGCCGAAGCTGTCGTCCCCGAAACCGTCCCGTTTATCCCTGCCGCGACCGCCACGGTCGCCTTTACGCCCTCGATCGAAACCCATGCCCGTCTTAACTCTCTTCGTGCCCGCTTATTGCAATGAACCAACGCGCTGGGGCCAGGGGCGCAACGGTCGCACGCGCGAAATTCCCGCGCGCACGGTGGCTCCCTTACCTCAAAAATGGTGCGGCTCCTAGCGATTCGTGGCGCAAGGGCTGGCATGCTGGGCCCGCCTCGGACTACAGATGTTCAGGGCCATGCAAGGAGCGTGCCCGCATGAAGCCGATGACAAGGAAGCCGATGTCCGTCCATTTCCACGAAGAGGACCTGCCCCAGGGCCTGCAACTGCAGGACGGCCCGATCGCCGTCGACACCGAGGCGATGGGACTGATGCCCGGCCGCGACCGGCTGTGCCTGGTGCAGCTGTCGGACGGACGCGGCGACGAGCACCTCGTGCGCTTTTCCCCGGGAAGCGACTATTCGGCGCCAAACCTGAAAGCGCTGCTGGCTGATCCCGACCGGCTGAAAATCTACCATTTCGCCCGCTTCGACATCGCCCTCATCCGCGCCTATCTCAATGTCATGGCGGCGCCGGTCTATTGCACGCGGACCGCCTCGCGGCTGGTGCGCACCTATACCGACCGGCATGGCCTCAAGGAGCTGGTCAAGGAAATCCTCGGCCAGGACCTGTCCAAGCAGCAGCAGACCAGCGACTGGGGGGCTCCGGACATCAGCGACGCGCAGCGCGAATATGCGGCGAGCGACGTTCGCTATCTGCACCGGCTGAAGGAGCAGCTCGACCAGAGGCTCGTGCGCGAGAACCGGATGGACCTGGCCCAGGCATGCTTCGACTTCCTGCCGGCCCGGGCCATGCTCGACCTCGCCGGCTGGCCGGAACAGGACATTTTCGCCCATGTCTGAAGCCGCCATCCGCCAGCATGACGTCAAGCGGCACTGGGCGGAGCCAGGCAGCCAGCACGACTTGCTGGTGCGCTACGCCAAGTTCGGCCTGCCTGTGATCGCCCTGGCCTTCCTGCTGGTCCTGGCCATCGCTCCCTTCGACCGGCGCGGCGACGTCAGCTTCATCCTCGACAAGAAGGGCGTCGACAAGGCGGCAGAGCGGATGCGGATCGAGACGGCGCGTTATTCGGGCGAGGATAACAAGGGCAATAAGTTCGAGATCACCGCCCAGCGCGCCATCCAGCAACGGTCCGACCAGCCGATCGTCAATATCGAGGGGATGATGGCGCAGCTTGGCCTTCAGCAGGGACCGGTGATGATCGCCGCCAACCAGGGCCGCTATGACCTCGACACGCATCTCGTCGAGGTCATCGGTCCGGTCCGGGTTGTGGGGCCGGAGGATTACCGACTGGAGACGCGGGATGTTACCGTTGACCTCAGTCAGCGAACGATGATGAGCCATGGGCCGGCGTCCGGCGCGATGCGACTTGGCCAGTTCCAGGCAGGCCATCTGAGCGCCGACCTCGATCAACGCACGGTCGTGCTCGGCGGAGGGG
>JBKPSK010000080.1:0-5093 GCA_046734995.1 Pseudomonadota bacterium
GATGGGCTATGACGCCGACCGTTGGGCTTTGTTCAACATCGCCATTCAACCGGGCGCGATCCTTGCCATCGTCATCCTCTACTGGCGGACATTCTGGGACGTGTTCACCGGCCTTTTCCAGAAGAGCCCAAGCGCCTGGGCCTTCACGCGAAACCTCCTCGTCGCTTTCGCTCCCGCGGTAGTCCTCGGCCTCGCCTTCGGCGACCAGATCGAGACACTGCTCGGGAACGCCAAAGTCGTCGCCTGGGCGCTGATCGCCGGCGGCTTCGCCATCCTCGCCGTCGAGCGCTTCGCCCGGCCCGAATATTCGGGCGGCGTTGCCGAGATGAGCCTCAAGCAGTCGGTCATGGTCGGCATCGTCCAGTGCCTCGCCATGGTCCCTGGCGTCAGCCGCTCCGGCGCCACCATCCTCGGGGCGATGAGCATGGGCATCGACCGGCGCACGGCGGCCGAATTCAGTTTCTTCCTGGCCGTGCCGACGCTCGCCGGTGCGACCGCGCTGCAGCTCTACAAGCATGGCGCCGGCATCGGCAGCGATATGATCGGCTACATTTTGCTCGGCGCCTTCGTCTCATTCGTGGTCGCTGTCATCGTCGTCAAAGCCTTCCTGGCCGTCATTACCCGCTTCGGCTTCGGCCCATTCGCCTGGTACCGGATTTTGGCCGGCGGCACCGCCCTCGTCTGGCTCGCAGCGCGCTAAGCCTTTCCCTCGCCTGGCAAATTGCCGATAATGCGTTGGTCGATTCGAAAGGATTCGCCGATGCGCGCGCTTGTTGCATTTGCCGCCTTCGCCCTGATCAGCGCTCCGGCCACGGCGGCTGAGCCGTCGCAGGACAGCGACTTCGCAATACCGCCGGAGCTGACGGACCCGGCGATGGCGCAGACGCTGGGCAAGATGTTCGGCATCCTCACCAAGGCGATGATGGACATGCCGGTGGGGGAGATGCAGGCGGCGGTGGAGGGTCGCGAGCCCACGGCCGCCGACAAGGCGCGCACATTGCGCGACGTCACCGGCCGCGACCCGAATTTCGAGCGCAAGGTCGAGGCCCAGGTCGCGCAAAGCGTGCCGCGTATGCAGGCTAGTCTGAAAGCCATGTCCAAATCGCTGCCGGCGATCGCCAAAGCGATGGAGAAGGCCGCCGACGAAATGGAAGGCAGCCTCGACCGCGCCACCGCCAACCTGCCGCAGCCGGGCTATCCGAAGCGCTAATTTTCCCTTCATCGCCGGTGGACTGAAATCGCCGCCTCGCTAATGCTGGCCGCTTATGTGGCAGCTCTACCAATTCCCGCTTTGTCCCTTTTCCCGCAAAGTCCGCCTGGTCCTGGGCGAGAAGGGCGTCGCCCATGAGCTGGTCCGCGAATATCCCTGGGAGCGGCGGGATGAGTTCATCGACCTCAATCCCGCCGGCGAGACGCCGGTGCTGGTCGACAGCGACGCCGGCACCGTCCTTATCGGCAGCCAGCCGATCTGCGAATATTTCGACGAGACCAACGCCAAGATGCCGATGATCCACGGCAATGCCGTGCTGCGCGCCGAAATCCGCCGCCTGGTCGAATGGTTCGACGAAAAGCTATACCGCGAGGTCGTCGAGCCCTTGATGAACGAGCGCATGCGCAAGCGGCTGGTGTCCGGCGATGCACCGGACACGCGCGTGCTGCGGGAGGCGATGCGCATCGCCAACAGCCATCTCGATTATGTCGATTATTTGCTCGACCACCGCCGCTGGCTGGCTGGGGCGGGCCTGAGCCTCGCCGACTTCACCGCCGCTGCGCAATTGAGCGTCATCGATTATCTGGGGGCGCTCGACTGGCGCGGGCACAAGCAGACCAAGGACTGGTACGCCGTCATGAAGTCGCGGCCCGCCTTCCGGCCCTTGCTCGGCGAGCGGATGGAGGTGATCGTCCCGCCGTCGCATTACGACAAGGTCGACTTCTAAGCGTCGCTTAAGGTCGCAAAAGTCTCGTGAAGAAGCGCCATTTCATGCGACTTTAGGTGACGTTACTGAATTCGACTCAATTGGTTCGCCAATGAGAAACAGCGGCGCGCAACCTGCCACGCGCACTAGCCTGTAGGACAGGAAAAACGCCGGTTCAGCCCGCCAGCGGCTCCCCTTCGGGCGCCCCGCGGCCGAGCTTGTCAGGCAATGCCTCGCCGGTCGGCGTGAACTCGAGACTCACCGAATTGATGCAGTAACGCTCGCCGGTCGGCGGCGGCCCGTCGGGGAAGACATGGCCCTGATGCGCGTTGCAGCGGGCGCAGACGATCTCGGTGCGGACCATGCCGTAGCTGGTGTCGCGGATATATTCGAGGTGATCGGCCGAATAAGGGGTGGTGAAGCTCGGCCAGCCGGTGCCGCTCTCGAACTTGTTTCCGGCCTTGAACAAGGGCAGGCCGCACAGCCGGCAGGTATAGGCCCCGCCCCGCTTCTCCTCGAGAAAGATGCCGCAGAAGGCCGCCTCGGTGCCGTGCTCGAGCAGCACATGCCGCTCCTCATCGCTGAGGTCCGCTTCCAGCTGGCGGCGCTCCTCGTCGCTCGGCGGCGAAAGGTCGAAGTGGAGGGTAGCGGTGTCGCGCATGTCCGGGTCCTTCAGTCTTTGCCCCCGTCTATCATAGCCCGGACGAATTGGCGCGGCGCCTTTCAGGACGCATTCAAGTGCCGATCATCCAGTGCAGTTCTTTCGGACGCCGGGTGACCGGCAAGAAGAACAATGTGGGCAAGATCACGAACAGGGCCCATGCGAGCCTCACGTCGACGAACGCCAGCGGGATAGCCGCGGCGTAAAGGACGGAGGCGAGGATCGCCTTGCTGAACACTCGGAGATGGATTGCCCGGTGCAATTCGTCCTCGCTGACCCGGACGGCATGGACGCGCAGCAGGCTCAACGACACCGTGCAGGCCAGGATAACGAACGAATAAGCCGCTGCCGCCCTCGGCGCCGCTGGGTGGAGGCCGAAGAATGGCGCGACGATCGGGATCAAGGTGATCCAGAACAGCAGGTTGGTATTGAGCCACAATGTCGCCCGATCGGCCCTTGGCATGGTGAAAATCAGGTAATGGTGGCTGGCCCAGAAGATTCCGACCACCAGGAAACTCAGCGCATAGGTCGCCAGAAGCGCGGCGAACTGCATGAGCGCGGTGCGGTCGTCGCCAAAGGCGAGAACGGCCGGGATGCGGATCTCGATCACCATGATCGTCACCGCGATCGCGAAGACCGCGTCGGAGAAGGCTTCAATACGGCCAGTGCCCGGTCTCAGCTCAGGTTCGGCGTCAGTCTTCACTTGACCAGCACAGTCAGCGGCTTGCCCTTTTCGAGGACGTAGGTGGCAAGCTCAGCGGCGGGACCGGTGCCGACGTTGTGCGCTGCATGTACCGTGCCAGCGGGCACGAACAGTACCTCGCCTGCTTTAAGAGTCACGGGCTTGCCGCCCACCTCATATTCGAGCGTGCCCGAAAGGACGTAGATGATCTCCTCACCCGGATGCGTGTGCCGCGGGAATGAGGCGCCAGGCGCGAAATCGACGCGCGCCTGAAACACTTCGCGCCCGGAGATGCTGAGATCGTGGCGCTGAAGGTCAGTCCGTGTCGTTCCAGCTGGACGCGGCTGGGCAAGGGCGAGCCCCGCACAGCCTGCGATGATCATGATGGCGCCGGAAATTGATGTGGCTAGCTTCACGGGTTCCCCCCTGACCAGAAAGCGAAAAAGTCGGGCGGCGCCAACCGGCCGCCGCCCGTATTGCGGAACTCAGCGCAGCGAGCGGAAGCCCGCGCGGAGATCGTCCACGATTGCCTGCGGCTGCTCCCACGCTGCAAAATGCGCGCCCTCCGGATGCTTCTGATAATAGAGCAGGCCCGGATAAGCCTCTTCCGCCCACTTCTTCGGAATTGGGCAAATCTCCTCGGGGAACGCGCTGACTACCGCCGGAACGTTGACGCCCTTCGGCGAGAAAAAGGCGTTCTTGTTCTCCCAGTAGAGCCGCGCTGAGGACACGCCCGTATTGGTCAGCCAGTAGAGCGTGATGTTGTCGACGATGTCGTCGCGCGTCAGATCCATTTGCTCGCCGTCGAACACGCGCGCGATCTGCCGATAGGTCCAGATGTCGTGGTCGATGATCCAAGCCGCTAGGCCGACCGGCGAATCCGCGAGCCCGTACAGCGTCTGCGCCCGGTGCCCCATCTCGTTCGCGTAACCGAGGCCGTATTTGTAGAAGAAGGAAACGTGCTCGAATGCGTTGCGCTCCTCCTCGTCGAGCCCGGCCGGCGGCGGACCACCGGCGAAGGCTGCAGCATCGACCTCGGGCGGGATCGCGCCAGCCATGTTGGTGTGGATGCCGAGCAGTTCCGGAGGCGCCTGCAGGCCGATAAAGTCGGTGATCAATGCGCCCCAATCGCCGCCCGACGCGACGAATTTCTGATAGCCGAGGCGCCGCATCAGTTCGACCGAGCCTTTGGCGATCCGTTCGGGACCCCAGCCCGGCGTCGACGGCTTGCCGGAAAAGCCGTAGCCCGGCAGCGACGGGATGACGACGTCGAACGCATCCGCAGCGGTTCCGCCATGCGCGGTCGGGTCGGTCAGGGGCCCGATGATCTTCAATTGCTCGATGATCGAACCCGGCCAGCCGTGAGTGATGATCACCGGCAGCGCGTCCGGATGCTTCGACTTCACATGGATGAAGTGGATGTCGAGGCCGTCGATGTTGGTGATGAAGTTCGGATAGGAGTTGATCCGCGCCTCGACCTTCCGCCAGTCGTGCTGATTGAGCCAATAGTCGGCGAGCTTCTGGATCGTGGCCAGCTGCACGCCCTGCGTATCGTCGTTGACCGTTTCGCGCTCGGGCCATCGAGTGGCCCCGATCCGCCGCTTGAGGTCTGCCAGGTCCTCCTCCGACGCGCGGAACTGGAATGGCCGGATCGACGTGCCACCGGATTCCGCGAAACCGATTGCGGGGGATTCAGCAGTGGTTGCGTTTTGGCTCTTAATCGAAGGTGCGGGTTTCAGGGTGTCGGCACCGCCTGGGGGAGGCGTGGTTTCTGCCATGGTCATTCTCCTAGGGGTTCGGAGAGACACTTACGGAACGCGGGAATTGGCCGACG
>JBKPSK010000081.1:0-23233 GCA_046734995.1 Pseudomonadota bacterium
CGCCCCAAAGGGCTTGTTTTTGCCCATGCAAGAAAATGCGCGCCGGGCCATAGACCCTCGCTCGCGCCGCTGCCAACCGAATTGCACGGCACCGCGTGAACCGCCATTGAACTCCGGATCCAAATTTCCCATTGAAAATCAAGGGCTGCAGCTATCACCCGAAAAGCCAAGCGCTTTCCCGTAACGTCAGGAACCCCCAAACCCCAGTGATCGTTTTTCAATCGGCCGGCGCTAGTGCGCGGGGCCTGTCCGGGGGGCGAACCGAAAGGAGAGCCTCATGCGAAAGCTTGTCCAAATCATCCTTGTCGGCAGCGCGGCGGCCATCGCCGGCTGCACGACTGCTCCGCCGCCCGGCGCGGAACCCGTCGCGTCCGTCGCGGCTGCTAGCAGCATCTGTGGGTCCTACGGCTATGTAGACGTCAACAACGACGGCTTTATCAGCGGCGACGAATGGAACACCTACCGCACCAGCACATACAGCTATTGGGACGTCAATCATGACGGCCGGATCAGTCGCAGCGAGTTCGAACGCTGCTATCGGGCTGGCGGCTTTTACCGCGAAACCTATTATAATCCGGACTACTGGACCTATTACTGGTCAGGCTTCGATGCCAACGGCGACGGCTATCTCAGCGCCGACGAATATTGGTCGGCCAACGCCTGGACCCGCATCGACCGCAACATGAACGGTCGGATCGACCCCGACGAATGGGTCTGGTGGCCGTAATCTGAACGCACGATCTATATGGGTGGCCCTCGCGCGCGCATGCGCGCGGGGGTGGCGCCCATGGCCTTGATCGGCTAGGCCCGGTTAGTGGGGCGGGACAAGCCGCTGCCACGCGTCCTTGAGTCACCTAGAGAGCAGGAAACACCTTGGCCACGACGCCACCCGTCGACGACCGTAATCCCGATCATAGCCAGCCTCCGGCTGGGGGCAGCGATATCGCTCCCATCTCCATCGTTGAGGAGATGAAGACCAGCTACCTTGACTATGCGATGTCCGTCATCGTCGCACGCGCGCTCCCCGATGTGCGCGACGGCCTGAAACCGGTCCATCGCCGGATCCTGCACGCCTGCCAAGAAGCCGGCTACGTCTCCGGCCGGCCCTACCGCAAGTCGAGCCGCATCGTCGGCGATGTAATGGGCAAATATCACCCGCACGGCGACAGCGCGATCTACGACGCTTTGGCCCGCATGACCCAGAACTGGTCGATGCGCGTCCCGCTGATCGATGGCCAAGGCAATTTCGGCTCGATGGACCCGGATCCGCCGGCGGCGATGCGCTACACCGAAGCGCGGCTGGCCAAGGTCGCCAATTTCCTGTTGGGAGATATCGACAAGGATACGGTCGATTTCCAGCCGAACTACGACGCGTCGGAACGCGAGCCGCAGGTGTTGCCGGCGCGCTTCCCGAACCTGCTGGTCAACGGCGCCGGCGGGATTGCCGTCGGCATGGCGACCAACATTCCACCGCACAACCTCGGCGAGGTATTGGCCGCGTGCCGCGCCTTCATCGACGACCAGACGATTACCACCGAGGGGCTAATGGAGCATGTGAAGGGCCCCGACTTTCCAACCGGCGCCATCATCCTCGGCCTGTCTGGAATCCGCAGCGCCTACACCACCGGCCGCGGCTCGATCGTCCTGCGCTCCCGCCACACGGTCGAGGAAGGGCGCGGCGATCGCCGCTCGATCGTCCTCACGGAGATCCCCTACCAGCAGGGCAAGAACGCGCTGGTCGAGAAGATCGCCGAGGCTGCCAAGGACAAGCGCGTCGAAGGCATTTCCGACATCCGCGACGAGTCCAACCGCTTGGGAGTGCGGATCGTCATCGA
Source organism: Pseudomonadota bacterium (assembly GCA_046734995.1). Lineage (GTDB taxonomy): Bacteria > Pseudomonadota > Alphaproteobacteria > Sphingomonadales > Sphingomonadaceae > Sphingomicrobium. Next base: position 1,836 of record JBKPSK010000081.1, read on the forward strand.
CCTGAAGCGTGACGCCACGCCTGACGTCGTGCTCAATCAACTCTGGCGCCATACGCCGGCGCAGGGCTCGTTCCCCGCCAACATGCTGGCGATCCGCGGTGGCAGGCCCGAGACGCTGACCCTGCGCGATATCATCGAAAGCTTCGTCAAGTTCCGCGAGGAAGTGATCACGCGCCGCGCCAAGCATGAGCTGCTGAAGGCCCGCGAGCGCGCCCATATCCTGCTCGGTCTGGTCGTTGCAGTCACCAATCTTGATGAGGTGGTGAAACTGATCCGCAGCTCGGCGAGCCCCGCAGTGGCGCGCGAAAAGCTCCTCGAGCGCGAATGGCCGGGCGACCAGATCCGTCCTTACATCCAGCTGGTCGAGGCGGTCGAGCCGCAGAAGGCCGGCAAATCCTATCACCTGTCCGAAGCCCAGGTGAAGGCGATCCTCGAACTGCGCCTGCACCGTCTGACCGCGCTCGGCCGCGACGAGATCGGCAGCGAGCTCGAGGGGCTTGCCAGGAACATCGGTGAACTCCTCGAAATCCTCGGCAACCGGAATCGCCTCTATGAGGTGATGCGGGAGGAATTCGACCAGGTCGAGGCCGAGTTCGCCACGCCGCGCATGACCGAACTCGGCGCCGCGGCCGACGGCATCGAGGACGAAGACCTGATTGAGCGCGAGGACATGGTCGTGACCGTGACCATGACCGGGTACATCAAGCGCACGCCCTTAAGCGTTTTCCGCGAGCAGAAGCGCGGCGGCAAGGGCCGCTCGGGCATGACCACCAAGGACGAGGACGCAGTCACCAACCTGTTCGTCACCTCGACCCACAATCCGGTGCTGTTCTTCTCGAACCTCGGCCAGGTCTACCGCCTGAAGGTGTGGCGCCTGCCCGAAGGCGGTCCGAACACCAAGGGCCGGCCGATGGTAAACCTGCTCCCGCTTAGCGAGGGCGAAACCATATCAACCGTCCTGCCCTTGCCCGAAAACGAGGAGGAATGGGGCGGCCTGCACATCATGTTTGCGACCGCCCGCGGCACCGTTCGCCGCAACAGCATGGATGCATTCGCCAGCATTCGCGCCGGCGGCAAGCGCGCCATGCGCTTTGGCGGGGACGATGACGAGGAGGCCGATCCGAACGACCGCCTGATCGGCGTCGAGCTTCTGACCGAGGACGATGACGTGCTGCTCGCCACCCGAAACGGCAAGGCAATCCGATTCAAGGCAACGGACGTCCGCGAATTCCAGTCACGCGACTCGCAGGGCGTGCGCGGCGTGCGCCTGCTGGACGGGGACGCGGTCATCTCCATGTCGATCCTGCACCGCGTCGGCACTTCGCAGGAGGAGCGCGAGGCCTATCTGAAGTGCCCGCCGTGGCGCGACCGCGAGGATGTCGAATGCGCCCTTTCGCCCGAGCGTTACGCCGAGCTTGCGGAAAAGGAGCAGTTCATCCTGACCGTCACCGAAAACGGCTACGGCAAGCGCTCGTCAGCTTATGAATATCGCCGCACCAATCGCGGCGGCCAAGGCATCACCAACATCGATACGTCCGAGCGCAACGGCGGAGTCGTCGCCAGCTTCCCCGTGAAGCCGGGCGAACAGCTGATGCTGGTCACCGACCAGGCGAAGATGATTCGCACGACCGTCGGCGATATCCGCATCATGGGCCGCAACACCCAAGGGGTAACCATCTTCCGAATCGCCGAGGGCGAGCATGTCGTCAGCGTCGCCAAGATCGACGAGAGCGAGGAAGAGGAAATCGAAGTCGAGGGCGGCGACGAAGTTGCCCCAGAAACGGGTGCGACGATCGGAGAAGATCTGGCGTCCGGCGACGAGGAATAAGGAACGGGGGTGTTCGCGTCGGCGTTTCTGTCAAAAGAGCAAAAGGAAACCTCAATGGCCATTCCCAACCAAGCGCTCGTCCTCGTCACCGATGGCCGGAAACTGCTGTTCCTTCGCAATCATGGCGACGAGAATCAAATCGATCTGCGGACCGAGGCACATGACGAGCGCGAGGATCGGAAGGACCGGGATATCAAGACCGACGCGCCGGGGACCTCAAAGCAGAGCTTTGGCTATGGAGCGCCGGCGCTCGATGAACCGGATTTCCACGAGCAGGAAAAAGTCCGCTGGACCAAGCAGGTCGCGGACAAGCTCAACCGCCGAGCACTTGCCAAGAATTACGAGCAGCTTGCGATCGTCGCTCCGCCGCGTACGCTGGCCGAGCTCCGCAAGCATCTTCACAAGGAAGCCGAGCGCCGGCTGTTCGCGACCTTCAACAAAGAAATGACCGATCGGCCGATTGCGGACATCGAAGACCTGCTGGTTGGCGAGGCTGCGCCACCGGCCTAGGCGAACAGATCGACGGCCTCCGCGTCGGGGCTGAGCGCCTGCCACAGCAAGGTGCGGTGACAGCAGGCGGGATCGCGCTCGTAGCACAACAAAGCGCTGGGCCTGTTCGCGGCAAGCTCAAGCATTTTCGCGCCTTCGGCCATTGCCTGCGGCGTTTCGAGCTGGCCGGCGTAAATCTGTTCCAGTTCAGCGCGGCGGCCGGCCCGCGCTGCTTCCCTGCCCGCCGCCGGCGTGCCTAGCGCGCGCAAATGCACATAGTCGATGCCGGTCTCGGCGAGTGCGTGCTTGAGCGGAGTCTTGGAAAAGCCGGGCCGGCGCGAGTTAGCCACTGCACGGACGTCGATCACGCGTTCGACGCCTGCGGTGAGCAGGGCAGCCAGGAACTCGTCCATGGTCGCGCCTTCATAGCCAATTGTGAAAAGCCTCAAACCCATGCCGCCAGCCTATCCGTTCGTCCCGAGCATAGTCGAGGGGGGTCTCTCGACTTCGCTCGACACGAACGGATAAGGAAGCAAGGTGACCTTCGACATCCACATCGTCGGCGGCGGACTGGCCGGCTCCGAGGCCGCCTGGCAGTTGGCCGAGGCCGGGGTCCGCGTCCGCCTGTCGGAAATGCGCGGCGGCGGTGGCACGACTCCCGCCCACGAAACCGATCAGCTGGCCGAGATGGTCTGTTCGAACAGTTTCCGCTCCGACGATGCCGAAAACAATGCCGTCGGCCTGCTGCACCAGGAAATGCGGGCACTGGATTCGCTCGTAATGCGCGCCGCCGACAAGCATCGCGTGCCCGCGGGTTCGGCACTGGCAGTCGATCGCGAGGCGTTTGCAGCCAAAGTGACCCGCGCGATTGAAGGCCATCGCAACGTCACGGTCGTCCGTGAGCGGGTCGATGCGCTGCCCGATCATCCAACGATCATTGCCACCGGTCCGCTGACTGGCTCGGCGCTCGCCGAAGCCATCGCCCGCGAAACCGGAAGCGATGCCCTCGCCTTCTTCGATGCGATTGCGCCCATCGTCCATCGCGACAGCATCGACATGTCGGTCTGCGGGATGGCCGCTCGTTGGGACAAGGGCGGCAAGGACTATATCAACTGCCCGATGGACAAGGCGCAGTACGACGCCTTCGTCGCCGCACTGAATGCTGGCGAAAAGATCGAGTTCAAGGAGTGGGAAAAGGACACGCCCTATTTCGAGGGCTGCATGCCCATCGAGGTGATGGCGGCTCGCGGCGTCGAGACGCTGCGCTACGGGCCGATGAAGGGCGTTGGCCTCGACGACCCCCGCACCGGTCGCTGGCCCTACGCGGTCGTCCAGCTGCGTCAGGACAATGCGCTCGGCACCTTGTGGAACATGGTCGGCTTCCAGACCAAACTGAAGCATGGCGAGCAGGTGCGCATCTTCCGCACCATTCCCGGACTCGAGAACGCCGAGTTCGCGCGGTTGGGCGGCATCCACCGCAACAGCTTCATCCGCTCGCCCGAATTGCTTGACCGCCAACTCCGGCTGAATTCGAAACCCAGCATTCGCTTTGCCGGCCAGATCACCGGCTGCGAGGGCTATGTCGAAAGCGCGGCAGTGGGCCTGCTCGCCGCGCGTTTCGCCGCCGCGGAGCTTGCGGGCCTCGCTTTGCCCGCCCCTCCGGTCGAGACAGCATTAGGCGCGCTGCTCAACCACATCACGGGCGGCGCCGACGCCGAAACCTATCAGCCGATGAACGTCAATTTCGGACTGATGCCGCCGATCGCAGGACGCACAAAAAAGGCAGACCGGAAGAAGCTGTACACCGACCGTGCCCGCGCGGCATTGAAGGAATGGCTGGCCAAGACAGAGCTACAGCCCGCCTAGCAGCTGCAGGTCGGTTTCCTCTTTGGTGGCGGCGGCGCAGTCGTGGCGTATTCGGCCGCGGTCAGCCAGCCCGTGCGGTCCTTGTCGGCGCCGCGGAACTTGTCGACCGTCTTTGCCGCCCACTCCTCGAAGCTCAGTGATCCATTGCCATTGGTGTCGAGCTTGGCAAAGGCCTTGCGGCGCGGCTCGAACAGCTCGGCGGCCGTGATGCGGCCATCATCATCCTTGTCGGCGCGGGCGAATCGCTTCTCTTCGCGTGACTTCGGCGTTGCTTCCGGCGGCTCGGGCAGAGAGCCGGGCAGGCTGGAGGCTTTCGATAGCGGGGGCGGCATCGGCAAGGCCTCGGCCTTGTTGGCCCTGCCCTGCGAAAGAAGCACCGTGCCGATGATGAGAAGCAAGCAAGAAACGAGGGCAGCCAGATATCGCGCCACAGGGCACTCCCGAGGAACAGCGATCCGGCGCGGACCAGGCTAAGTAGGAAATGAAACCAATGCAATCAGGCGATGCGACCAGTCAGTCGGTGCGTTAGAAGCGCCAGCGCTCGGCCAGGAGTTCCTTGCGGTTCGATTGCCCTTCCTCGCTTCCAATCGCGCGCGGCGAGCATGGCCATCATCGTCAATGGCCTTGCCCGGCGCGCAAACCGGTGGTTCGCCAGCATATGCATTTCCTCCATTGGACGATGCACGACGATAGGGCTCCGTCTCTTGGCGGACCCATAGGCATATAGCCTGCCCGCCGCAGCGATTAGCGGGTCGCCTACGCCGAGTAGGCTCGCGGCGATCGCGAACAGCGTCGCGCCACGATCTACAACCCGTTGCACATCGGGCTGTTCATCCAGCAAGGTCGCCCATCCGTCTTCGAGCTTGGACAGTCTGGCGCCAGTGATGCCGTGCACCAGCAGCTCATCAGCAGCAGCCTGCAGCCTCGGCTCGGCCGGAACCTTGCCCTCATCGAGCTCTTCGAGCCGTTCGCGCCACCAGGCGAGCTTGATCGCGGCCAAAGCCGGCTCGGTCGCGCGGGCCACGACCTCGGCCATGGCATCGTCGATGGCGAACAAGGCATCGAAGGCGGGTCTGAGCTCGACCGGCCAGTAAAGCCGGACGAGATCGCGATCCCGCAGTTCAGCGATAGGTGACCGCCTTGGCCGCCTTGACTACGTCGCTGGCCTTGATCAACGCCAGCTTCTCGAGGTTGGCGGCATAGGGCAGCGGCACGTCGACATTAGTCACCCGCAGCACGGGCGCGTCGAGGTCGTCGAAACCGTCGGTCATGGCAGTGGCGATGATCTCGGTGGCGATCGAGCAGGTCGGCCAGCCTTCCTCGACCACGACCATGCGGTTGGTTCGCTTCAGGCTTTCCAGCACCGTCGCCTTGTCGAGCGGCCGCAGCGTACGCAGGTCGATGACCTCGGCGTTGATGCCCTCATGCATCAATTCCTCGGCCGCCTCGAGAGCAACACCGACGCCGATCGAGTAGCTGACGAGCGTCACGTCCTTGCCAGGGCGCACCACCCGCGCCTTGCCGATCGGGAGGACATAATCATCGAGCTCGGGCACGTCGAAATGCTGGCCGTAGAGCAGTTCGTTCTCGAGGAAGACGACCGGGTCCTCCGAGCGGATAGCGGCCTTCAATAACCCCTTGGCGTCCGCAGCACTGTACGGTGCGATCACGACCAGCCCCGGCACGCTCGCATACCAGGGACCGTAGTTCTGGCTGTGTTGCGCGCCGACGCGGGCGGCGGCGCCATTCGGTCCGCGGAAGACGATCGGACAGCGCATCTGGCCGCCGGACATGTAGTTGGTCTTGGCTGCCGAATTGATGACGTGGTCAATCGCCTGCATGGCGAAGTTGAAGGTCATGAACTCGACGATGGGCTTAAGGCCCCCCATGGCGGCGCCTGTCCCGAGGCCGGCAAAGCCATATTCGGTGATCGGGGTGTCGATCACGCGCCTGGCGCCGAATTCATCCAGCAGGCCTTGGGTCACCTTGTAGGCGCCCTGGTACTGCGCAACTTCCTCGCCGATGACGAAGACGCGCTCATCCTTGCGCATTTCCTCGGCCATGGCGTCGCGCAACGCCTCGCGCACGGTCATGTTGGTCAGCGGCGTGCCGTCAGGCACTTCCGGCGCATCATGGGTCTTTGCGACGTCGGCGACCAGGTCGCGCGCGGCTGTCTCCATCTGATGTGGGGTCAGCTGCTCCGATTCCGGCGCCGGCACCGGTGCGGGCTTGGCTGTAGGCGGCGTCGGCGCCGTCGGCTCATCGGCTTTCGGTGCCGGGGCGGAAGTCGCCTCGCCCTCACCAGCCATTAGCGCGATCGGCGCCCCCACTTTCACCCCGTCAGTGCCCTCTGGAACTAGGATCTTCGAGATCGTCCCTTCGTCGACCGCTTCGAACTCCATGGTCGCTTTGTCGGTTTCGATTTCGGCGAGGATATCGCCGGACTTCACCTCGTCGCCCTCCTTCACCAGCCACTTGGCGAGCGTTCCCTCTTCCATCGTCGGCGACAAAGCCGGCATTTTGAGCTCGATCGCCATCAGTAGGTCTCCACCAGCACGTCGGTGAAGAGCTCGGCCGCATCAGGCTCGGGCGCTTCTTCAGCGAACTTTGCAGCTTCGACGATGATATCTTTGATTTCCTTATCGATCGCCTTCAGCTCATCCTCGCCGATGCCCATCTTTTCCAATTCCTTGGCGGCCTGGTCGATGGGGTCGTGATGCTCGCGATAGTCCTGCACTTCCTCGCGGGTCCGATACTTGGCCGGGTCGGACATCGAATGGCCGCGGTAGCGGTAGGTCAGCAGCTCCAAGATGATCGGTCCCTTGCCGGCCTGGGTCCAGGCCATAGCCTCCTCCGCCGCCCCGCGAACCGCCAGCACGTCCATGCCGTCGACCTGGATGCCGGGAATCCGGAAGCTCTCGCCGCGCTTGTAGAACAAGGGCTCGGATGCCGAGCGCTCGACCGACGTGCCCATGGCATATCGGTTGTTCTCGATCGCATAGATGACCGGCAGCTTCCATAGCTCGGCCATGTTGAAGCTCTCGTAGACCTGGCCCTGGTTGGCGGCGCCGTCGCCGAAGTAAGCGAGACAGGTACCGCCGTCGTTGCTGTACTGATGCTTGAAGGCCAGGCCGGTGCCCAGGCTTACTTGGGCGCCGACGATGCCGTGGCCGCCGTAAAAGCCGTGCTCGACGCTGAACATGTGCATTGAGCCGCCCTTGCCCTTGGAGATGCCGGCCTCGCGCCCGGTGAGCTCGGCCATGATCAGCTTCGGGTCGATGCCATAGGCGAGCATGTGACCATGGTCGCGGTAGCCGGTGATGACGCTGTCCCGCCCGACCTTCATCGCCGATTGCAGGCCGACGGCGACGGCTTCCTGGCCAATGTAGAGGTGGCAGAAGCCGCCGATCAGGCCAAGGCCGTATAGTTGGCCGGCACGCTCCTCAAAGCGGCGGATGAGCAGCATCTGCTTGTAGAGGGTGAGCAGTTCGTCCTTGCCCGCTTTGTAGCGCTTGGGCTCTGTCGGACGCTCTCGATTAGGGGGCAGCGGGGACGCCGCCCTGGCGCGATTGGATTTGGACGGCGCCGCTAGGTTGGCGGCGGCCTTCTTGGCGGTTCGCGCCACAAGCCTCTCCGGTCTGGTCTGTTCTAGGCGCGCCTATAGGGTTGCCCGGGCGAGGCGGCAACCGGCGAAACACCCTACTCCAGTGGCAGGATGACTTCGTCCGGTCGGACCAGGCCCAGGTCCTTGCGGACCATCTCGTCGGCAAGATCGGGATCGGCCTTTTTGGGATTGAGAAGGGCAGATCGATGGCGCAGGCGGTCGCGTTCGGCCTCGAGGCTGGCGAGTTCGATTTTGCGCTGTTGCAGATCGCGGTGATATCCGCCCCAGGCAAGCAGACCGTTCGGTCCGGCAACGGCATGACCGGCGAATGTCCCGACGACGACCACGGCCAGCGCCGGCAGCGCCGCGCGGCGGATCATCCCAAGGCGTCGGTTGGTCCTTCCCATTTCGGCACAGAATCAGAAAGTCAGTGCGGAATCAAGGAGATTCGCGGAAATCCTAGCGTTTCAGCGCCGAGCGGCCGGCATAGCGCGCCGCTTCGCCGAGCTCCTCCTCGATCCTGAGCAGCTGGTTGTACTTGGCCGTGCGATCGGAGCGGGCAAGGCTGCCGGTCTTGATCTGGCCGCAGGCGAGCGCCACCGCGAGATCGGCGATCGTCGAATCTTCGGTCTCCCCCGACCGGTGCGACATCACCGCCGTATAGCCCGACGACTGCGCCAGGCGCACGGCGTTGATGGTCTCGGTCAAAGTGCCGATCTGGTTGACCTTGACCAGGATCGAGTTGGCGATCCCGTCCTTGATTCCTTTGGAAAGGCGCTTCTCATTGGTGACGAACAAATCGTCGCCGACCAGTTGCAGCTTGATTCCGAGCTTGTCGGTCAGCGTCTTCCAGCCGGCCATATCGTCCTCGCCCATGCCGTCCTCGATCGACACGATCGGATAATCGGCAGCGAGCGCCGCCAGGAAATCCGCATTTTCGTCCGGCGATAGCGCCAGTCCCTCGCCTTTCATCCGGTATTGGCCATCCCTGAAATATTCCGACGCCGCGCAATCTAGTGCAATCATGACGTCGCCGCCGAGGGCGTAGCCGGCCGTTGCGACCGCCTCGGCGATGAAGTCGAGCGCGGCCCGGGCCGAGGCGATGTTGGGCGCGAAGCCGCCTTCGTCGCCGACCGCTGTGGACAGCCCCTTGGCGTGGAGCGCGCCCTTCAGCGCATGGAAGACCTCCGCGCCGCAGCGCAATGCTTCCGAAAACGTCTCCGCCCCAACCGGCATCACCATGAATTCCTGGAAGTCGATCGGATTGTCCGCGTGGGCGCCGCCATTGAGGATGTTCATCATCGGCACCGGCAGCAAGTTCGAATCGACCCCACCGACGTAGCGATAGAGCGGTAGTCCCCGGGCGTCCGCCGCCGCCTTCGCCGCCGCCAGGCTGACGCCGAGGATGGCATTGGCGCCGAGCCGGCCCTTATTGTCGGTGCCGTCGAGGTCGATCATCGCCGCGTCGATTTCGGCCTGGTCCTCGGCTTCGAAGCCGACAATCGCGTCGGCAATCGCCCCATTCACCGCCGCCACCGCCTTGTCGACGCCCTTGCCGCCCCAGCGGGATTTGTCGCCGTCGCGCAGCTCGACGGCCTCGTGGGCGCCGGTCGAGGCGCCGGACGGCACGGCGGCTCGGCCGAGCGAACCATCCTCCAGTGTGACATCAACCTCAACGGTCGGATTGCCGCGGCTGTCGAGGATGGCGCGGGCATGAATATCGACAATCGCAGTCATGGAGTCGTTCCGGTTCCGTGTTATTGTGCTGGCGGCACGCGCTCTATCGGTGCGGGTCGAGACGCGCAACTTTCCGGTCGACCACTGGAACAGCGGCACGGAATCGGGGTTCATCAGGGCTAGAGCAAGGAGGATCGTAATGGCGGACCAGAAAGAGCTTCCCGAGGGCACTGACACCGTGGTTTCGGGAGCAGCCGTTGCAAGCGAGAATGAGGAGCAGCTGATCGTGCGTGAGCCGAGGACACGTGACCGCGTACTGGACAAGGTGCGCGAAGGCCGTGGCAAGATTGCCGGCCAAGCCGCCGATAAGACCCGTGGCCTGGTTGGCCAGGGGTTGGAGCGCTCGAGCGAAGCGCTCGCCAATGTTTCCAAGCTGGTTGGCGACACGGCCGCCGGACTGGATGAGCGGCTTGGCGAGGAATATGGCGATTATGCCCGCAAGGCCGCCGAGGCGATCGAAGACGTCGCCAATAACCTCGCCTCCAAGGATCCCGACGAGCTGATCGAGGACACGCGCAATTTCGTCCGCAAGAGCCCGGGCGTGGCGCTCGCCGGCGCGGCAATCGTTGGTTTCGCGCTGGCGCGGCTGGTCAAGAGCGGCTTCGATGATGCCCGTGACCGGGATGAAGACGACTGATGCTCAGGCCTGCCAACGAGCCGCTGCAGGAACCTGGAGAGGATCGCTCTATCGGCGAGATTGTCGGTCAGCTCGTCGATGACGGCAAGGCATACGCCCAGGCGGAGTTCGATGTCGGCAAGGCCCTTGCGGCGGCCAAGGCACGGGCGCTCCGGGCGCCGCTGCTGCTACTTGTCGGCTCGTTGTTCGTCGCATTTGGGGCGGTCAGCGGACTGTGCCTCGCCATCGTTTTGGCGCTCGACGAGGTGATTGGCCATTTGCTGGCCGGATTTGTCGCTTTCGTGCTGATTGGCGGAGCGGCGGCAGTCCTGGCCTGGCTTGGTGTCAACAAATTGAAGGCCATCCTGTGAGCCTCGAGCCAGGCAATGTCGCCGTTGCACGGCAGCGCGCGGACGCCGCCCGGGCCCGACTCATGGGGACGTTCGATGATTTGCTGGGCGCGCTCAGGGACCTGCAGCGCAAGCTCGAACCGTCACATCTGGCGCGAGATGCCTGGGAAGCGGCGAAATCGAAAGGCGCCGATCTCGCCGAGGATGCGGTCGACGCGGTCGCCAAACGGCCGATCGCCGCATCGGGGATCGTCGCGGCCATTGCTTTGTTCATCGCCAGGGAGCCGGTGATCGATCTGATCGGCAAGATCTCTGGCGGCATGAAGTCAAATGGCGAGCAAAAGTTATCGAAACGGAGGAAGCGTAATGAGTCCCAGCCAGCAGGATCGTCGAGAAAGCCAGACGTCGCGCGAGCAAGCGATTGAGACCTACGACAGCGCCCGCCGCACGGCCGCGGGAGGCATCAATGATGCTCCACTGCTCGCTCTGGCGGGCGGCCTGGCTGCGGGTGCCGTGCTCGCGGCCTTGATCCCTGCGTCGCGCAAGGAGCGGGAGCTGCTCGGCCCGGTTGCCGGTCGCATAAGGGATCGTGCCGGCGACGCCGTCAATGCGGCGAGGGACGCCGGCCAGGCGCGGCTTGATGAGCTCGGCCTTACTCCCGACAAGGGTACCGAGACGCTGCGCACCATCCTAGAGGGCGCCGGCGATGCCGCCAAGGCCTCGGCGGAAGCAGCCGCTGCCGCCATCCGCGGGCGGCAGGACTGAGCAACGCATGGCTGGTTCGCACCGGTCCCATTTGATGCTAGCGAGCCGGCCATGAGCAAACTTCACCTGGTTTTCGGCGGTCGGGTCAAGGACCCGCAGGGCCTGGATTTCGTCGATCTGGACAAAATCGACCTCGTCGGCCTGTACGACAGCTATGCGGCGGCCGAGGAAGCCTGGCGCGGCGCCGCCCAGCGCACCGTCGACGATGCCGAGATGAAATATGTCGTCGTGCATCTGCATCGACTGCTCGAGCCGGACGCCGACGGCATTGCCCGGCCCAGAAATAAGGCCAACGCTTAAGCCCTTCGATAGCGCCAGAGCAGCAAGGGCTTCTGCAGCAGGATTCCGGCGAGGAAGCCGCCGACGTGGGCGCCGGTTGCGACCATCACGCCCTGCATGCCCATCAGGTACGCTGTCATCCACTGCAGGACGATCCAGGCGATCAGGATCCAGAGCGTATTCAGCGCCCGGTTGAGGCGGAACGAGCCGGTAACCGGTTTCGGCCGGCTGAAGCTCAAGGCAAAAGCGCCGATCAGCGCGCTGATTGCTCCCGACGCACCGACCATCGGCACCTGCGACATCGGATCGAGCGCATATTGCCCGGCCGCCGCGGCATAAGCGCCAGCGGCGTACAAGACGAGCACCGGTCCGGGACCGAGGATGCGCTCAACCTCTTTGCCGCACCAGGCGAGCAGCAATAGGTTCATCGCCAGGTGCAGCAGGCCGCCGTGGACCAGGGTCGCGCTCAAGGGCGTCAGCCATACCGGCAGCGCCGGCCACGGGGCTTCCAGGCTCAGTCGTGCCGGAATGAAGCCGAGACTGTACGACGCCTCCTGGGTCCATCCGCCAATTGCGATGACGAAGTAGGCGGCGGCCGCAACCGCCGTCAGCGCCAGCGTCGCGGTCGGGCGCAGCTTCACGCCGCGGCTCAGACGAACTCGACCTTCGCCACTTCGTAATAGCGGTCGCCCGAGGGCGTCGTCACTTCTACCTCGTCGCCGACCTGGCGGCCGATCAGGGCTCGCCCGAGAGGCGAATTGTAACTGATGCGGCCGACGCGAGCATCCGCCTCGACCTGGCTGACCAGCTGGTAGCGGACCTTCTTCTCTTCCTCATCGAGCAAGGTGACGGTGGCACCGAACACGACCTTGTCGCCGGACAGGGTCGTCGGGTCGATGATCATGGCGCGCGCCAGCCGGTCCTCGAGGTCAGCGATGGTCGCCTCGACCTGGCCCTGACGGTCTTTGGCGGCGTGATATTCGGCATTCTCGCTGAGGTCGCCATGGGCGCGCGCTTCCTCGATCGCCTCGATGATGGCGGGTCGCTCGTGCATCTTCAGGCGCTTCAGCTCATCATTCAGCTGGCGATGCCCTTCCGCCAGCATGGGCACCTTCTCGCTCGCCATCGTCGTCAATCCCTTCAACTCAAAGCCCGGTCCCGGCGCCCGGCTGTCTGCGGCGCATCCTTGGGTCCGTTAGGGCTGGAAGCTTAGTGTTCGGAGGCGGAATAATAGGATTGGAGCGACCTAACTTCAAGCGCATGCCCTCGGAGCGCGCCGATCGAGCGCGCCACCGCCAGGCTCGCCGCCGCCGTCGTGAAATAGGGCACCTTGCGGTTGAGGGCCGTCGCCCGGATCGAATAGCTGTCCTGCAACGACTGCCAGCCTTCTGTCGTATTGAACACGAGCTGCACCTGGCCGTCGGTCAGTTTGTCGACGATGTGCGGCCGCCCCTGCGCTACCTTGTTGACCCGCTCGACCGGCAAGCCCTTCTCTTCGAGATGTGACGCCGTGCCGCCGGTGGCGATGATCCTGAAGCCAAGCTCCGCCATCAGCTTCGCGGCCGGCACGATATTGTCCTTGTCGCTGTCCTTGACCGAAATGAAGACCGTGCCGGCGTCCGGCAGCTCGACTCCTCCGCCGAGTTGGGACTTGGCGAAAGCGATATTAAAATCACCATTGATTCCCATGACTTCACCGGTACTCTTCATTTCCGGTCCCAATACCGGATCGGTGCCGGGGAAGCGCGCGAAGGGGAAGACGGATTCCTTGACGGCGATGTGGCCGATGTCGCGGCGGATGGGATCGAAGGCCGACAAGGGCTCGCCCGCCATGACCCGGGCCGCGATCTTGGCGACCGGACGGCCGATCGCCTTGGCGACGAAGGGCACCGTGCGGCTGGCGCGCGGATTGACCTCGATGAGGTAAACCCGGTCATCCTTGACCGCGAACTGGATGTTCATGAGGCCCCTCACATTGAGCGCCAGCGCCAGCTCCCGCGTCTGCCGCCCGATCTCCGCAACGACCTTATCGGAAAGGCTGTATGGCGGGATCGAACAAGCACTATCACCGGAGTGCACGCCCGCCTCCTCAATATGCTGGAGGATGCCCGCGACTGCGACCTCCTTGCCGTCGCAGATGGCGTCTACATCGACCTCGACCGCATCGCGCAGATAGCGGTCGATCAGCACCGGCGAGCTGCCCGAGACGGCAACGGCAGTGGCGATATAATGGTCGAGCTGCGCCGGCCCTTCGACCACCTCCATTGCCCGCCCGCCGAGTACGTAAGACGGGCGGATCAGCACCGGGTAGCCGATCCGTGTCGCGACCGTCAGCGCCTCATCGCGGCTGCGGGCGATGCCGTTGGCTGGCTGCAAGAGGCCAAGCTTGCTGACTAGCCGCGCAAAGCGCTCGCGATCTTCGGCCAAATCGATGCTGTCTGGCGAAGTGCCGAGGATCGGCACCCCGGCGGCCTGCAACCCCTCGGCGAGCTTCAGCGGCGTCTGCCCACCAAGCTGGACGATGACTCCGACCAATTCGCCCTTCTCTGCTTCGCGGCTGACGATCTCGAGCACGTCCTCATGGGTCAAAGGCTCGAAATAGAGCCGGTCGCTGGTGTCCGGGTCGGTCGAGACCGTCTCCGGGTTGCAATTGATCATGATGGTCTCGAAACCCGCTTCCTTGAGCGCAAAGGCGGCGTGGCAGCAGCAATAATCGAACTCAATGCCCTGGCCGATGCGGTTCGGGCCGCCGCCGAGAATGATGACCTTCTTCGCTTCGGAAACCTCGGCCTCGTCCTCGGCCTCGCCGAACAAGGGCGCCTCATAGGTCGAATAGAGGTAGGGCGTCGCCGCATCGAACTCGGCGGCACAACTGTCGATGCGCTTGAATACCGGGCGGACGCCGAGCCGCATCCGATGCGCACGCACCTCCTCCTCAGTTATGCCGCCCGTCAAACCCCTCAAGGCATCATGGACAATGCCCGAGCCATGGGCCGCGGCCTCGCTCATCTGCCGCTCGACATGGGCCGAGCGCAACGCCAGCTGGGCAAGCCGGGCATCGGAGAATCCCATCGCCTTCAGCTGGCGCATGCCGTTCGCATCGCGCGGCAGGCCCTCCTCGCGCAGCCTTTCCTCGGCGGCGACGATCTCGGCCAGGCGCCCCAGGAACCAGGGGTCGAAGCCAGCCAGCTCGCGGATCCGCTCGATGGTGAAGCCCTGTCGCAGCGCCTCGGCGGCGACCAGCAGCCGATCCGGCGTCGGCCTGCCCAGGGCGTTCTCGATCTCGGCCGGATCGGCCAGCTCCAGCTCGCGCACCCGGTCAACCCCGCACAGGCCGACCTCCAGCCCGCGCAGCGCCTTCTGCAGGCTTTCGGCGAAGCTTCGGCCGATGGCCATCACCTCGCCGACCGACTTCATCGCCGTCGTCAGCGTGCCCTCGGCGCCGCGGAATTTCTCGAATGCGAAGCGGGGCACCTTGGTGACGACATAGTCGATGGTCGGCTCAAAGCTCGCGGGTGTTGCGCCGCCGGTGATGTCGTTGGCGATCTCATCCAATGTGTAGCCGACCGCCAGCTTGGCGGCGACCTTCGCGATTGGGAAACCGGTCGCTTTGGACGCCAGCGCTGAACTCCGCGACACGCGAGGGTTCATTTCGATGACCACCATGCGCCCGGTCTTCGGGTCGATCGCGAACTGGACGTTGGAGCCGCCGGTCTCGACCCCGATCTCGCGCAGCACGGCAATCGCGGCCGAGCGCATGCGCTGATATTCCTTGTCCGTAAGCGTCAGTGCCGGAGCGACGGTAATGCTGTCGCCGGTATGTACGCCCATCGGGTCGATATTCTCGATCGAGCAGATGATGATCGCATTGTCCGCCTTGTCGCGGACGACCTCCATCTCGAACTCCTTCCAGCCGACCAGGCTCTCGTCGATCAACACTTCAGTTGTCGGGCTGGCCTCGAGGCCAGTGCGGACGATCGCCTCATATTCCTCGCGGTTGAACGCGATGCCGCCGCCGGTGCCGCCAAGCGTGAAGCTCGGTCGGATAACCGCCGGCAGGCCGATGCTCCTCAGCGCGGTCGCCGCTTCTTCCATATTGTGGACGATGGCGGAGCGCGGGCTTTCGAGGCCAATACGGTCCATGGCGTCGCGGAATTTCTGCCGGTCCTCGGCTTTCTCGATAGCTTCCGCGTTCGCGCCGATCAGCTCGACGCCGAGCCGCTCCAGCGTGCCATCCTGGTGCAAGGCCATGGCGGTATTGAGGCCCGTCTGACCGCCCATGGTCGGGAGCAAGGCGTCGGGCCGCTCGACCTCCAGGATCTTGGCCACCACTTCGGGCGTGATCGGCTCGATGTAGGTTGCGTCGGCGAGTTCAGGGTCGGTCATGATCGTCGCCGGGTTCGAATTGACGACGATGACCCGGTAGCCCTCCTCCTTCAGCGCCTTGACCGCCTGACTTCCGGAATAATCGAACTCCGCCGCCTGGCCGATGACGATCGGCCCGGCCCCGATGATGAGTATGGAGGAGATATCGGTACGCTTAGGCATGGATTCTGCTTACTTGAAGGGGTTGAGCCCCCTCACCCCGACCCTCTCCCCGCCGGGGAGAGGGAGAAATGTGCCGCCCCGCCATCACTCGCCAACCCAGTCGACGGCGTCGATGAAGACGGGCTTCAGGTGATTGCGGCGAGCCCAGTTCTTCACGCAGACCTGCTTGGCGGCGCTGGGGTTTGTCTCCATGATGAACAGCAGCCGTTTTTCCTCTTCATCCTGGGCGAACTGGCCAAGTGCGAAGCCGCAGGCCGTGGCGGCGGTATTGAGCTCGGCTTCGGTATGCATGCGCGCGGTCGCGCACCCCGTGACTCCGAGGGCCGCCATGCAGATTGCGACTGAGGCCGCCTTCACTTTGCCTTCGCCGGGAACAGGGACGCCACATCGAGTTTCGGAACCGTTGGGGCTTTGACCTTGCAGCTCTTCTCCGCGGCTTTGACCACCTTCTTGAGCAAATGGGAAACCTCGCCCCGGCTGGACTTGCCTGGATTGACGCCCGTCTCGACCTCCTGGAACGCAACGGCCTGGCAACCCCGAAAGCCGGCAATCACCTGGACATGCTCCTTGGCACGCTCCACGCTGATGGCGAGGTCGCCCGAGTTGAACCCGGCCTCGCAGCCGTCGACCGTGCAGGGGTCGTTGCCCTGGGAGACTTGCCGGGCGACGTACCACTGCCCCGGCGGAAGGCCAAAAATGTCATCGGGCAATGAAACCCCTGCCTCGCTCGCCGGAACCTTGACGATATCCTGCGCCGAGGCCGGCAGCGCGCAGAGGGCAAGAACGATGGCTGGCAAATAGCGAATATGCATCACGCCTCCTTCGCCAGCTGGTTCACGAACTTCTCGAACAGATAAAAACTGTCCTGCGGTCCGGGGCTGGCTTCGGGGTGATATTGGACGCTGAACGCGGGCCGGTCTGTCAGTTCAATCCCGCAATTCGACCCGTCGAACAGGCTGACATGCGTCTCCCTGACATTGTTGGGCAAACCGTCGCGCTCGACAGCGAAGCCGTGGTTCATACTGGTGATCTCGACCCGGCCGTCGGCGAGGCGCTTGACGGGGTGGTTGGCGCCGCGATGGCCCTGGAACATCTTTGCCGTCTTGCCCCCGACCGCAAGCGCCAGCAGCTGGTGGCCCAGGCAAATGCCGAAGAGAGGTTTGCCGCTATCCAGCATCTGCCGGATTACAGGAATGGCATATTCGCCGGTCGCCGCCGGATCGCCGGGCCCGTTCGACAGGAAGAAGCCGTCGGGTTCGTGGCTCATCACCTCCGCGAAGTCCGCCGTCGCCGGCAGGATCGTCACCTTGGCCCCTGCTCCAACCAGGCTGCGAAAGATGTTGCGCTTGGCGCCATAGTCGATGGCGACGACATGCGGCCGCTTCGGATCGTCGCCGCCGATGCGATAGCCGGCGCCAAGCTCCCACTTGCCATCGCTCCATGTCTCGAGCTGGTCGCGGCTTACCTCTTTGGCCAGGTCCATGCCTTCCAGCCCAGGCCATTCGGCGGCCATGGTCTGCAGCGCGCCAATGTCGAACCGGCCGTCGGGGCGGTGGGCAATGACGATCGTCGGCGGGCCTTCCCTGCGGACGAGGCGGGTCAACGCCCTTGTGTCGAGCCCCGCGAGCCCGATGCGGCCGTTGTCGCGCATCCAGCTTGGGAAGTCGGTCTCGGCGCGGAAGCTCGATGGGCCGGTCACCGCCTCGCGGACGATACAGCCCAGGGCATGCGGGTCCTTCGCTTCGATGTCCTCTGCATTGGCACCGACATTGCCGATGTGCGGGAAAGTGAAGGCGACGACCTGCCTGGCGTAGCTCGGGTCGGTCATCACCTCCTGGTAGCCGGTCATGGCAGTGTTGAAGCACAGCTCGCCGACCGCCTCGCCTTCCGCGCCGAAGCCCTGCCCCCAGGCGACGCGGCCGTCGGCGAAAACCAATACGCCGGTCGCTCCCTCGGGGATTGGCGCAGGCGTAGTGGCAGGATCGGCCAAGTCGGCTCCTTTCAGCGGGGTTCGTCGATGTCGCTAAGCCACAGCCTTTGAGCCGACGAAGCGTTGTCGTCAACCGCTGTAAAACCCGCAAAAGCATCGCTACATCTGGCTTTTTCCGGTGATTGGGGGCGATGAGCCGATGATTCGCGATGACATCAAGGCTGCGCTGGTCGCGGCAATGAAAGGCGGCGACAAGGCGGGGACGCAAACGCTCCGCCTGATTCAGTCGGCGATCAAGAACCGCGACATCGAGTTGCGCACGGGGACCAGTAAGCCCGACGACGATTTGCTGGTCACCGAAGTGCTGCAGAAGATGATCAAGCAGCGCCGCGAATCGGTCGAGCTCTATCGCCGAGGGGGCCGCGAGGAGCTGGCTGCGGCCGAGGAGGCCGAGATCAAGGTCATCGAGCGCTTCCTGCCCACGCAAATGGACGATGCCGAGGCAATGGCCGCGGTCCAGGCGATCATCGCCGAAGTCGGCGCCGCCTCGATGAAGGACATGGGCCGCGTCATGGCTTTGGTGAAGGAACGTCATGCGTCATCGATCGAGCCCGCGCGGGCGAGTGCATTGGTCAAGGCGGCGCTGGCCTGAGGGCGCAAAAAAGGCCCCGCCGCGACGAGCGGCGGAGCCTGAAATCAAAATGCAATCAAGCGGCGGCCCTGCTTGGGGTTGCGCTGTCGCTGCCGCCGAGTCCTGTCACTCCTGCAACCGCCAGATTATACAGGCGGATGAGGAGGGCGGTGGTGACGGCACCGGCCATGGCGAGCTGAAGATTGCCCATCACCGCGTTGAGCTGTTCGCCGATCGTCGGAATATTAGTCAGCGCGGCGCCGAGAATCGGAAGCGCGATCACCGTAGCCGTCGCCAGGACCAGCCGTTCCTGCGGCAACGAAATTCCGGCTATCAGGCCGAGAACCACCAATATCAGCGCCACGTTCATCGTCCCCATGACGACGAAACCGGCGACGATGGCGAGCACAATGTAGAGTGTGCGGGCGAGCCCGCTAACCTTGTTCAACATTAAAACCCCCTCCCTGATCATTCCGTACCAGCGATCTCTGCCGCTTTGTTTCGGAAGAGAGACAGATTAGCTCCAATCGCTCACATTCACACAGGGAATGAATCCTTTAGAATCAAGCCACAGCTTGCCCTGTCAAATAATCACACCCGGACTCGGCGGTAAATCGGCCGACTCGGTTGAGCGCCTTGAGTCGGCGGGGTATCGCTGCTGACGTGACGCTTTCCCCTCAATGGCTCGACGAACTGCGCGCCCGCACCCTGCTGTCGGCGGTGATCGCGCCGTCGGTGAAGCTCATCAAGGCGGGGCGCGAGTACAAGGCCTGCTGCCCGTTCCATGCTGAGAAGACGCCGAGCTTCACCGTCAACGACGAGAAGCATTTCTACCATTGCTTCGGCTGCGGGGCACATGGCGACGCCATCCGCTTCCTGACCGATGCCCGCGGCCTGCCGTTCATGGATGCAGTCAAGGAGCTGGCTGCCAAGGCTGGCATGGACGTTCCCGCGGCCGACCCACGCATGCGGGACAAGGCCGAGCAGGCGGCGGGTCTTTACGAGGTGATGGAAGCGGCGGCGCGCTGGTTCGTCGAGCAGCTGGACGGTGTCGAGGGCGGCCCGGCGCGCACCTATCTCGAGCAACGAGGGATTTCGGACGCGACCAGGAAGAAGTTCGGATTTGGCTTTGCGCCGGATTCGCGCGGAAAACTCAAGAAAGCGCTCGGAAAGTTCGGAATCGAACGCCTGGTTGAAGCGGGATTGCTGATCCTGCCGGAGGAAGGGAAAGAGCCGTACGACCGCTTCCGCGGGCGACTGACCTTTCCGATCCGCGACCAGCGCGGGCGATGCATCGCCTTCAGCGCCCGGATCCTGGGGCCGGGCGAGCCGAAATACCTCAATTCACCGGACACGCCGCTGTTCGACAAGGGCCGGACCCTGTTCAACCTCGATTTGGCCGGGCCAGCGAGCCGGGCGGCGAAGCGGATCCTGGTGGTCGAGGGGCAGATGGACGTCATCTCGCTCGACCAGGCCGGGATCGGCGAGGTCGTGGCGCCGCTCGGCACGGCCCTGACCGACCATCAGATCGAGCGGCTGTGGCGGCTCGACGGCCAGCCGATCTGCTGCTTCGACGGCGACAGCGCCGGCCAGAAAGCCGCCATCCGAGCGGCAACCCGCGCCCTCCCCCATCTCAGCCCCGAGCGCACGCTCCGGTTCGTCGCGCTGCCGCCGGGCGAGGACCCGGACGATGTCGTCCGGCAAGGCGGCAAAGCGGCATTCGAGGCGCTGCTGGAGCTGCCCGAGCCTTTGGTCGACCGGCTGTGGCGGCATGAGGTGGACGCGGCGCCGCTCGACACGCCCGAGGCGCGCGCGGGCCTCAGGCAGCGGCTATTGGAGCACGCCCAGTCGATCGGCGACGCGAATGTCCGCCAGCTTTACCGCGACGAATGGCTCGGCCGCTTCGACAAGCAGTTCCGGCCGCAGCAGCCAGAGCGCCGGCCCTTCATGCCACGCGGCCAGTGGCAGAAGGGCCGATTCACGCCGCCCGAGCCCCCCGCCAGCCAGGCGGCGCGGGCCATCGGCAGCGCCGGCATCGACCGCGCCACCGCCTCGGCTTTGCTCGCCGGATTCCTGCTCTATCCCGAGGCAGTGCAGGAGAATGTCGAAGCGCTGGCGCAACTGGCGTTGCCCGACCGCGGCCATGCCTCGCTGCGCGACCGGCTGGTTGACCTGGCGATGAGCGGCGCGGCGCTTGATCGTGACGGCCTCGCCACCATATTGGCGGCAGACGGAGCGGCGGGCGGAAAGGCCCCCGGCTCCGCCATGGGTTTTTCCTTCACCCGCCGCGACAGCGATCCCGGCCGCGCCCGCAGCGATCTTGCGGCCGCAGTCGAGATCATTGCGGCAGCGGACGAGGTGGAAAAGGCCCTGGGACAAGCAACGGAACGCCTCAAGCGGGATTTCACCGACGAGGCCTACCGCGAACAGCAGCGCCTGATCGAGGCGAGGCAGGGATTGAAGGACAGGCTGGCGTCACTCGCCAGCAGCGATTAAGCGGCGATTTAACATGGCAAAGAACGAAACCCCCGAAATCGAGGCTGAAGGCGGAGACGCCCCCCTCATCGACCTCAACGACGCGTCCGTGAAGAAGCTGATCGCCCGCGCCAAGAAGCGCGGCGTCATCACTTACGACGAATTGAACGAGGCCCTGCCCCAGGACCAGATGTCGTCCGAGCAGATCGAGGACATCATGTCCGCGATCAGCGAGATGGGCGTCAACATCGTCGAGAGCGCCGAGGACAGCGACGAGGAA
>JBKPSK010000082.1:0-10091 GCA_046734995.1 Pseudomonadota bacterium
GCCAATCCGGCAGAATCGCATTGTCCGGCAAGGCGTTGGCGCGGACATGGACGACCGCCAGGCCAAGCTTGGGGTAGGCGATCCGCGTCCGCTCGCCGCCCTCGCCCTCGACAACCACCAGCCGACGGTTGACCTTGCTCCGCCAGTTCATCCGCGCCGTATTCTCCTGGCCGACGAAGCAGCCCTTGGTGAAGCTGACCCCGTTCAACTCGGCGGCGTTGCATTCCAGCCAGAGCAGGTCGCCGAGCTCAGCACGGCCCTCGCAGACGCCGAGCCGCAGCCGGTGCTCGAGCCAGCCATCGGCGGCTTCGCCGGCAACGCCGAGCCAGCGCCGGCCGAGCAAGGGCAGGCGGGGGTCGAGATCGCCGTCCTCACCGATCGGCGACCAGTGTACGGCAAGATTGTCGTCGCGCTCGATGCGGATCGGCCGCCGCAACCGATAGACGGCGAGCCGCTTGACGAGATCATCCAGCGCATCCGCCTCGCAATCGAGGAGTAGATCGTCCCCATCGTCCCAGACGACGAAGTCGAACAGGCACTTGCCCTGCGGCGTCAGCAGCCCGGCCCAGACCGGCAGCTTGCCCGTCACGTCCTGCGTGACGAGGCCATTGAGAAAGCCGCGAACATCCTCGCCGGACAGGCGGATGATGGCGCGGTCGGCAAGGGTGGTCGCGAGCATGCGCTTCAGTTAGGGACGCAGCCGTGAGCTTGCAAAGCCTGACCATCCGCCGGCCCGACGATTGGCATGTGCATTTGCGCGATACGGAGATGCTGGATCGGGTCGCGCCCTGGACGGCGCGCCAGTTCGCCCGCGCCATCGTCATGCCGAACCTGGTGCCGCCGGTGACCACGGTCGAGGCCGCCTCAAACTATCGCGACCGGATCGTCGCTGCAGCCGACAGCGACTTCACGCCGCTGATGACCGCTTTTCTTACCGATGAGGCCGACCCGGCGGAACTGGCACGCGGTTTCGGGGAGGGCGTCTGGATCGCCGCCAAGCTGTATCCGGCGGGTGCCACGACCAACAGCGCCAGCGGTGTCACGGCCATCCGCAACATCTATCCCGCGCTGGAGCGGATGCAGGAAATCGGCATGGTGCTTTGCGTCCACGGCGAAGTCACTGACCCGGACGTCGACGTTTTCGACCGCGAAGCAGTGTTCATCGACCGGGTGCTGGCACCGCTGGTCGACGATTTCCCTGACCTCAAGATCGTCTTCGAACATATCACGACTGCGGAGGCCGCGGATTTCGTCCGCGACGCCCCTGCGACCATCGCCGCGACGGTCACCCCGCAGCATCTGCAGATCAACCGCAACGCCATCTTCGCCGGCGGCCTGAGGCCACATTTCTACTGCCTGCCGGTTGCCAAAAGGGAGGCGCATCGGCTGGCCGTGCGCAAGGCTGCCGTTTCGGGCTCTCCCAAATTCTTCCTCGGAACGGACAGCGCGCCGCATGCCCGCTCGGCCAAGGAATCGGCCTGCGGCTGCGCCGGCATCTTCAATGCTCCTTATGCACTGGAAAGCTATGCAGCGGTCTTTGAGGATGAGGGCGCGCTCGACCGTTTCGAAGGCTTCGCGTCGGAGCATGGAGCCCGCTTCTATTGTTTGCCGCTGAACGACGGAACGGTGACGCTGGAGAGGGTCGAGCAGATCGTTCCCGGCGAGGTCGATGGGCTCGTCCCGTTCCATGCCGCCGAAACCCTCAGGTGGCGCTTCGCGGGCGGTTGATGCCGCGCTAAGGCTCCGCTACATCGCCGGCTCGCCGCAGCCGGAGACGTGGGTGAGTGGCTGAAACCAGCGGTTTGCTAAACCGCCGTACGGGGAATTCCCGTACCGAGGGTTCGAATCCCTCCGTCTCCGCCAGCCTCGTCCATCGGCCGCAGGCCTAGTCAGTTACCCGTATTGCGCTGGCAGGCCGCGAGGCGGAGCGATACGATCATGAACGCCACCAGGGTCCGACGCCCGATCCACGAGACCTCGTTCTGGCAGGGCTATATGCGGTCGCGCTACGCGATCCTGTTCTATTTGTTGCTGTTCATGTTGCTGGCGATGCCGATTGTCGACACATTCGGCCTGCCGCAATCGGCCTTGAGGGTCCTGCTGGCGACATGCCTGCTGGCCGCCGTGCTGCCGAATGCGACCAAGCACAGCAGGCGTATTCTCATAGGCGCCGTCCTGGTCCTTGCCGGTGCCCGGTTCGCAGCCGAACGCGGCTATTTGCCCAATGCATCCGGACCGATTCTCGCTCTTTATGGCCTGGCCGGATTGCTCGCCGCGGCGGGAGCGCTGCGCTTCGCGGTGAAGGCCAAGACCGTCGATGACGAAACAGTCTACGCTGCCTTGAGCACCTACCTGCTGGCGGGCCTGTTCTTCGGAATCATTTATTCGGCCATAGAATATATCTGGCCGGGCAGCTTCTCTGGCCCTGACGAGATCAATGAGGCCAGCGCCATCTATTACAGCTTCGTCACGCTGGCGACGCTCGGCTATGGCGATTTCCTGCCGCGCTCGGAACTGGCTCGGGGGGTTGCCACGTTCGAAGTCATCGGCGGGCAGCTGTACCTCGCGGTCATGGTCGCGCGCCTGATCGGGGCATTCGGTTCCAGCAAGCAGGACGGCTAGGCGGCCGGCTTCGCCTTGGGCGCACCGCTCAACCACTCGACGAACAGCACGTAACCCACCGCCAGCACCACCGCGCCAATGAACAGGCCGACCAGGCCATAGGCCATGACCCCGCCGATGACTCCGAGGAGGATAACAGGCATCGGCACTTCGAGGCCATGACCGATCATCATCGGCTTCAGCACCGCGTCGCTCAGGCCGGCGATGATTGACCAGATGGTGAAAATGATGGCGACGGTGGAGCTCTTGACCGCAAAGGCCCAGATGATCGCCGGTAATGTAACGAGGACGACCGGGATCTGCACCACCCCGAGCGCCATGGCGAGAATCGACAAGAGCCCGGCGCCAGGCACGCCGACGACGAAAAACCCGATGCCGCAGAGCAAGGCTTGGACGAAGGCGACGCCGATGACGCCATTGGCGACCGATTTGATCGTCGCCCCGATCACACTCATGTAATGCTCGCCGTTCGCGCGGCTCCCCGTAATGCGTGCGAACACGTTTGCGATGAAGGCGCGGGCGCTTTCGGAATAAGCCAAGGTAATCGCCGCGAAGATGACGGCGGCGACGATCGCCAGCACGGTCACGAACAGGCTGCCGGCAAAGCCGACCAGCGTTTTGGCGAAGGCCGCCAGCTGCGGTTTATATTGCTTTGCAAAGGCAGGCATGTCGGTCGAGGCCTGAGTCCACATCGCATGCGCGCGTTCGCCGATGACCGGCAGTCCCTGGAGCCGCGCCGGCGGCGGCGGGATCTGCTGCTCGCCGGTCTGGATCGCGGCAACGACCTTGGGGATGGAGCTGGCGGCGCTCATCGCGGCAATCGTCGTCGGCACCAGCACAAGCGCCGATAAGCCCAGACCGATGACGATGGCCGACATGCGATTGCTCATCCGCTTTTTGAGCCTGAGGTGAAGCGGATAGAAGCAGACCGCCAGAATGATCGTCCAGACCAGAAGCCCGACGAAAGGCACAAGCAATTGGATGCACAGGACGATCAGGATCGTCACCAGGAGGAGCGGCAGGATGAGCTCGATGAGCCGTCCAACGGTCAATTTAGCGACAGGCATGTCGGCCATCTTCTGGCTCCTCGAATGAAGCTAGCGGCTCGTCATTGCGCCGCGGAAAAGTATCAGGCTGAGCGCTGCGAAAGCGACCAGGGCGAAGAAACTGGCAGTCTGGCCAACGTGCATTCCGCCGATGACGATCGGGAAACCGACGAGCAGGCGGTAGAGAGCGCCAGCGGCCAGTGCGAGGAAGACGAGCGCTCCGACAATCGAGGCGAATTTGTTGCTGGACATGGTGGGTTCCCCGTTTTCTGTTTTCTGTTGCATTCGCTATGGCCGGATTGGCGACAAGGCTTTCAGCTCGGTGATTCCGCGCACGCCGTCCCTTGCCCAATTCTCGACAAGGTCGCGGAAATCGCCGCGGTTCGACACGCTTGTGCGCCAGTTGCCGCCGACGTCGCCGGCGTATCTCTGATCGACGGCACGGCCGAGCAAAGCTCCAGTCAGGGAATCTCGCGCCTCGACGAAGAAGGTGGCCTGGCCCGCCTCAGGCGCGAAACTATGAGACCGCCCTGCCGACGGCATGTCCGGCGCATTGACCGTGATATTCACAATGCCGGTCTTGATTCGCAGGACGTCAGGGCCGGGCTCGCTGACAACGGGGTAGCCGCCCTTGGTCCATGCCTCGGCGAAGATTTGATTGGATGCGGCGACGCCTTTGACGATCGCTTCCTGGACGTCGCGGTCGGATATGCGTGCCGACAGGTTGCGGCTGCTCGAAGAATTGTAGTCGCGCTGCCAGTTTTTGGCGAAGGCGACTTCCGTGGGATCGAGCATCACCTTGGTGTAGCCACGGAAATCGGCGCCCGGCTGAAGATAGGCGAGGTCGAGCCGCTTCGCCGCGACCCTGACCA
Organism: Pseudomonadota bacterium; assembly: GCA_046734995.1. Lineage (GTDB taxonomy): Bacteria > Pseudomonadota > Alphaproteobacteria > Sphingomonadales > Sphingomonadaceae > Sphingomicrobium. Next base: position 4,541 of record JBKPSK010000082.1, read on the forward strand.
GCCCGTCCCAGGTATCCGGCGGCTTGGCGGCGCCGACGGGGGCGGCAAGCAGCATCGCGCTTGCGACCGCGGCCATGAAAAGCCGGTGGCGTTTCACCACTTCCTCCTGCCTGAAAGGACAGCGGCTAATTCCCGCTCAAACGCTGCCCAAGTCCATCGGCGGAAACCCTGAGACGGGGCGGGGACAGCGGTCGAGGGGATCCAGCTAACGGCGCAGCGCCTCAATCAGGTCCAGGCTGAGTTGAAGGCCGTGCTTGGCCGCGGCCTTGCCCCTGGCGGCGTGCAATCGGGTCTGGCGATCGGCGTCGGGCAGGCTGCCCAGGTGCCGGTCGAAGATTGCAACAAGGTCGGAAAAATCACTGCGCACCGATTGCGCCACTCGCGTGGCATCGGCTTGGCGAACAGCAGTCGACGCAATGGCAGTTCCGCTGTGTTTGCTCATCACACCTCACTTCGCAGCAAGAGGAGCGCGAGAGACTGGGACTTGCTCCCAACTATTGAACCTGGGTGAAACGGACTGCCGACAGCCGTGAATCGCCGGCCGTCGGAAATTTGAAGGCCCGCCCCGGGGGGTCTGGGGAAGGCGAGACGGGCCTTCGCGCCGGCGTCAATGATCCGACGCTGCATCCTGCGCGCCGAAAAACCGCTCGGCAAGCTGCTGTTACCCCCTACGTGAATTCCGCAATGTCCCGCCGCCGGTGCAGGCCGCACGTACGCCAGACAGGTCCGTTCCACACCCTCGCGACGCCGGGTTTTCCCCGATGGTCGACCGCTTGAGCGGGGCATAACCAAAGCGCGGATGGGCCCGGCTCGGGTCCTTGCAGTCGCAATTCAAAGGAGGCTCAGTCATGGCACCTCGATCAATCCGGATGCTGATCGTCGGCGCAGGCGCAGCGGCGCTTTATTTAGCGCCTGCGCTCGCCCAGACGCAGGAAATCCGGGGCATTGTCGTCACCAACCGGAACGGCCAGCTGACGATCAAGACGCCGTCAGGTGACCAGACCATCATCCTGCCGGCCGACACCCGGGTGCGCTCCATCTCAGGTGCGCTCGGAGGCCAGAAGGAGGTCGTTCCGGTGAGCGCCTTGATCCCCGGTTTGCCGGTGACGATCGAGGCGGACACCTCCTCCGGTCAGGTTGTAGCCAGGGAGGTCGACTACAAGGCGAAGGATTACAAGACCGCGGCCCAGATCCAGGCCGGCGTCCAGGAAACCGCCCGGCGCGAAGCCGAGCTCCGCTCCGCTTATTCGAAGATGGGCAATTGGGACGTCCGCGCAGAAGAGAACATCTATTTCAAGACGGGCAGCGCGGTGATCTCCCCCGACGACAAGCGGCGACTGGTGGCCATCGCCGAGAAAGCGGCGGGCATCAAGGGCTATGTCATCTCGGTGCTCGGCTATGCCGATCCGCGGGGCAATGCGGCCGCCAATGAAAAGCTGAGCAATCGGCGTGCGCAGGCGGTCATCAATTACATCAAGCAGAGCGGCAAGGTGCTGCCCGGAAAGGTGCTCGGCGCCTCGGCCATGGGTGAAATGCATATTCCGGTCGCCAAGCCCGATGCCTCGACCTTGCAGGGCGCCCGCAAGGTGACGGTGCGCGTTCTGACCAGCGCCGCGCATTTGCAACAATGACCGTATTATAGGGTTGTGGTCAGGAAGAAGGGCTCGGTCGCACCGGCGCGGGTCGGCCCTCGTTGACTGACCGCGGATTCAATTCCACTGAGATGGGTGATGGTCAGCGTTAGTGACTTCGACAGGTTCGTGTTCATCGTCGGCGCGCCTCGCTGCGGCACCACGACGCTAGCGCAATTCCTGAACAACCATCCGGCTGTCAGCTTCCCTTTGGTGAAGGAGCCCCACTTCTTCGCCCAGAACGACTTGCGCGGCTTGAGCGATCAACAACTGCGCCAGCAAGTCGAAAGCGAATATCTCCGCCGCTTTTATCGTCGCGAATCTGGCCGCCGCATCGGGGCCGATGCATCGGTCACCTATTTATACACGCCGGAGCAGCTGGAGCCGATCCTGCGGCTGTGGCCGGACTCCCGCTTCGTCGTGGCCCTGCGCGATCCGCTGACGATGCTGCCGTCTCTGCACCAGCGGCTGATCTATATCGGCGACGAGAACCTCCCGGATTTTGCCGATGCCTGGGCGGCGGTTCCCGACCGCGCGGCCGGCCGCAGGATTCCCCGCGGCTGTGCCGACCCGCGCTGGCTGCGCTACGACCAGGCGGCTCGCTTCGCCACGCATCTCGAACGGCTCTTCGCGACCGTCGGAAAGGAGCGCTGCCAGGTCGTGCTGTTCGACGATCTGGCGACCGATCCGGCCGGCCAATATCATGCGTTCATGGACTTTCTCGGCCTCGAGGCGGTGCCCGGGACCGACTTCACGCCGCGGCGTTCGGGGAAAAAGGTCCGGATTCGCTGGCTGCAGCGGATGCTCAAGCGGCCGCCCAATGCGGTCAGGGAGTATGTCGCCGGCGAGAAGTTCCGGCAGCGGGTCTGCGATCTCGACGACCAGGCGGCGCGCAAGGTTCCCAGCGCCGTGCTGTCGCTGCGTAAGAGATTGCTTGCCTGGAACCGGGTCTCGCTACCGCCGGAGCCGCTGAGCCAGGACCTGCAAATTCGCATCTGCCGTCAGTTCGAAGACGAAATCGATCGCCTCGGCACGCTGCTGGGCAGGGATCTCAGCCATTGGCTGCGGCCGGGCCACGGCACCTCCCTCGGCGCTTTGATGGACAGTAGCGACATGGCCGTTGCCGATCGCCGCCGGGCCGTCTTTTCCCATTGAGCGGAAACGACAGGCGAGGTCCGCAGGCGTGGAGGGAACGACCAGCCTGCAGGCCTCGCACGAGGTCGCCGGGGGGAGGGGACCTCGAGGCCGCGATAGCCCGAAGCGCATTGCGCCCGATATCGGGTGAATCTCGGAGTGAGCGACGCGCAAGTCAGGGGAACGGTGTCAGAGGCCGGCTGATTCAGCCTGAGGTCGGGTAGCCCAGAAAACCTCGTTCAGCGAGCGCGCTTCGGGCAGAATGTAAACGATCCCGTTGGTGTCCGTGAAAAGCGGCCGGACCACCTCATTGTAAAAGGCAGCCGGGACATTGATGCAGCCGTAGGTGATGCGATTGTCCTCCGGCGTCGGCGAGCGCAGCCGCTGGAGCCGGTGCTCCTTCCGATTAGCAGTCACCACGGCGTGCAGCGAAACCGCACTTGGAAAATCCACCCAGAGGACTTTCTTGTGGCCGACAGCGGGACCGAATCTGGCGACAAATCGGCCGGCCGGCGTCGTCCGGTCGGCCGGGGGGATGTTGGAAAGCTCGCGGTCACCAACCCCCGGCACTGAATCATCGCCCTTGGCGGCGCCGATCAAGGCCGGGCTTCGCCCCACGAGCTGGCCGAGTCCATCAAAGACAAACAATTCGGCTCCGACCTTGTCGATCACGATGTACGGCAAGCCGCCATTGTCTTGGGACGTCATTACCCAACCCGCCACGGTGGCGAGGGCCTCGGACGGCGGCGGCGGGACTTGGGCAGCCGCGGGCGACGCCGACCCAAGGGCTGCAGCCGCGAAAGCAGCGTAAAAAATCATCGCGCGGTGGCGCATCAAAGCAGGCTCGCTACCTAAAAACAAACGCCCCTTTTGCCGCGAAGTCCGGCGGGCTCGCCGCACGAACTCCGCGACAGGGAAATCAGTTCCGCGGACGCTTCGAGGCGAGCTGCTGCTCGATAGCATCGACACGCGCGGTCAGGGCATCGAGCCGCTGGTTCGCGTTCTGCGCGGCGCTGGCGGCGGCCTGGGCCGCAGAGTTGGCCTGCTGCGCCGTGCCGTCGACCTGCGTCACGCGCGCCTCGAGGGCGCTGATGCGATCGTTCACTACGGCTATATGCTTGTCGACATACCCTTCGGTGGCGCAGGCGCTGAGGCTCAGCGCGCCTATGATCGCCAGGCCGGCGGTCGCGATGCTTTTGTTTGGTAGGTGCATTTCCTACTCCTCTGTTGTTGAGCTGGCCGGACCAACGACCAGTCTCGCCTCGCTAACGAACGGATACGCGAATGGAGCCGCCATTGCGCGGCGGCCCGCTTATCCGGCATGCGCCAGCATCGTTCATTAGGCACAAACCCTGAGGAATCCGGGGTTTTCTACGCAGGGCGTCAAGCGAGCTTGCGATAGAGCCGGACGACAAGCTCTTCGACGATCACCATCACCACGACGACGATGATCAGCCAGACGATCCCGTGATAAATCCCTTCGAAACTCACGTCCTCCTCGAACGCGAAGGACAAGGCTTCCAGGATCACGAACTTGGATCCGAACAGGATCACCCATGCGACGAAGAATTTCAGGGTCTTCCACCAGGCACCGGTCTTGCCCTTGAAGCGGTCGAGGACCCGATGCTCCACGGCGATGGTGGCCTTCAGGAGAAGCTGAAGCACGATGGCGGCCAACAGCGCCGTGCTGAACTTGTCGACGTAGACCCTGTCCGAGAATTCCGCGAACAGCCCGAGCACGACCAGGTCAATCAGGGTGCCCGTGTAATAGCGCAGGAACAGCCGCTGCCGGTCGGAGGGTGCTTCCGCCGAAGCGGGCATCAGGACCTCAGCATTTGCGGACATGATTGAGCCCCCGGCCTGAAGTGCATGGAATGGTGCGGCAGACGGCGGAGCGGGGCTCCGCCGTCACCCCGCGTCGCTCCGTCATTGCGGCGGCGGCGGCACGCCCTGCGTACTTGGATCCGGCACCGTCACGTAGACGACCGTATCTCCCTCATATTGCGGCTGATAATAGGCGCCGCCGCAATTGTAATAATTGTAGCCGTAATATGCGTAAGGCGAGCAGCCGCCGGGCAATGCGTAATAAGCGGAACCGATCGCCGCCGCGGTCCATCCGGCCATGGCGCCGATGGCGATCCCCGCGCCCAGCGGATAATCGCCCCAGCCGTCCCAATCGCCGCCCCAATCATTGTCGACGTTGATGTCGCCGGTGTTGATATTGCCGGTATTGGTCCGGTTGCCGCTGTTGCTGATTCCACCGCCCTGGCCCGGCCGCTGACCTGGCCGGCCAGCGCCGCCGACACCGCCAACGCCGCCAACGCCGCCTGCGCCGCCAACACCACCGACGCCGCCGACCCCTCCGGGCCTGCCGGCTCCGCCAACGCCGCCGACCCCTCCGGGCCTGCCGGCTCCGCCAACGCCACCGACGCCGCCGGGCCTGCCGGCTCCGCCAACGCCGCCGACGCCGCCAACACTGCCCCGCCGGTTTGATGCAACACCGCTGCCGCCGGGCCTGGTCGTCGGCCGGCTATATCCGCCCGAAGGCCGGCTATAGCTGCCTCCACGGCTGAAACCGGATTGACCGTAACCGCCGCCACGGCCGTAGCTACCGCCGCCATAGCCGCCGCGGCTTCCGCTGTAGCCGCCGCGGCTCCCGCCGCCGTAACTGCCGCGGCTGCCGCCGCCGAAGCCGCCACCGCGGCTCATGCTGCTCGAACCGCCGCGGCTGAAGCCGCCGCCGCCGCGACCGCCCCCGCCACCGCCACGCCCTCCGCGGGCATCGA
>JBKPSK010000083.1:0-2674 GCA_046734995.1 Pseudomonadota bacterium
GGCTGGCCAAGGTCGGCAATGACAATGCCGCCGGCGAATATTATTTGCCCGACATTGTCATGGTCGCGGCGGATGAGGGCCGAGCGTCGGTCGCCGTCGAAACCGACAGCTGGCAAACGGCCGGCGTCAACAGCCGCGCCGAACTCGCCCATCTCGAGCTCGACTGGCAGCGGCGGCGGCGCGAGGAGGCGCTGGAGCAAGGCGCGACCCTGGTCGACCCGGAGAGCGTCTGGTTCAGCCACGACACCAGGCTCGGCCGCGATTCGACCATCGAACCGCATGTCGTCTTCGGCCCCGGCGTCGTCATCGAGGATTTCGCGACCATCCGCGCCTTCTGCCACATTGAGGGCGCGACCATCGCCAGCGGCTGCGAAGTCGGGCCGTTCGCCAGGCTGCGGCCGGGCGCGGTGCTGGAAGGGGGCGCCAAGGTCGGCAATTTCGTCGAGGTGAAGAAAGCGCGATTGGGGGCGGGCGCCAAGGCCAACCATCTGTCCTACATCGGCGATGCCGACATCGGCGCCAAAGCCAATATCGGCGCGGGCACGATCACCTGCAATTACGACGGTTTCGGAAAATATCGGACCGAGATCGGCGAGGGCGCCTTCATTGGCTCCAACACGGCTCTGGTCGCGCCAGTCAGCGTGGGCGAGGGCGCGATCATCGGCGCCGGCTCCGTAATCACCCGGGACGTCGCCGCCGATGAGCTGGCGGTCGCGCGTGGCGAGCAGAAGGGCCTTGCCGGTTGGGCCGCCCGTTTCCGCAAGCGCCAGCAAGCGAAGAAAGACGCAGCGGGATAATGTGCGGAATTGTCGGGATCATCGGCAAGACTTCGGTTGCCCAGCGGCTGTTCGACGGCCTTAAGCGGCTCGAATATCGCGGCTATGACAGCGCCGGCATCGCCACCGTCAATGACGGGGAGATCGAGCGCCGGCGCGCCGAGGGCAAGCTCGAGAATCTCTCCAGGGTGCTGGCTGCAGAACCGCTCCACGGCGACGTCGGAATCGCCCATACGCGCTGGGCGACGCATGGCGCGCCGACGGTCGGCAATGCCCATCCGCATATCGCCGGGCCGGTGGCGCTGGTCCACAATGGCATCATCGAGAATTTCAAGCCGCTGCGCGACGAGCTGCTGGCCGAGGGGCGTCAGTTCCAGTCGGAAACCGATAGCGAGGTCGTCGCCCATCTGGTCGCCCGCGAGATCGAGCGCGGCGCCTCGCCGCAGGATGCGGTCGCCGCCGTCCTCCCGCGCCTGCACGGCGCCTTCGGCATTGCCTTCCTGTTCCGCGACGACCCCGATTTGATCATCGGCGCCCGCATGGGCTCGCCCCTGACGGTAGGTTACGGCGACGGCGAGAATTATCTCGGCTCCGACGCCTTGGCGCTGGCGCCCTTCACCCAGCGAATCGCCTATTTGGAGGAAGGCGACTGGGCTGTGCTGCGCCGCGACAACGTCCAGATCTTCGACCGCGCCAACCAGCCGGTCGAGCGCGAGATCGTCCACTCCGGCGCCTCGGCCGACCGCATCGACAAGGGCAACCACGCCCATTTCATGCGCAAGGAGATTTTCGAGCAGCCGATCGTCGTCGCCCAGACGCTGCAAAGCTACGTCCGGCCGTTCGAAGGCCAGGTGGCGTTGCCCGCCTTCGACTTCGATTTAGCGAGCGTCGACCGCGTCACCATCGTTGCTTGCGGCACGTCCTATTACGCCGGCCTCGTCGCCAAATATTGGTTCGAGCGATTCGCGCGTGTGCCCGTCGATATCGATGTCGCGTCTGAATTCCGCTACCGCGACCCGGTGCTGGAGAAGGGCGGAATTTCGCTGTTCATCAGCCAGTCGGGCGAGACCGCTGACACGCTTGCGGCACTGCGCCATGCGCGCGCCGAGGGCCAGACCATCGCCGTCGTCGTCAACGTCCCGACCAGCTCGATGGCGCGCGAAGCGGACCTGCTTCTGCCGACTCATGCCGGGCCGGAAATCGGCGTCGCCTCGACCAAGGCCTTCACCTGCCAGCTGGCGGTGCTGGCGGCGCTGGCGACCAACCTCGCCTGCGCGAAGGGGAAGCTCAGCGCGCACGAGGAGAAGGAGATCGTCGCGCATCTGCAGGAGGCGCCGGCCGCGCTGAACGCTGCGCTGTCCCATGACCAGGACATCGCCGCCATGGCGCACCTTATCGTCCCGGCCCGCGATGTGCTCTACCTCGGCCGCGGGCCCGATTTCCCGATGGCGCTGGAGGGGGCGCTCAAGCTTAAGGAGATCAGCTACATCCATGCCGAAGGCTATGCCGCCGGCGAGATGAAGCACGGGCCGATCGCGCTCATCGACGACAATGTGCCGGTTATAGTTCTCGCGCCGTCCGGCCCGCTCTTCGAGAAGACCGTGAGCAACATGCAGGAAGTCCGCGCGCGGGGCGGCAAGATCGTGCTCATCAGCGACGCGAAGGGCATTGAGGAAGCGGGCGAGGGCTGCATCGCCACGATCGAAATGCCCGAGGTTCACCCGCTCATCGCGCCGATCGTCTATGCTGTGCCGGTGCAGCTGCTTGCCTATCACGTGGCAGTGCTCAAAGGCACCGACGTCGACCAGCCCCGCAACCTGGCAAAGAGCGTGACCGTCGAATGAGCAAGCTATCCGATTTCGAAGCGCTGAGCTTCGATTGTTACGGCACCCTCATCG
>JBKPSK010000084.1:0-5500 GCA_046734995.1 Pseudomonadota bacterium
ACCGAACGACGACCGAGACGATGGTCCTGAAACGCGGCGGATCGGGATGGAAGATCGTCCACATCCACTGGTCGTCAGCCGCTGCGAGCAGATAGGGAAGCATGCAGGATGGCTGACGGAAAGCGCTTCGACCTGAAACGCCATCTGCCGAGCATGGCATTCGTTTTGGTACTGCTGCTAACGGTCGCGGCGTTCGCCGGCATCTTCATCTATGCCGGGGTTTACAATATCGGTGCCGACGCGCCGCACTCCGGGTTGGTGTACGGCACGCTCGACCAGCTTCGCGAGCGGGCGATCGCGAATTATGCGCGCGGCACCACAGTCCCCGCCGACCTAACCGAGCCAAAGCGGATCGCAACCGGGGCCGGCCTGTACACGGAGATGTGCAGCGGCTGTCATCTCGGCCCCGGCCTTCCCAAGTCGGAGATGGCCCAAGGGCTTTATCCGGCGGCTCCCGAGCTCGCACGTGTGACCGACCGGACTCCGGAACAGCAATTCTGGATCATCAAACATGGGGTCAAGCTGAGCGCCATGCCCGCGTGGGGAAAAACTCATAATGATGAGATGATCTGGGACATGGTAGCGTTCGTCCGCCAGCTGCCAAGCATGTCGCCGGAACAATACCAGGCCGCCATCGCAAGCGCTCCAGCGGAACACGACGAGATGATGAAGGGCGTGGCGACGCATCACGACGATCCTGCGAAGCCGCACGCGCACTGAGGAGAATCGGGTAACTTGCACTGCTGAGGAGGTCGATATGCACGAGGAACATGAACATGGCGGGATGAGCCAGGAAATGGTCCGCACGCACTACGGGATGCTCGCCCTGAACCTCATCGCCAGCGGCATCGTCATGTATTTCGTTATGTACACCATGATCTACACGACGGCCGATCTCTATAACAATCTCAACAACCTCTACATGACGCTGATGATGGTGACCTCCATGGCGATCCTGATGCTGTGGATGATGCGCGCCATGTATCCGAACCGGCGACTGAATATGGTCCTGTATGCTGGGTTCGCCCTGACGTTCATTCTCTCCCTTGCCGGAATGCGGACACAGGCGCTGATCGACGACAAGCAGTTCCTGCGCTCGATGATTCCCCATCATTCGGGCGCGGTGCTGATGTGCGAACGCTCCCGCATCCGCGATCCCGAGATCCTCGACCTCTGTCAGGGAATCATCGCCTCGCAGACATCGGAAATCGCGCAAATGAAGGTGATTCTCGACCGTAAGTAGCTCGCGCGACCGATTAAGCACCAACGGAACGGGCGCGCCATGTAAGCATTTGTCCCGCGACAAGGGAGACCCCCCATGCTTGCAACCATCGCCATCATCCTCATTGTCCTGTGGCTGCTGGGTCTGTTTGCCTTCAAGGTTACAGGCTTCGTCATCCATCTCCTGCTCATCGCGGCCGTGGTGGCGTTGATTGCCCATTTCGCGCGCGGTCGAACGGCGGCCTGACCCCGTTGCGGGCCAGCCGCCAGCCTCTTAAGTGGGCGGCATGACCAACATTGTCTCCACTCGAATGCTGATTCTCGGTTCAGGCCCGGCCGGCATGTCCGCCGCCATTTATGCCGCCCGCGCCGGCCTGGCGCCGGTCGTCGTCCAGGGCATCCAGCCCGGCGGCCAGCTGACCACCACGACGGACGTCGAGAATTATCCCGGCTTTCGCGACGTTATTCAGGGCCCGTGGCTGATGGAGGAGATGCAGGCCCAGGCCGAGCACGTCGGGGCGAAGATGGTCTGGGACCATATCAGCAAGGTCGACCTTTCGCGTCGCCCCTTCGTCGTCAAAGGCGACAACGGCACCGATTATCATGCCGACACTTTGGTCATCGCTACCGGCGCACAGGCAAAATGGCTCAATTTGCCGAGCGAGGAGCATATGAAGGGCAGGGGCGCTTCGGCCTGCGCGACCTGCGACGGTTTTTTTTATCGCGGCAAGCGGGTCGCCGTGATCGGTGGCGGCAATACCGCCGTCGAGGAAGCCATCTACATGACCAATCACAGCCAGGACGTAACCCTGATCCACCGCCGCGATTCATTGCGCGCCGAAAAGATCCTTCAGGACCGGCTGTTCGCCAACCCACACGTCAAGATCGTCTGGAACGCCGAGGTGGTCGAGTTCCTGTCGGGCGGCATGCCGGAAGCGCTCACCGGCCTCGAGCTCAGGGACACGCAGACCGGCGCGCTGCAGCGAATCGAGGTTGAAGGGGCATTCGTCGCCATCGGCCATTCGCCCGCGACCGAGTTGTTCGCCGGCCAGCTGGAGCTCGACAAGGACGGTTACATCCAGGTCGAGGTCGGCACGACCCGCACCAATGTCTCCGGGGTTTTCGCCTGCGGCGACGTCATGGACAAGATATACCGCCAGGCGGTCACCGCCGCCGGTACCGGCTGCATGGCCGCCCTCGACGCCGAGAAGTTCCTCGCCGCCCAGGAATATGAGGCGCTGGCGGCCGAATAGGCGTCAGGCGCCGGTCAGCAACTAGCCGGCCATGCAGGCGTCGTAACTGGCCTGCCAGGCGGTGGCCTCATCCGCACTCCTGCGCTCGTCGCGGCGGCCCTGCCTGTTTTGGGAGCCGGCTACGGCCATGCCGGCGGCGGCGCCGCTCTTGGCCTGGTTCTCGCGATGCTTGTCCTGTGCGGCATCGGAGGCATTCCCATATTGATGCCGCATGTGCCCTGTTAAGCGGCTGATCCCAGGATCTTGCGTCGGACAAAATGCAGGAGCCGACCGTAGGTCATGAAGTCCTCGGCTTCGACCTCATCGTCCTCGATCAGCACGCCGAGCCGCTCTTCCATTTCGGTAAGGAAATTAGCGACGGCCATGGAGTCGAATTCGGGCAAGGAGCCGAACAGGGGTGTTGCGCCGGTGAAGCCTGCGGCGCGGCTTTCCGCCAGGCCAAGGACGTCCGATAATAGTCCCCGCAAGGCAATGTCTGCCGTGTCACCTGTTTCGGCAGGGTTTTGCGCCCTTTGTTGCATGGCCGCGCGCCCTAGTGCAGCAACAAGAAACCGGCAAGCTTTGCGTGCCGCAGCGGGAAACAGTAGGCGATGATCCATGGTCCCGCTCGACCCCGTGCCGCGCCCGCTCGACCATCTCGCCCTGCGGGGCGAGCGTGACGCGCCGGCGTTGGTCGCCGACGGTGAGACGATTTCCTGCGCCGAACTAGACGCGCAAGTCGGCCGGATCGCGGCAGCACTCCTCGCGGCCGGCTGCGCACCCGGCGACAGGGTTGCGAGCTGGATGGGCAAGACCCGGCTGGCCTGCGTGCTACCCTTGGCGGCGGCGCGGGCAGGCCTGGTTCATGTGCCGATCAACCCGGTGCTCCGCCGCGCCCAGGCAGCCCATATCCTCGCTGACAGCGGCGCGCGCCTGCTCGTCGCCAACCGGGCCCGGATCGAGACGCTGACGGCAGGCGACCGCGCCGAGACGGCCGCGATCGCGCTCGAGGACTGGCGCGATGGCGACGAATTCCTGCCAGCGTCGACGCAGGATCCCGGCAGCCTCGCGGCTTTGTTCTACACCTCGGGCTCGACCGGCCTTCCCAAAGGCGTGATGCTGACCCACGCCAATCTTTGGCTCGGCGCCGTCAGTGTCGCCCATTATCTCGACCTGACCCCACAGGACCGGACCCTGTGCGTCCTGCCGCTTGCTTTCGACTATGGCCAGAGCCAGTTGCTCTCGACCTGGGCAGCGGGGGGCTGTGCGATCGCCTTCGACTATCTCCTGCCGCGAGACGTGTTGCGCGCCGTCCGGCGTCATGACGTCACCGTGCTGGCCGGCGTGCCGCCGCTCTGGCACCAATTGGCCGAGGCCGACTGGTCGGGCGGCGAGGGCCGGAGCCTCAGGATTCTCACCAACAGCGGCGGCCATCTGCCATTGCCGCTGGTTCGCCGTCTGCGCGAGCTGTTCCCCGGGGCGCGGCTGCACCTGATGTACGGCCTGACCGAGGCCTTCCGCTCGACCAGCCTTGATCCGGCATTGGTCGACCAGGCACCCGGCAGCGTCGGCACCGCCATCCCCTTCGCCGAGGTAATGATCGTGCGCGAAGACGGCAGCGAGGCCGCGCCGGGCGAGGAAGGCGAGCTGGTCCACGCCGGCCCCCTGGTCGCGCATGGCTATTGGCGCGACGAGCCGCGGACTGCCGAGCGCTTCCGGCCGGCGCCGATCTTCTCGAAGCTTGGCGGTACCGCCGTCTGGTCGGGCGACCGCGCCGTCCGCGGCGATGATGGGCTCATCCGCTTTCGGGGCCGGGCCGATGCCATGATCAAGACCAGCGGCAATCGCGTTAGCCCGACGGAAATCGAAGAGGCGGCGCTGGCCTCCGGCGCAGTCGCGCAATCATTAGCGTTCGGCGTTCCCGACGAGACGCTTGGTCAGGCGATCGTCCTGGTCGCTGAACCCCTCGGCGATGAGGCGAAAGAGCGGCTGCGGGCATTCCTTGTCGCCGAATTGCCCGCCTTCATGCGGCCCACACGCATTATCTGGCGCGACCGGCTTCCGGTCGGTCCGAATGGCAAGCTGGACCGGACCGCGATACAGGCACAATTGCAGGAGGAGCCGCGATGAAGGGGATGGGGCCGATTCCGTACGGGTTCGAAGCCGGTCCGGAAGGTCGGCTGATGATCGGCGGTCAGGACTGCGAGGAGCTGGTGGCCGAGGCCGGCGGCACGCCCTTGTTCGTCTATGACAATAACCTCGTCGGGACCAAGATCGCCCGTTTCCGGGCCGCCATGCCCTCTGGCGTGGCGCTACATTATGCCGTGAAAGCAAACCCTTATCCGCCATTGCTCGAATGGCTTTGCAAATATGTCGACGGCTTCGATATAGCCTCGGTGGGTGAGCTGGAAGCGCTCCAGGATGCTGGCGCCGATGCCGTCGCGATCAGCTTCGCCGGCCCCGGAAAGTCCGATTACGAGCTCAAGCGCGCGATCAGGGACGGCGCGACGATCCACCTGGAGAGCGAAGGCGAGGCGGCGCGGGCGCTGAGCATCGCCGGCGACCTCGGCAGGCGCCCACGCCTGTCGGTAAGGGTCAACCCGCCATTCGCGCTCAAGGGCGCGGGGATGAAGATGGGCGGCGTCGCCTCGCCCTTCGGCATCGACCACGACCGGGCTGCCGCGGTCGTCAGGGGTCTGATCGACGCCGATGCCGAGTGGCGCGGCCTGCATCTCTACGCCGGTTCGCAATGCCTCGACTGGACCGCCTTGGCCGAGACTTTCCGCCAGGCGGTCGCGCTGGCGGCGCAAATCTCCAAGGAAGCTGGCGCCGAGCCGCCCGAAGTCAATTTGGGCGGTGGCTTCGGCATCCCCTATTTCGACGGAGACGAGGAAGTCGACGTGGTCGCGCTCGGCTCCTCGCTCGGCGAGCAATTGAGCGATGCCCCGCCGATGCTGGCAACCACCCGTTTCATCATCGAGCTCGGCCGCTGGCTGGTCGGCGAGGCGGGTGTCTATCTTACCCGGATCGTCGACCGCACGGAAAGC
>JBKPSK010000085.1:0-17299 GCA_046734995.1 Pseudomonadota bacterium
GGACATTGCGCTACTTATTGTCGGCAGCATGAAACCCGACCTCATGGCGGCCTGGCTCGAGGCCGGCGCCAATGGCTTCGGCCTGGGATCCGGAATCTATAAGCCGGGCGATACGCCCGCTGAAGTTCGCGAGAATGCCCGCGTATATGTGGCGGCCCTGCCCGCATGAAGCCGATCGGCATCGCCATCATCGGTTTCGGGAAGATTGCCGCTGACCAGCACGTTCCGGCGATCGAGGGCAATGAGCGATTCAAGTTGCTTGCCACCTCGAGCCGCAGCGGTGCCGGGCCGGAGCCGCGCTTCACCGACTGGCGCGAGCTGATCCGCGAGGTCGTGGGATTGGAGGCGGTCGCGATCACCACTCCGCCCGGCCCGCGCCTGGAGATTGCCACGCAATGCGCGGCTGCCGGACTGCATGTGCTGCTCGAAAAGCCGCCGACTGAAACATTGGGCGAAACGCAGGAACTTCGCTCGGTCGCCGAGCGGGACGGCGTGTCCATGTTCGCCACTTGGCATGCGCGCCATAACCCGGCGGTGCTTGCTGCCGCCGATCTGCTCTCCGGCAAGCGTATCGCCGCAATGCGGATCACCTGGTACGAGGACGTCAACAAGTGGCATCCCGGCCAGGATTGGATCTGGGAGCCTGGCGGTTTCGGCGTTTTCGACCCCGGCATCAATGCGCTGTCGATAGTCACCGCGATTTTCCCGGGCGCCCTGTTCGTCAAATCGGCAGATCTGCAAGTGCCTGAAAACGCCCAGACGCCCATCGCCGTCGAAGCTGAGCTGGCGAGCCCCGCTGCCGATGGGCCGCTGACCTGCAGCCTAGACTGGCGACGGACGCAAGGCGAGGAATGGACAATCGCGGTCGAGACGACGGACGGTTTGAAACTCAGACTTGAATGCGGCGGCGCCGACCTGATCGTCAACGGTGCCCGGCAATCCTGCGAGGGCATGGGCGAATATCCGTCCATCTATGCCCATTTCGTCGACCTGATCGACAATCGCCGGAGCGACGTCGACATCTCTCCGCTGCGGCTGGTCGCCGATTGCCTTCTCGTCGGCCGGCACCACCAGGCCGCCGCCGTGGAGCGCGCGTGAGCCGCAGCTGGGCCTTCGCCATCGACCGCGGGGGCACCTTCACCGACATCGTCGCCCATTCTTCGGATGGGCTCGTCCGGGTCGAAAAATTGCTGTCCGAGAGTCCCGGCCAATATGGGGATGCCGCGCTTGAAGGCATTAGCCGTGTCCTCGCTTCAGAGGGCGGCACTGTCAGCGAAGTGCGCATGGGGACGACCGTCGCTACCAATGCCTTGCTGGAGCGCAAGGGCGAGCGGCTGGCGCTCGCCATCACTCGCGGCTTCGGCGATGCCTTGCGCATCGGCTACCAGGCACGCCCCGAAATCTTTGCCCGCAACATCGTCCTCCCGTCGATGCTGTACGAAACGGTGGTCGAGATTGACGAACGCATCGCCGCCGACGGATCGATCGTCCGAAAGCTCGACGAGGAGCGCGCCCGCGCCGACCTGCACATTTTGCGCGCCCAGGGGTTCGATGCGCTTGCCATAATCCTCGTCCACGGCTGGCGCTTCACGAATCACGAAGCCCGTATCGCCAAAATCGCCCGCGAAATCGGCTTCGCCCAAGTCTCGGTCAGCCACGAGGTCGCGCCGCTGATCAAGCTGATCGGACGCGGCGACACGACCGTCGTCGACGCATATCTCTCGCCGGTCCTGCGCCGCTATGTCGACGTCGTTGCCGCCGGCCTCGGCCCGGACTCGAAGCTGCAATTCATGCAGTCCAACGGCGGCCTCGCCGACGCCTGGGGCTTCCGCGGCAAGGACGCAATCCTGTCCGGACCGGCGGGCGGGGTCGTCGGCATGGTCGCCGCCAGTGCGCCGCACGGATCCGCCAATGAACCGATGCGCCTGATCGGGTTCGACATGGGCGGCACTTCGACCGACGTCTCTCATTACGCCGGCCATTTCGAGCTTGGCGACGAGAACATGGTCGCGGGAGTGCGTATTCGCGCGCCGATGATGCAAATCCACACCATCGCCGCCGGCGGCGGCTCGATCTGCCGCTTCGACGGCATGCGATTTCGTGTCGGCCCCGAGTCCGCTGGTGCCTGGCCGGGACCGGCCTGCTATCGCGCCGGCGGTCCGCTGACCGTCACCGACTGCAACCTGTTTCTCGGCCGGATCAACGCCGACCATTTCCCCGCCGTCTTCGGCCCGAAAGGTGATCAAGCGCTCGATCCCGACGCGTCCCGCGCACGGCTTGAAGAAATTGCCGACGGCCTCGGCGGCGCCAAGACCCTACGGGAAATCGCCGAAGGTTTCCTGGAGATTGCGGTGGACAACATGGCGGCCGCCATCCGCAAAATCTCCATCGCGCGCGGCCATGACGTCACCCGCTACACGCTCGCCTGCTTCGGCGGCGCTGGCGGCCAGCACGCGTGCCAGGTCGCCGACGCGCTCGGCATGGAGCGCATCCTCATCCACCCGTTCGCGGGCGTCCTGTCCGCTTTCGGCATCGGGCTCGCAGAGGTAAAGGCGATCCGCGAGGCCAGCTGGCTCAAACCTCTGAGCGAGGATTTTGCAGTCGGCCTCGGCGCGCTCGAGCGAGTCGCTCGCCAAGACCTTGTCGACCAGGGCGTTGACCCGGGCTGCGTGACATTTCGCCGCCGGGCCCGGCTGCGCGCCGCCGGCAGCGACACGACGATTGAAGTCGATATCGGACAGCCCAGGCAGATGCGTGACGGCTTCGAGGCCCTGCACCGCAAGCGCTTTGGCTATGTCGAAGATGATGAGCCGGTCGTCGAGGCGCTGTCAGTCGAAGCGGTCGCGGCCACCGACTCCGCCTTCGCCGCACCGTCAACTCCCGGCGCTGGTGCCTTACCGATTCAGGTGGGCAACTGGACCGCATTCCGTCGCGATGAATTGGCCGATGGCCAGGCAGTCGACAGTCCGGCGCTGATCCTCGAAGTTTCATCGACAACGGTCGTCGAGCCAGGCTGGCGGGCCGTGCGCGCGAGCGACGGCACGTTGCTTCTTACCCGCGCGCTCCCGCTTGATCGCCAGCGAGCCGTCGGCACTGACGCCGATCCGGTGCGGCTGGAGATTTTCAACAATTTGTTCATGGCCATCGCCGAGGAGATGGGCGTTGCGCTGCAATCGACCGCCACGTCCGTCAACATCAAGGAGCGGCTCGATTTTTCCTGCGCCATTTTCGATGCCTCGGGCGCGCTGATCGCCAATGCCCCGCACATCCCCGTGCATCTCGGCTCGATGGGCGAAAGCATCCGAATAATCGTCGACAGCCGCGGCGGCGGCCGCGATGGGCGGGGCATAAGGCGCGGCGACGCTTACGTTCTGAATGACCCTTATCGCGGTGGCACGCATCTGCCTGACATAACCGTCATCGTCCCGGTTTTTTACGGCGATGAGGAGGACCCATCGGCTTTCGTCGCGGCGCGCGGCCACCATGCCGACATCGGCGGGATAGCGCCGGGCTCGATGCCGCCGGACAGCAAGTCGATCGAGGACGAAGGCGTACTGATCGACAATGAATTGCTGGTTGACGAAGGTGATTTCCGCGAGGCGGAGATCCGCGCACTGCTGGCCGGCGGCGCTCACCCTGCGCGCAACCCGGACCGCAACATCTCCGATCTCAAGGCCCAGCTCGCCGCCTGCGTGCGCGGCGCGGAGGCGTTGGCCGAAGCCGCCCGCGACTACGGTCCCCACGTCGTGGCCGCCTACATGGATCACGTGCTGGCCAATGCCGAGGAATCGGTGCGGCGGCTCCTTGACCGGCTCGACGACGGCGCGTTCGATTACGAAATGGACAATGGTGCCTTTGTCCGGGTGAAGATCACCGTCGACAAGTCGGCGCGCGCCGCGACCTTCGATTTTACCGGTACCAGCGACCAGCTATCTGACAATTTCAATGCGCCCTTCTCAATTGTCCGCGCCGCCTCGCTCTATGTCGTGCGCACCCTCATCGATGACGTCATTCCCCTGAACGACGGTTGCCTAAGGCCCATCCGGCTGGTCGTGCCCGAAGGTTCGATGCTCAACCCCGCCTTCCCCGCCGCCGTTGTCGCAGGCAATGTCGAAACCAGCCAGGTCGTTACCGACGCTTTGTTCGCCGCCACCGGCCGCCTGGCACCCAGCCAGGGGACAATGAACAATTTCACATTCGGCAGCGAACGCTACCAATATTACGAGACGATCGCAGGAGGCGCCGGCGCCGGGCCGGACCATGACGGGGCGAGCGCGGTCCAGACCCATATGACCAACAGCCGGCTGACCGATCCCGAGATCCTGGAAACGCGACTGCCGGTGTGGCTGGAGGAATTCGCGATTCGCCGCGGTTCGGGCGGCGAGGGCGTGCACCAGGGCGGCGACGGCGTGGTCCGCAAGGTCACATTCCTGGAGCCGATGCGCGCCAACATCCTCGCCAATCGCCGGCGGGTGCCGCCCAGCGGCCTTAACGGCGGCGGCGATGCCCTGCCCGGCCGCAACTGGGTCGAGCGGACGGACGGCACGATCGAGATGCTATCCGCGACGCAATCGGCCGACGTCGCCGCCGGCGACAGCTTCATCATCGAGACGCCCGGCGGCGGCGGTTATGGACCCGTGCAGGACGGAGCAAACAGAGGAGCGCAGCAATGACCGAGGAGGAAACCCGAATCCGCACGCTGATTGGCGACTGGACCAGCGCAGTCCGCGCCAAGGACCTGGATGGCGCGGTCGCCAATCATTCGTCGGATATCGTAATGTTCGACGTCCCCCTGCCGATTCAATCCAAGGGTATCGGCGAGTACCGCAAGACTTGGGAGCTATTCTTTGAGCATAACCGCGGAGGCCCCGGCTCCTTCGAGGTTACCGAGTTGCAGGTCGTGGCCGGCGAAGATGTGGCCTTTGCCCATGCAATCTTCCGGATCGGCGATACTCAAGGCCGCCTGACTCTCGGATTGCGCAAGGAAGACGGGGATTGGCTGATCGCACACGAGCATCATTCCTATCCCATCGATTTCAAGGCGGAATGACGCAATGATCAATTACTGGCCGCTGATCGGCATTGCCTTGGTCGTCATCGGCTTCGCGCTGAAGCTCAATCCGATGCTGGTCGTCACCGCCTCGGCCATCGCCACCGGGCTTATTGCCGGCATGGACCCGGTCGAGGTCATCGCTACCTTCGGCAAGGCGTTCAACGACAACCGCATCATCGCCATCGTCTGGATCGTCCTGCCCGTCATCGGCCTGCTCGAGCGCTTCGGGCTGCAGCAGCGGGCCGCGGCCGTCATCCGCAGCATGAAGAACGCCACCACCGGCAGGCTGCTGATCCTCTACCTCGGCTATCGCCAGATCACCTCCGCCATCGGCCTCCAGTCGACCGCCGGCCACCCGCAAACCGTGCGGCCCCTGGTCGCGCCCATGGCGCTGGCCGCCGCCGAGAAGCAGCACGGGGATCTGACGGAGACCGAAGAGGAAAAAGTAAAGGCTTATGCCGCTGCTACGGACAACATCGGCTTGTTCTTCGGTGAGGATATTTTCATCGCCATTGGCTCGATCGTCCTCATCCAGCAGATTCTCTCCACCTACGGCTATAATTTGGCACCGTTGGAACTGGCGTTGTGGGCGATCCCGACGGCGATTGCTGCCTTCCTGATCCACGGGACGCGACTGCTATTGTTCGACCGGCGATTGCGAACATCCTCCCCGGCATTTGCCGTGGAGGGGGACCATGCGCAGCATGGTGGAGGGGTTCTAACCGATGCGGCCAGAACCCCTCCACCGCACTCCGTGCGGTTCCCCTCCCCCCGAAATCGTGGGGAGGATGATCGATGATCACGCTTCACTGGCTTTATGCCCTTGCCGGCTCGATGTTCGGCGCATTCGCCTTGCTGTCCGCGCTCGATCAAGCGAATCCAAAGCGTTTCGGCAATGCCGCTTTCTGGGGATTGATGGCGCTGAGCCTGCTCGGCGGCGACTGGATCGGCGATGTCGGCAACGGCTTGCTGGTCCTCGGTCTCGCCGGCCTCGCCGGTTTCGGCTTCATCGGCCGCAGCCATCCGCCGACGACCAGCGAAAGCGAACGGCAACAATGGTCGGACCGGCTCGGCAACAGGCTGTTCCTGCCAGCCTTGATCATTCCGGTGACGGCCCTCGTTGGCACGTTGCTCTACAATTACACGCCGCTCGGGTCCGCGGGCTGGATCGAAGCAAAGCGTGAGACCTACGTCTTTTTAGGGCTGGGCGTGCTCATGGCGCTTGCTGTCATCTTCGCCTGGTTGAAACCTCCGGCCATCGCCCCATTGCAAGAAGGCCGGCGGCTGATCGACGCCATCGGCTGGGCAGCCGTGCTGCCGCAAATGCTGGCGTCGCTGGGCGTACTGTTCGCTGCCGCCGGCATCGGCGATGCCATCGGCTCGCTCGCGCAGATGGTAATCCCTGAGGGCAGCGTCTTCCTGACCGTCGTCGTCTTCGGGCTCGGCATGGCCACTTTCACCATGGTCATGGGCAATGCCTTCGCCGCCTTCCCGGTGATGGCCGCGGCAATTGGCGTGCCCCTGCTGATCAGGCACTATGGTGGCGACCCGGCGATTGTCGGTGCGATCGGCATGCTCGCCGGGTTCTGCGGGACTTTGATGACCCCCATGGCCGCCAACTTCAATTTGGTCCCGGCGGCGCTGCTCGAGCTCAAGGACCAATATGGCGTGATCCGCGCCCAAGTGGCGACGGCTTTGCCTTTGCTCGCCGTCAATATCCTTCTTGTCTATTTCCTGGCGTTCCGATGATGCTCGACGCCGACCTTGTAGCCCGGTTCGTGACGATCGTTTTGGGTCATGTCACGCGCGAATATCCGCACAAGCTCGACCAGGTCCTGTCCGGCGATGAGGATTTGGCCCCGCCCCGCCTTCTGCACCCGATCTTCTACGGCAGCTTCGACTGGCACAGCTGCGTCCATGGCTGGTGGAGCCTACTGACGCTGCACAGGTTGTTTTCGGCGAATGAGGAATCCGCCGCAGTCGCCGCGCTGGTCGACGAAAGCTTTACCACCGCCAAGGTCGCGGCCGAACTGGCATTTCTCGACCGGCCGTTGGCCGCCGGCTTCGAACGGCCCTATGGCTGGGGCTGGCTTCTCTACCTTCACTTGGAAGCATCGCGACACGAAGATCGCGAATGGGCCGCCGAGCTCCGGCCACTCGCCCACGCCTTCGCCGAGCGCCTCAGAGTCTATTTAGCAAAGCTCACCTATCCAATCCGCGTTGGGACCCACTTTAACACCGCCTTCGCCTTGATCCTGTCGCTCGAATGGGCGGAACAATTCGACCAGGAGCTCGCCGTGGCTATCCGCGGCTGGGCCGTCGAGAAATTCTCCAATGACCGCGATTGCCAAGCCTGGGAGCCCGGCGGCGATGAGTTTCTCTCGCCGGCGCTCATCGAAGCCCAATGCATGGCGCGAGTGCTTCCAACCGAGCACTTCCAGTCCTGGTTCGCAACTTTCCTGCCCCGTGTCAGTCAGGGCGAACCGCGAACCCTGTTCGTCCCGGCAACGGTCAGCGACCGCAGCGACGGCAAGATCGCCCATCTGGACGGCCTCAACCTCAGCCGCGCCTGGTGCTGGCGATCGATCGCGCCACTGCTCGGCGGCGACTGCGCGGCCCTGGCGGCGAGGACCGCGGATGAGCATATCGCAGCAGCCCTGCCGCATCTCGCCAGTGACTATATGGGCGAGCATTGGCTGGTCAGCTTCGCGCTACTCGCCATGATTACGGAACCGAAACCTTAAGTTGTAGTTTCAACACTTCAGTAACGTTTAACGGGGCATTCTAAAAAACAAGCGTGTCAAGGGTCAAAGCTTTGCTATGACACGTTAATCGAGGCTGCCGGGGGGCTGCCGAAACCGTGGGCGGGGGGAGACGCTGACGAGGGACGAAAAGTGAACGCCCAACCCCCCCGGGAATTTATTGACCGCCGCACCTTGGTGTCCGCGCTTCGCGCCTTGCGCCGCGGCGACTTCACCGTCCGCCTGTCCGAGGATTCCGACCATATCGACCAGGAAGTCGCGACCCTGTTCAATGAGGTCGTCGGCCTCAATCAGCAGATCACCCAGGAATTCGAACGCCTGAGCCAGGTTGTCGGAAAAGAAGGTAAAATCGGCCAGCGCGCCCGCGTGCGCGGCGCCAGCGGCGGCTGGGAGACGAAGCTTCGCGCCATCAACGAGCTGATCGACGACATGGTGCAACCGACCGCCGAAGTCGCGCGCGTCATCGGCGCCGTCGCCAAGGGCGACCTGTCGCAATCGATGGTGGTGGAGATCGACGGCCGTCCGCTGCGCGGTGAGTTCCTGCGTATCGGAAAAATCGTCAATACCATGGTCGAACAGCTCGGTTCCTTCGCGTCGGAGGTGACGCGCGTGGCGCGCGAGGTCGGCACCGAGGGCAAACTGGGCGGCCAGGCAAACGTGAAGGGCGTCGCCGGCACGTGGAAGGACCTGACCGACAACGTCAACGCCATGGCCACCAACCTCACCAGCCAGGTGCGCAACATCGCCGAGGTGACCACTGCGGTCGCCAGCGGCGACCTCTCCAAGAAGATCACCGTCGATGTGAAGGGCGAAATCCTGGAGCTCAAGAACACCATCAATACGATGGTCGACCAGTTGAACTCGTTCGCCTCCGAAGTGACCCGCGTCGCCCGCGAGGTCGGCACCGAAGGCAAATTGGGCGGCCAGGCACGCGTCGAAGGAGTCGGCGGCACCTGGAAGGATTTGACCGACAACGTCAACCTCATGGCCGCGAACCTGACCGGCCAGGTCCGCAATATTGCGGAGGTGACCACGGCCGTTGCCCGCGGTGACTTATCCAAGAAGATCACCGTCGACGTGAAGGGCGAGATCCTCGAACTCAAGGACACCATCAACGTCATGGTGGATCAGCTCAACGGCTTTGCCTCTGAAGTGACGCGTGTCGCCCGCGAGGTTGGCACCGAAGGCAAGCTCGGCGGCCAGGCGCAGGTACCAGGCGTCGCCGGCACCTGGGCCGATTTGACCGACAATGTGAATCTCATGGCCGCCAACCTAACCGGCCAGGTCCGCAACATCGCCGAGGTGACGACCGCCGTCGCCAAGGGCGACCTGTCCAAGAAGATCACGGTCGACGTGCGCGGCGAAATTCTCGAGCTGAAAGACACCATCAATACGATGGTGGACCAGCTCAACAGCTTCGCTTCGGAAGTGACGCGCGTCGCCCGCGAGGTCGGCTCGGAAGGCAAGCTTGGCGGCCAGGCGCAGGTCGAAGGCGTCGCCGGCACCTGGGCCGACTTGACCGATTCCGTGAACCTCATGGCCGGCAATTTGACGGGTCAGGTCCGCAACATCGCCGAAGTGACGACGGCCGTCGCGAAGGGCGACCTTTCCAAGAAGATCACGGTCGACGTGAAGGGCGAGATCCTGGAGCTGAAGAACACCATCAACACGATGGTGGATCAGCTGAACGCCTTTGCTTCCGAGGTGACGCGCGTCGCTCGCGAAGTCGGCACCGAAGGCAAGCTTGGCGGCCAGGCGCAGGTGGAAGGCGTCGCCGGAACCTGGGCCGACCTCACGGACAATGTGAACTTGATGGCCGCGAACTTGACCGGCCAGGTGCGCAACATCGCCGAAGTCACCACTGCGGTCGCGCTCGGCGACTTGTCGAAGAAAATCACCGTCGACGTGAAGGGCGAGATCCTCGAGCTCAAGAACACCATCAACGTCATGGTCGATCAGCTCAATTCGTTCGCCTCGGAAGTCACCCGCGTCGCCCGTGAGGTCGGCACCGAGGGCAGGCTCGGCGGCCAGGCGCAGGTCGAAGGCGTCGGCGGCACGTGGAAGGACTTGACGGACAACGTCAACGCCATGGCCGCGAACCTTACCGGCCAAGTGCGCAATATCGCCGAAGTGACCACGGCGGTCGCGCTCGGGGATTTGTCGAAGAAGATCACGGTCGACGTGAAGGGCGAAATCCTCGAGCTCAAGAACACCATCAACACGATGGTCGACCAGCTCAACAGCTTTGCCTCTGAGGTGACGCGCGTTGCCCGCGAGGTCGGCACCGAAGGCAAACTGGGCGGCCAGGCGCAGGTGCGGGGCGTTGCCGGCACCTGGAAGGACCTGACCGACAACGTGAACCTCATGGCGGACAACCTCACCGGCCAGGTGCGCAACATCGCCGACGTGACCACCGCCGTGGCAAAGGGCGACCTTTCCAAGAAGATCACGGTCGACGTGAAGGGCGAGATCCTCGCTCTCAAGAACACCATCAACACCATGGTCGACCAGCTGAACGGCTTCGCATCCGAAGTGACACGCGTCGCGCGCGAGGTCGGCACCGAAGGCAAGTTGGGCGGGCAGGCCAAGGTCCCGGGCGTCGGCGGCACCTGGAAGGACCTCACGGACAACGTGAACCTGATGGCCACCAACCTCACCAACCAGGTCCGCGGCATCGCCGAAGTCGTGACTGCGGTGGCGCAGGGCAATTTGCGCCGGAAGCTGACGCTCGACGCCAAGGGCGAGATCGCGGCGCTGGCCGAGACCATCAACTTCATGATCGAGACATTGTCGACCTTCGGCGACCAGGTCACCAACATGGCACGCGAGGTCGGCATCGAAGGCCGTCTTGGTGGCCAGGCACGCGTGCCGGGCGCCGCAGGCCTGTGGCGCGACCTGACTGACAACGTCAACCAGCTCGCCGCCAATTTGACGAACCAGGTGCGCTCGATCGCCGAAGTGGCGACCGCCGTGACCAAGGGCGACCTCACCCGCTCGATCGCCGTCGAGGCGCAGGGCGAGATGGCGGCGCTCAAGGACAACATCAACGAGATGATCCGCAACCTGAAGGAGCAGACCCTCAAGAATGCGGAGCAGGACTGGCTCAAGACCAACCTCGCCCGGTTCAGCCGCATGCTGCAGGGCGAGCGGGATCTCGCAACGGTCTCGAACCTCATCATGTCCGAGCTCGCTCCGCTGGTCGGCGCGCAATATGGCGTGTTCTACGTCACCCACCGCGACGAGGAAGACACGAGGCTCGAGCTGGTCGCCAGTTATGGGGCGGAGGGACCGGACGAGATCAAGCGCGAGTTCAAGCTGCGCGAAGGCCTGATCGGGCAATCGGCCGCCGACAAGAAGCCGGTCATGCTCAAGGATGTGCCACCCGACTTCCTGCGCATTGGCTCAGGGCTGATCCAGGCTGCGCCGACCAACGTCAGCATCCTCCCGGCCCTATTCGAAGATGAGGTCCGCGCGGTCATCGAGCTCGCCTCGTTCAGCGAGTTCAACGAAACCCACCAAAGCTTCCTGAATCAGCTGATGGAATCGGTCGGCATCGTCTTGAACACGATCGCTGCAACGATGCGCACCGAGGGCCTGTTGAAGCAATCGCAGCTGCTCACGCAGGAACTGCAGGCCCGCCAGACCGAGCTCACCACGAAGCAGGAAGAGCTGCACAACACCAACGAGGAGCTTCAGGAAAAGGCCCAGCTGCTCGAGAATGAGAAGAAGCAGGTCGAAGCCAAGAATATCGAGATCGAGATGGCTCGGCGCGCGGTCGAGGAGAAGGCCGAGCAGCTTGCTTTGACCTCCAAGTACAAGTCCGAGTTCCTGGCCAACATGAGCCACGAGCTCCGGACTCCGCTCAACTCGCTGCTGATTCTCTCAAAGCTTCTCGCCGACAACCCGCAGGGCAATTTGAATGAGAAGCAGACCGAATTCGCCCGTACTATCCACTCGGCGGGCTCGGACCTCCTGAGCCTGATCAACGACATCCTCGACCTATCGAAGATCGAATCGGGTACCGTCTCAATCGAAATCGGCGAGATGCCGATGCGGAACTTGAAGCAACACATGGAACGCACGTTCCGCCAGCTGGCGACCGACAAGCAGCTCGAATTCAACGTCGAATTCGATCCAAATCTTCCCGAGACGATCCGGACCGACGACAAAAGGCTTCAGCAGGTTGTCCTCAACTTGCTGTCGAATGCCTTCAAGTTCACCTCACGCGGCGGCGTCACTTTGGCCGTCAGGACGGCGTCCGGAGGCTGGAGCCCCAGCCACCCGGTACTGCGCAATGCCGACAAGGCGATCGAGATCGCCGTTACCGATACCGGCATCGGCATCCCCGAGGACAAGCAAAAGCTTATCTTCGAGGCGTTCCAGCAGGCTGACGGGACCACCAGCCGCAAATATGGCGGCACCGGGCTTGGCCTGTCGATCAGCCGCGAGATCGCTCGTCTGATCGGCGGGGAGCTGAAGGTAAAGTCCAAGCCGAACGAAGGCTCGACCTTCACATTGTTCGTGCCGCTGCAGGTGGCGCCAGTGGCTCCAGCGAGCACCGGCACGACTCCCGCGCGCTACGACAATAGCGGCGCGGTCGTGCCGAGCGCGCTACCGACCGGCTATGAGGTCAGCGACGACCGCGACGATTTGGGCGACGATCCATTTGTCCTGATTGTCGAGGATGACCCGACCTTCGCCTCGATCCTGCTCGACATGGCACGTCAGGCCGGGTTCAAGGGAGTCGTCTCGACGGCCGGTGCGGGCACGGTCGCCATGGCCCGCAAGCTTCAACCCAATGCCATTACCCTCGACCTTGGCTTGAGTGACATCGACGGCTTTGTACTGCTCGACTTGCTGAAGCATGACCCGGACACCAGCCACATTCCAATCCATGTCATCTCGGGCGTCGACCGCATCTCCTCAGTAATGGGCATGGGCGCCTTCGGCGTGACCGAGAAGCCGGCGGACGATGACACGCTGCAAAAGGTCTTCACCGATCTTAGGCAACAGGTCGTCGGGCAAAAGCCGAAGAAGCGGCGCAAGCAAAGCGCCGGCGAAGAAAGCACCGCGCCGGCATTGCATCTCGTCCCCGAGCTTGCGGGCGCGAAGATCCTCATCGTCGACGACGACATCCGCAATATCTACTCGCTGACCAGCGTGCTGGAGAGTTACGACGTCGAAGTGCTGCATGCGGAGCGCGGCAAGGACGGCATCCTCATCCTTGAGCAGACTCCCGGCATTCACGTCGCGCTGATCGACATCATGATGCCGGACATGGACGGCTACGAGACGATGCAGCAGATCAGGCAGCGGTCGCAGCTTGCCGAAGTTCCGCTGATCGCGGTGACCGCCAAGGCGATGAAGGGCGACAGGCAAAAGTGCCTTGATGCCGGCGCCTCTGACTATATCGCCAAGCCGGTCGACATCGACCTGCTCCTTGCGCTGCTGCGCGTCTGGGTCGCCCGTGCGCGGGAATCGGCGCGGCAACCCGAATTGGCCGGCGTCGAGGCCGCCGAGTAAAATGCAGGCCCGGAGCGCACGAGCGAGGTCGGCGTCGCGTATCAAGCCGGCCGTTTATGACGACGGGCGGCCGCGAGTCCTGGTCGTCGACGATGACGAGCACAATCTGCTCGCCATCAGCACGGTGCTTGAGGACATTGGCGAGGTGGTCGTCGCTAAGTCCGGCGAAGAGGCCCTGCGCCACCTGCTGAAGGGCGAGTTCGCGGTCATCCTGCTGGATGTCTACATGCCCGGCATGGACGGTTATGAGACCGCCCAGGTCATCCGCGAACGCGAGCAGACCAAGCGCATTCCGATCGTCTTCCTGTCGGCGGTCAACAAGGAGACCCAGCACCTGATTCGCGGCTATTCGATGGGCGCGGTCGACTATGTCTTCAAGCCGGTGGAGCCGCTCGTCCTGCGGTCCAAAGTTGCTGTGTTCGTCGACCTGTTCGCCAAGACGCGCGAAATCGAGCGCAAGGCGGCCCAGGAACAAGCCTTGCTCGATGAAAACCTGCGCGCCAACGCCGAACTATTGAAAGCGGAGCAGGACTTGCGCCGCGCCGAGGCGCAATTGTTCCACGCCCGGAAAATGGACGCGATTGGCAAGCTCACGGGCGGGATCGCACATGATTTCAACAATCTCCTGGCCGCGGTCATCGGCGGCCTGCGCCTGATCGAGCGGCGGGCCAAGCTGCCGGAGCCGGCGCAGGAAGTGCTCGGCATGACCAAGCGGGCCGCCGAGCAGGGCACCGAACTGGTGCGCCGCCTGCTCGCCTTCGCGCGGCGCCAGCAACTGCTGCCGTCGGCTATTGAGCTTGGCGGGCTGGCGAATGCGGTCACCGGCCTGCTTGGGCCGACCCTGGGCGGTCGCCACCAGCTTGATTGGCGCATCGGGCAAAGCCTGTGGCATGCCTTTGCCGACCCCGCCCAGCTCGAGCTGGCGCTGATGAACCTAATTCTCAATGCCCGCGATTCCATGGCGGCCGGCGGGACAATCCTCATCACCGCCGAGAACCGCGCCGTCGCTCGGACAAGCGCCGACGGCCTTGCCAAGGGCGACTATGTCGTCATCACCGTAATCGATGCCGGCTGCGGCATCCCCGAGGAAATGATCGAGAAAGTGCTGGAGCCGTTCGTCACCACCAAGGATGTCGGCAAGGGCACCGGCCTGGGCTTGAGCATGGTCTATGGCTTTGCACGCCAATCCAATGGCGCCTTCCGCCTGGCGAGCGAGGTCGGCAAAGGCACGCGCGCCGAAATCTGGCTCCCAAGGTCGAACGAGCTGGCGAAGGGCCCCGGACCCACCCTCGGGGGGCCCCTGGTCAAGACTGGAACTCCCTTGCGCGTCCTGCTGGTCGATGATCACGAGGAGGTACGCGCCGCGACACTTGGCATGCTTGAGGATCTTGGCCACAGCGTCGTCGATGCCGCCAATAGCGGAGAGGCCTTGCACCTGCTCGATGGCGATCTGGTCGACTGGGACCTCCTGGTTACCGATTATGCTATGCCACACACCTCCGGATGCGAGCTGGTTCGAGAGGCCCGCGAACGCCTTCCCGGCCTCCCCGCACTGATCATCACCGGCTATGCGGACAGCGAAGCGATCCGTGAGCGGCCTGACGACGTCGCCATTCTCGCCAAGCCGTTCACCCTCGAGCAGCTGGCGCACATGATCGCAGTCGTCCGGCCAAGCGACACGCCGGCGGCCGAGATTACCCTGCCGGTCGCCTAGCCAAAGCATCCTTCCGACGAAGGCCAGCGTAGCTTAGATACACTTTGTTGGAGATCTCCATGCCTCACTGGCTTCGCTACTTCTTTCCCGCCCTTCTGCTCTCCGCCGGCTGCTCGGCGGCTGCCGCATCCGAACGCCTCGTCCCGCCCCCGCGGCTGGATCCCCCGGCTTCGACGAGCCAGGAGACAGCGGTGCTCGCCGGTGGCTGCTTCTGGGGCATGGAAGCGGTCTTCGAGCGGCTGCAGGGCGTCAAGAACGTCGTGTCCGGCTATGCCGGCGGTGCCCGCGCGGACGCGAGCTACGACCGTGTCAGCAGCGAGCATACCGGTCATGCCGAGTCCGTGCGCATTACCTACGACCCCAAAGTCATCAGCTACGGCACGCTGCTCAGGGTCTATTTCTCTGTCGCGCATGACCCGACCCAGCTCAATCGCCAGGGACCCGACGTCGGCACCAGCTATCGCTCCGCGATCTTCCCGCAGACTGAAGCGCAGAAGCGCGTCGCTCGCGCCTATGTCGACCAGTTGACGGCGGCCCATGCATTCTCGCGGCCGATCGTCACCCGGATCGAATCCGGCCCCTTTTTCGCAGCAGAATCATATCATCAGGATTTCATGCGCAGGAACCCGATGCACCCCTATATTCTGGCACATGACTTGCCGAAGGTTCGGGCGCTCACGCGGATGATGCCGAAGCTGGTGCGCAGCTAGCGAAAGCGCTCGATGTACCAGGGGAGCGCCTGCTTGATTCCCTGTTCGATCGAGTGCGTCGGCTCATAGCCGAGCAGGCGCCGTGCCTTTCCGATATCGGCGAGCGAATGACGGACATCGCCGGCGCGGAAGTCGGCGAAGCGCGGTCCGCGGGCATAATGCACCTGGTGCTCGGCGAGGCCCCCGCGAATGAGTTCGAACAGCTGCGATAGACTGGTCCTGGCGCCGACCGCGACGTTAAAAACATCCGCCTGTACCTCATCCGGCGCGAGCGCGGCGCGGATATTCGCCTGGACGGCGTTGGCGATGAAGCAGAAATCGCGGCTGGTTTCCCCGTCGCCGTAGATCGTGACCTCTTCGTCGCGCAGCATGGACCGGGTCCACTTCGGGATGACCGCCGCATAGGCACCCTCCGGGTCCTGGCGCGGGCCGAAAACGTTAAAATAACGCAGGCCCGTCGCCTTAAAGCCGTAGCTGCGCGCATAGACCCCGGCATAGATTTCATTAGCGAGCTTGGTCCCGGCATAGGGCGATAGCGGATTGCCAGTCCGCTCCTCGATTTTGGGTAGATTCGGCTCGTCGCCGTAGGTTGAGCTCGAGGCGGCATAGATGAAGCGCTTGACGCCGGCCTTGCGCGCCGATTCGAGCATATTGAGGAAACCGGTGACATTGGCATCATGGCTGGTCAGCGGATCGGCGAGCGAGCGCGGCACGGAACCCAGCGCAGCCTGATGAAGGACGACCTCGACACCCTCGACGGCCGCCTCGCAGGCAACACGATCGCGGATGTCGGCGGTGATCATTCGAAACGTCGCCTCGTGCGCGGCTATCGCTTCGTCGACATTGCGCTGGTGGCCGGTAGCGAAATTGTCGAGGCCGACCACGTCCTGGTTGGCGGTCAGCAGGCACTCGACCAAATTCGAGCCGATGAAGCCGGCGGCGCCTGTGACCAGCCACCGCCGCGGCCGGGAACGAAGTTCTTCGAACAGATCGGCCGCCAGGAAATCCATTGGCGAGTGCACTGGGCAGTCGGCCTTTGACTGTCAATCGGCTTGCCTTGGCATTGCAAGCAGCGCTAGCGCCGCTCGAACCAAACCGGGGAGGACGCCGATGCAATTGTCAAAGCCGCTGCCCGATGCCTTCTCCCGCTTGCGGATCCCCGTCATCGGCGCGCCTTTGTTCATCGTTTCCAATCCCAATTTGGTCATTGCCCAGTGCAAGGCGGGAATCGTCGGCAGCTTCCCGGCGCTGAACGCACGGCCGCAGAGCCAGCTCGACGAATGGCTGCACGAAATCACCGAGGAGCTCGCCGAGCACGACCGCAACCATCCGGATGCTGTGTCGGCGCCCTTTGCCGTCAACCAGATCGTCCATCGCTCGAATGACCGCTTCGAAGCGGATATGGAAACCTGCGCCAAGTGGCAGGTGCCGATCGTCATCACGTCCCTCGGCGCGCGCGAGGAGCTGAACCATGCCGTCCACGCCTGGGGCGGCATTACGCTGCATGACATCATTGACGACCGCTATGCCCGTAAGG
>JBKPSK010000086.1:0-7693 GCA_046734995.1 Pseudomonadota bacterium
ACAGGTCCCAGATCGCCCGATCCGTGCGGGCGCTTGCCGCCTCGATGCTGCGACGCGTGCGGCCGAAAAGGTCGATTTCCCAGGAGGCGTCGAAACCGACGCGGAAGGTGCTGAACTCGGTACCCGGCAAGCCGAAGCCGCCATTCTGACCGCTCCCACCGCCCCCGGCGCCGGGAGGGACCGGAATCGCATTCTCGCTGATGCGCTGGCGCGTTACCGATGCCTCGCCGGAAACCTCGGGCAAGGCGGCCGTGCCGGCCACTCGCTCCTGCGCCCGCGCTTCGCGAATGCGCGCGGCGGCGGCTTCGATATCGAGGTTCTGCGCAAGCGCGCGCTCGACCAGTCTTGATAGCTGCGGATCCTGGAACGTGCGCCACCAGCTCGCCAGTTCGGCATCGCTCAATCCGGCTGCACCGCCGGATTCCAGGTACCGCTCCGGAACGCCGACTTCCGGCCGGCGATAATCGGGGCCGACAGTGCAGCCGGCCAGCAACAAGAGCGGGAAGACGGCGCTCGCCCTCACCGGATCTCATCCGCCAGCATGCCGGCAAGCACCGTTTCCGCATGCTGCTTCGCCAGCGCATCAAGATCGAGAGGAGCGCCGCCAGCGGGCTGCAAGGTTTCCCGCCACAACACGCCCATGAGCATCGGACCCGCCAGTGAGAAAGCCATGAGCCGCGGATCACCGGCCCGAACCTCTCCTTTTTGCTGGGCACGCTCGATCAGGCCCGCAAGCATGCCGAGCGCCCCGGAGGCGACCTGGTCGTGCCAGACCTTGGCCAGCTCCGGAAAGTTGCGAGACTCGCCGATCACCATCTTGGCGACAGCGCCGACGGGTACCCGCACCGCGAGTTCCGCAAAGCGGGCGAGGTAAATCCGGGCCAGATCGGCGAAGGGCGCATCGGCGGCCATCACCGCCTGGCGAACCGAATTGATGTTCGGCGCTACCGTGTCGCGGACGACTGCCCGGAACAATTCTTCCTTGTCTTTGAAATAGAGATAGAGCGTGCCCTTCGATATGCCGGCACGCTTGGCGATTTCCTCGAGCCTGGCCGCGGCGAAACCCTTTTCCGCGAACACTTCGAGTGCCGCCGCGCAAATCTCGCGCGGCCGGTCTTCCGCTCGCCTTTGCCAGCGCGGCTGCTTCACGAGTCGCTCCTAACTGACCGGTCAGTTAGATAAAACCAAAATCGATTGCAACTCGATTTGCGGTCAGCCGGCGGCGGCAATTCGTTCGCTGGGCAGCAGGCCGAGGAGCGCCAGCGATACGCCGGCGACCGCCGCGCCGGCAGTGAAGGTCATCGCCGCCCCGCCCTTGTCCCACAGCAGGCCGGCGGCGAGGCTGGCGAGCAAGGTGGCGATGCCGCTGGCGAAGTGGAAGGCGCCGAAGCTGGTGGCGCGCAAAGCCACTGGGGCGCTGTCGGCGACCAGCCTGGCGAACAGGCCCTGGGTCAGGGCCATGTGCGTACCCCAGAGGAGAACTCCAGCTATCAGGCCCGGCAGGCCGATATTGGCGGCCAGCACGAGGTCGGCGATAATGAGGCAGGCAATTCCACCCGCCAGGATGGCCTTGGCGCTGGCCCGGTCGCTCAGCGCGCCAGCCGGAAAAGCGAGAACGACATAAGCGAGGTTGAAGACGACCAGGACGAGCGGCGACCAGGCCATGGCCAGACCGACATCCAGTCCGCGCAGGATGAGAAAGCCTTCCGAGAAGCGCGCCAGGGTAAAGACGAACCCGACCAGGATCAGCCGCCGCGTTGCGGGCGTGATTTCCCGGAATCCGGCGAACAAGGCGGAGGACTTGGCGTCAACGTGCCGTTCCGGCTCGCGCAGGGCGAGGAGCGCCAGCAGGAACGACAGGATCGCGGGAATGACGGCAATCCAGAAGACCAATCGGATGTCGGCGAGCCAGGCCATGAGCACGATGGCCAGCAAGGGCCCCACCATCGCCCCGACGGTGTCGAGCGCCTGCCTGAGGCCATAGGCTGCGCCGCGGATTTCGGGCGGCGTCTCGTCGGCGACCATGGCGTCGCGCGGGGCGCCGCGAATGCCCTTGCCGATGCGGTCGGCGAAGCGCGCGCCAAGCACTGGCAGCGCCCCGTTGGCGAGCGGAAAGAATGGTTTGGAGAGCGCGGCCAGGCCATAGCCGAAGACGATCCACGGCTTGCGTCGCCGGCTGCGGTCGCTGAGGCGCCCGGCGGCGAGCTTGGCGAAGCTGGCGGTGGCCTCGGCGACGCCGTCGATCGCGCCCATCGCGACGACGGGCAGGCCGAGGGTCACCGTCAGGAAGGCCGGCAGCAGCGCGTGATAGACCTCGCTCGACATGTCCATCAGGAGGCTGACGAAGCCGAGCACCCAGACGGTGCGGGGAATGGCCGGGCGCGTTGGCACGATCGAATTGCTACTGACAATCTTGCGCGCCGGCAAATATTTGCTAGCCTGCAAAAATGTTCGCCAACGTCTCCCCGGTAGCAATCTCGGCGCGGTTCGCCGTACTGTCCGAGCGGTTCGGCGGCACCACGGCGGCGGATCGCGCGGAACAGTCACAGCGCAAGCTGATGAGCGCCATTGCCGCCCGCCAGCCGGCGACCTTGGGTCAGGTGGCGACGGCGCTCGGCCGCGGCGCGCCCGCGATCAGCCGGGCAGTCGAGACCCTGGTCCGCGCCGGGCTCGTCGAACGCACCCATGACCCTGAGAATCGCCGGCGACTGGCGCTGCGTCTCAGCGAGCGCGGCCAGGATGCGCTGCGTGCCAAGCCCAGCTCCCACGGCCAACTGGCCGTCGGACTGGAGCGCCTCGCGCAAAGCGAGCTGCGCGCCATCGAGCGCGCCTTCGAGATCCTCGAACGGCTTCCCGGCTAAGAAGAACGGCCCGGGATTGCTCCCGGGCCGATCCAATTCAGGCTTCTTGACCGCCCTTAGCCGCGTTCCGGCTCCGGCGGTGGCGGCGGTGGCGGTGGCGGCGGTGGACAGACGTCCGTCGCCAGGATCACCGAGCCGTCCGGGCAGGTCTGCGTCGCCGGAGGCGGCGGCGGAGGCGGCGGGGGCGGAGGCGGCGGAGGAGGCGGCGGAGGAGTCCTGCCGCCCATGTTGTAGATGAAGCTGAACAGGATCGAATGCGACTTGAAGTCGAACTCCACGTCGTCATCGTCGAAATCGCTCGTGCTGAAGTACCGGTACTTGAGGCCGATATCGATCATCTCGTTCATTGCGTAGCGCACGCCGGCGATACCCTGCCAGGCGAAGCCGCCGTCCTTCAGCTTGAACTCGTCGTCCCGACCCAATGGGCCGGTCGCACCGAAGTCGAGCGTGTGCCTGACGAGGGCGTAACCGACTCCGCCGCCGGCATAGAAGCTCCATTGGTCGCTGCCGATATCGCCGAGGGCATTGACCATGACCGACCGGACGTCGACCTCTCCGTCGCCATCGATAACATCGCTGTCGTCGAAAAATTCGTCGTTGCTTGCACGTTTCCAGCCAAGCTCGCCCTCGGCACGGATGAAGCCGAAATCGTAGCCGGCGAGAAGATCGAGATCGTAGCCGTTTTTGTGCTCGGCGCCGAACAGCTCCACGTCGTCATATTCGAAATCGGTGTCGTCCGGCATCAGCAGACCGGCATCAAAGCCGATATAGCCGGATTGGTCCCTGGCCATCGCCGGCGAAGCCAGCGCGAGCGCGGTTAACGCGCCGAAAACAGTCACATGCCGCATGGTTGCCCCCATCACTGTTGTGGAGGCAATCTAAGCGTTTAATCGGATTTAGTAAATGCAGATTAACTGTGACCGCGGCGCCGGCGAGTCTCCCAGCCCTTCTTTGCGGCGGCGCTGCGGCTCGACGAGGTCGATCCGCCCTTGCGGCCGCCCTTGCGCGACGAAGCGTGGCTCTCGGACTTGCCGCGGCCCGAACCGGACCTCTCGCCGCCGCCCGATTCCTTGTTGACCGTCGCCCAGGCCCGGCTCTTGGCCTCCTTCGAGGAAACGCCCCGGTCCTCATAGCCTTCGGCGATATGTTCGGCCTTGCGCTTCTGCTTGCTGCTGTACGCGCCTTTGTCTCCACGCGGCATGGCCAGTCTCCTTCCGGCGTCAAAACGCTTGGGCGGGCAATGGGATGCGCAATGGATACGGTTGCCGCAGCGCAGCATTTCGGCTAGGGGCGCGGCAGAATTCTTCAGGACATTGCAATGAACCTTCGCAACGTGGCGATTATCGCCCACGTCGACCACGGCAAGACCACGCTCGTCGACCAGCTCTTCCGCCAGTCGGGCACCTTCCGCGACAACCAGCGCGTGGAAGAGCGCGCGATGGATTCGAACGACCTCGAGAAGGAGCGGGGGATCACCATCCTCGCCAAATGCACGTCGGTCGAGTGGCCAAATGCGGCCGGCGAAATCACCCATATCAACATCGTCGACACGCCCGGCCACGCCGATTTCGGCGCCGAGGTCGAGCGCATCCTCTCCATGGTCGACGGAGTCATCCTGCTGGTCGATGCCGCCGAAGGGCCGATGCCGCAGACCAAGTTCGTCACCGGCAAGGCGTTGAGCCTGGGCCTGAAGCCGATCGTGGTCGTCAACAAGATCGACCGTCCCGACGCCCGCCCTGCCGAAGTGCTCGATGAAATTTTCGAATTGTTCCTCAACCTCGAGGCCAATGACGAGCAGCTCGACTTCCCGACGCTCTACGCCTCGGGCCGCGCCGGTTTTGCGGGGCTGACCGACGATGTCCGCTCCGGCGATTTGACGCCGATGTTCGAAACCATCGTCAGCCATGTGCCCGCCCCCGGCCTCGACCCGGAGGGCGAGTTCAAGATGCTCGCCACCTTGCTCGACCGCGACCCGTTCCTCGGGCGGATCCTCACCGGCCGGATCGAAAGCGGCCGGCTCAACGTCAACTCAGCCATCAAGGCGATCGACGTCAACGGGCGCCAGGTCGAGGAAGGCCGCGCCACCAAGGTCTTCGCCTTCCGCGGGCTCGAGCGCGTGGCGGTCGAAAGCGCAGAGGCGGGCGACATCGTCGCCATCGCCGGGCTGGTCAACGCGACCGTATCCAACACCATCGCCGAGCCCGCGGTCGCCGAGCCGCTGCACGCCCGCGAGCTCGACCCGCCGACCCTGGCGATGAGCTTCTCGGTCAACGACAGCCCCTATGCCGGCCGCGACGGCGACAAGGTGCAAAGCCGCGTCATCCGCGACCGGCTGGAGCGCGAAGCCGAGGGCAATGTCGCCATCCGCCTGACCGAGAGCGCCGACAAGGACAGCTTCGAGGTCGCCGGCCGGGGCGAGCTCCAGCTCGGCGTCCTCATCGAGACCCTGCGCCGCGAGGGCTTCGAGCTGTCGATCAGCCGCCCGCGCGTCCTGTTCCGCGACGGTCCCAATGGCCGGGAAGAACCCTATGAGACTGTGGTCGTCGACGTCGACGACGAATTCAGCGGCACCGTCATCGACAAGATGGCGCTCAGGAAGGCCGAGATGACCGACATGCGCCCGTCGGGCGGCGGCAAAACCCGCCTGACCTTCTCGGCGCCGAGCCGCGGCCTTATCGGCTATCACGGCGAGTTCCTGTCCGACACCCGCGGCACCGGCATCATGAACCGCCTCTTCGAGAAATACGGGCCCTACAAGGGACCGATCCAGGGCCGGCAGAACGGCGTCCTAATCTCGATGGAGAAGGGCGCCGCCGTCGCTTACGCTTTGAACGCGCTGGAGGAGCGCGGCACCTTGTTCATCTCGCCCGGCGACATGCTCTA
Source organism: Pseudomonadota bacterium (assembly GCA_046734995.1). Lineage (GTDB taxonomy): Bacteria > Pseudomonadota > Alphaproteobacteria > Sphingomonadales > Sphingomonadaceae > Sphingomicrobium. Next base: position 5,745 of record JBKPSK010000086.1, read on the forward strand.
CGAAGGCATGATCATCGGCGAGAATGCCAAGCCCCAGGACCTCGAGGTCAACCCCTTGAAGTCCAAGCAGCTGACCAACTTCCGCGCCAGCGGCCCCAAGGAAGACGCCCTCCGCCTGACCCCGCCGCGCCGCATGAGCCTCGAGCAGGCCATCGCCTATATCCAGGACGATGAGCTGGTCGAGGTGACGCCGAAGGTGGTGCGGCTTCGCAAGCGCTTCCTCGACCCGCATGAGCGGAAGCGGGAAAGCCGGAGGAGCGAGGCGGCCTGAGCTGCCGAGCGCAGCGAAGGGACCGGATCGACGTCACGGGATTTACTCTCGTTACGGCCGTTTCTCTATGTCTGTTTCGACCCAAAGCTGACATTAAGACCGCTCGATGGGGCTCTCGGCTAGCGGCTGAGCATTCCGCTGATGCCCAAGTGCGAAATGCGTGGCGGTCGCAATCCGGCTCCTGATCGACAGGCCGGTGAGTCGCACGAAGTCGATGAGCGGGGTGCCGGAGTGCGGAGATTGTGATACCGAGCTAGCGAGTCAGTTGAGGCGAGGGGGGACGCCATGACGACAATTGCTGCGGGGAATCTACGGCGCGAGCCGCTTCCGGATGCGCTTTCGGGCACGCCGAGAGCCCATGCGATCGACCGCTGGATCTACGTGTTCATGGCGGTGTGGTTCATCGCCATCGTACTAGTCGGGTTCATCCCGGATTCGATCATGAAGGTGGCGCTGGTGAAGGCAGGCGCGCGAGCGCCGTTCCCGCTGGTGCTGCACATGCATGCGGTGGTGATGGGATCGTTCCTGTTGCTGTTGCTGGCGCAGACTGTGCTGATGGCGACGGGGCACAAGGCGTTGCACATGCAGCTCGGCATCTTAGGGGCGGTCCTGGCCGTCGCGCTCGTGGCCGTCGGCTTCGTGCTGGCGCCGACGATGTACTACCAAGTTTGGGGCGGAGCGACCTTTGGGCCGCCGGAGGTCCGCAAGGCGCTGGCTCCAATAGTGCCGCTCGTCGAGAATATCCTGCTGCTGCAGATTTCGGCGGGACTGATGTTCGCGCTGTTCATCACCATCGGCCTTCGGGCGAGGGGCCGCGATGCCGGATTGCACAAGAGGATGATGTTCCTGGCGATCGCGGTGCCGCTGGGCGCGGCGATCAGCCGCATGACCTGGCTGCCGACGACGATGCCGGGGAGCCCGCTCTCCATCAACCTGTTTGTGTTGGTGGCGATTGCGCCGATGTTCGTGTGGGACGCTATCCGCAACCGGCGGGTGCATGAGGCTTACTGGATCTGGCTTCCGGTCTTTGCGGTCGTCGTGACGGTCGTGAACCTGGTTTGGGATAAGCCGTGGTGGCACGCCACCGCTAAGGCCATCATGCGTGTGTGATGCCTAGCTTAGTCGAGTGACAGCTTTCCACTCATTCTTGCCATTAGTCGGTCGCCATCTCGAGCAGCACCTTCCACTCCTCGTCCCGCACCGGCGTTACCGACAGGCGCGACTGCCGCAGCATCTCCAGCTTCGCCAGCTTCGGCTCAGCCTTGATCGCCGCCAGCGTCACCGGCTTGCCTAGCTTGTCGCGCGGCTCGACGCGGACGCTCGCCCAGGTACCATCGGCGCCGTCGTGCTTCCAGGCGCGGGTGATCTCCATGACGCCGACCGCCGCTTTCTCCTTGCCCGAATGATAGAAGAGGGCCTGGTCTCCGGGCTGCATCTCCTTGAGGAAATTGCGGGCCGCATAATTGCGCACGCCGTCCCATTCGGTGCCGTGATCGCGCACCAGATCGTCCCAGCCGTAGGTCTCGGGTTCCGAGCGCAGAATCCAGTAAGCCATGGGGAAGCCGATAGACGGTTATCCTGACGGGATAAAGCGAGCCTTGTCCGTTAAGGAAAATGTAAGAGTTTCAAATAGTTGCCCCGTTTAACGCAAGCGTGGCTCGACTCATCGATCTTAGGG
>JBKPSK010000087.1:0-4953 GCA_046734995.1 Pseudomonadota bacterium
ACTTCGTCCAGGACGAGTTCCAGGACGGCTATGCTCTGGCCAGCGCCCGCCTCGGCTACTCGCTCAGCGGCGGCAAGTATCGCGTGGAGGTCTTCGCCGAAAATCTGTTCGACAAAAGCTATATCAAGGATGCCGGCAACAGTGGCGACGCGCTTGGCCTGCCGACCTTCATTGCCGGCGAGCCGCGCACCTACGGCATCCAGCTGACGGGCCGCTTCTGACATGCTGCACCTCGACCGGCGCCGCCTTCTGCAGCTCGGAGCATTCGGCGCCGGCGCGCTGGCTGTTCCGGGAACCGCGGCGGCGCTGGCGAGCGCGCGGGGCTTCACCCACAATGTCGCCAGCGGCGAGCCGTCCCAAAACTCTGTGCTGCTGTGGACGCGCTATGTCTCGCCGGGAGAAACGAAGCTCGCCGCCGAGGTCTCGGCAAGCGACAGCTTCGACAAGGTGATCGCCGGCGGCGAGGCCATGGCCTCGCCGGACCGCGACCATTCCGCCAAGGTCACGGTCTCGGGTCTCGAGCCGAACCTTTGGTATTACTACCGCTTCCGCGCCGCGAACGGCGAGACCTCGCCGGTCGGTCGCACGCGGACTCTTCCCGACGGCCCTGTCGGCCGCTTCGCCCTAGGCGTCTTCTCCTGCTCCAACCTGCCGTTCGGCTGGTTCAACGCCTACGGCCATGCCGCCATCCGCAGGGATCTCGACCTCATGGTCCATCTCGGCGACTATCTCTACGAATATGAGCGCGGCAAATATGCGGATGCGGACGAAGCGCTGCCCGGGCGGATCATCGACCCGGCCAGCGAGATCATCCATCTGACCGACTATCGCCTGCGCCACGCCTCCTATCGCGCCGACCCCGATCTTCGCCGGCTGCATCAGAACTTCCCGATGGTCGCCATGTGGGACGATCACGAAAGCGCCAATGACAGCTACCGCGACGGCGCCCAGAACCACCAGCCGGAAACCGAGGGTCCGTGGGAGATGCGCAAAGCGGCCGCGGTGCGCGCCTATCGCGAATGGATGCCGGTATCGGATGCCGGCTACACCGAATATCGCATCGGCGACCTTGCCACTTTGTTCCGTCCCGAAACGCGCCTGACCGGCAGGACCAAGCAGCTCAGCATGGCAGCCGCTCTGGCTGGCAAGCAAGACATTGCCGCGGCGCTCGCCGACTTCCGCAACCATCAGTGGCGCGATCCGGCGCGAACGCTGATGGGCCTGGAGCAGGAGCGGCTACTGTACGCCGGGCTCAGTAAGTCGACGGCGGCCGGTACGCGCTGGCAGGTGCTCGGCCAGCAGGTGCTGGTGGGTAGCACCTCGGTATCGCCGCAGTTCGCCGCATGGGTGAGCGCCGGCAGCGACCCGGACGCGCGACAGCGCGCTGCGCTCGGCCTTGCTGCGGCGAAGGCCGGCCTGCCGTTCAACATGGATGCCTGGGATGGCTATCCGGCGGCGCGCGAGCGCCTGTTCAAAGCCGCGCTCGAGGCGAACGCCAATCTCGTGGTCCTGTCGGGCGACTCCCATAACGCCTGGGGCTTCGACCTCGATCTCGGCGGCACGCCGGCGGGCGTCGAGTTCGGCGGCCACAGCGTCACTTCGCCAGGCTACGAACATAGTTTCCCGAAGGTCGATCCCAATGACTTCGCCAAGGAGTTGGTCGAGCATAATCGGCAGCTCAAATGGGCAAACACCAGGGACCGCGGCTATCTGACAGTCGTGCTGACGCCCAAGCGCGCGATTGGCGAGTGGCTGTTCCTCGACACCATTCGCGAGCGCTCGACGGCATTGGCCGGAACGCACCGAATGGCCGTCCAGCGCGGCAGCAACCGGCTCGCCTGAGGGACTTCGCCTGTGTAAGGCGCGGCCCATGGACGCGCGCTCTGCCTGGAACCGGTTCTGGAACTACGACCGGCTGGCCTCCTTCGGCACTGGCGTGGGAGCGGGCAATTACGGCGACGAGATCGCCGCCGGTTGGCGCGAATTCTTTCTCGGCCTGCCAGCCGGCGCGCGCGTGCTCGACCTGTGCACCGGCAATGGCGCCATCGCGGTGATGGCGCTCGAAGCCGGCAACAAGCTGCAGGTCACCGGCGCCGACTTGGCGGACGTTCGCCCCGCGGCATTCGTCTCCAGCAGCCGCAAGCAGCTCGAGCAAATCCGCTTCCTTGGCGCCACGCCCGTCGAGGCATTGCCGATCGAAGACGCCAGCTTCGATGCGGTCACCAGCCAATATGGCGTGGAATATTCCGACATGGAGCAATCCGTCCCAGAGGCCGTGCGCGTACTGGCGCCCGGTGGCCGGCTACGCTTCGCGATCCATGCCACCGAAGGTACGGTCGTCGCCGACACGAAGCGAGCGATCACGGACGCCGACTTCCTGCTCGACGGCATCGATTTGCCGGGCCGTGCGACGGCCTGCTTCCAGGCGATCCTCGACGTCGAGCGCGGCCGCGTGTCGGGGCCGCTGGCGCAGGCCAATGCCCAGGTTCGCTATTCCACCTTTCGCGACGCCCTGAAAGCGGTCGCCGACAGGACGCGGACCGCCGCCGACGTCGCCATGCTCAGCGCCGTCCACCGCTCGCTGACCGAATTGTTCAAGCAGCGGCAGGAGCATGACGATGCGGCCTTACAAGCCCGGATCGACGAGCAACGGACCGAAGTTGAGGCCCACCGCGAACGCCAGCGCGCCTTGCTCGGCGCCGCAATGTCGGCGGACCAGATGGCGGCGCTGGCGGAGAAGCTCGCGAGCCTGAGCCTCATAGATGTCGCGATCGGCGAGCAGCGCCATGGCGGCGGCCTCATCGGCCATGTGATCACCGGCGAAAAAAGCAAAACATAAGAGCCCTGGGGGCACGAACGAGTGGATAGATCGTGGCTCCAGGGCTCTTGGCGGCGCGACGCGGGAGCGGGAGGAATCCACCCCGCCGCGCCGCCGACCAGGTTCAGGCGGCGAGGCGCAGGGTTTCGCCCAAGGCCGCCCCGATCGAGGCCTCGCGATGCTCGGGACTGAGATTAAGACCTTCGGCCAAGACGAACTCGGGCTCAATGCCGACGAAGTTGAACAGGCCGCGCAAATAGCTCTCGAGATGCTCGAACGCGGCTGCGGGAGACCCTTCGCTGTAGATTCCGCCGCGGGCGAGGGCGATGATAACGCGCTTGCCCTTGACCAGCCCCACGGGCCCTGCGTCCGTATATTGGAACGTCTTGCCGGCGATGGCGATGCGGTCGATCCACGCCTTGAGCTGGCTCGGGATCGTGAAATTGTACATCGGCGCGCCGATGACGACGACGTTGGCGGCGAGGAATTCTTCGACGTCGAGATTGTTCGCGAAGGCGTCCAGCATCAAATGCGGGATCGGGTTGGCGGCGAGATCGCGATAGATGACCGGCTCGCCCCAATTGGTGTCCGACAATTTGTCGACGATCGCCTTGGTGATGGCGCGGCTGGCGCTGTTCTCGCCATTGATGCTGCTGTCGATATGCAGGATGGTCACTATTGCCTCCTAAGTATGGATTTGTTACCGAGGCACCCTAAATAACCGTCGTCGAATCGCCCGCAAGAACGGATATTTTTGTGGCTGACGAACAAATTTGTAACGCAGTCACAGAGAGGGAACCGACCCGATGAGAGACCCGAGCAACCCGGTTTGCCGCACGATCACGACTTTGCTGTCGCGCATTGGCGACAAGTGGACGGTGCTGGTCGTCTCGACCCTCGGCGAAGGTTCGAAGCGCTTCAACGAGCTCCGCCGCGAGATCCCGAGCGTGTCGCAACGCATGCTGACCCTGACCCTGCGCAACCTCGAGCGCGACGGTCTCGTCAGCCGCAAGGTGACGCCATCAATCCCGCCGCGCGTCGATTATGCGCTGACGGACCTCGGCTGTTCGCTCCTGAAGCCGGTCAATGCCCTGTCGCACTGGGCGCTGGACCACGTCGAGGACATCCACGCCGCCCAGGCCCGCTTCGACGCCGAGCAGGACAAGGCCGAAGCGGCCTAGGCGTCAGCCCAGGCCTTGGTTTTCTCGATGATGTTTAGTTCGCGGATCATTGCGTCGACATTTTGCGTCAGCTCATTCAGGAAATCGACTTGGTGGCGGGCGCCGCGATAGGATTCGGCCATTAGGATAGCGTCGATCAGGATCGGAACGACGAGACTCTCTGCATCCTCGACCTCGGCCAGGGCAGACAGCTTGGCCAGCACCTTGCGCCGCGCTGCGTCCGGGTCGGCCAGGGCCGCAGTTCGGCCAATCATCCACGCCATTGCGTCACTCCGATATAAAGCCCCAGGATAAGCCACTGGCCGCGCTCTGGAAGTTCCGGCCACCCTTGGATTGGAGCGGACTGGCGCAATTCGCTTAGCCCGGGCGAAAAACGTGCGCCTCACCTAACGGACGTTGATGCTGCCCTTCATCCCGAACGAGGAATGGAATGCATGGGTGCACTTCAGCGGATATTGGCCGGCCGCCGGAGTCAGCGCGACGTCCACCGTCGAATGCGCTTTCACCTCGACGCGGCCGTCGTGAATCAGGCCCGCTGACGCTGGGTCGACGTGCGCCGCCGCGAAGAACGCCGGTGCCGAGAAATTATGGCCGCCCCCGGCATCGTTGCGCAGCCGCAGTACAGTCGGCACGCCCGCCTGTAGCTGCAGCGCCGCCGGCGTGAAGCTGAAGTTGGCCATGGTCACCTGGACGACGCTGGGATCGGCCGCGCGCGCCGGGGTCAGCGCCGCAAGGGCAAACAGCGGAAGTGCTAGGAAACGGTTCACGCAAGGCTCCTTCGGCAGGCAGGTGAAATGCCCGCTACTTAGTGCCGAACTAGCGCCGGATCGTTCAACCCTGAATGACTGTTCCGCCGCAAGCCTTGACCGAAACGCCGGGCTTAATCTCCCCCGCCGTCATTGCTGCTGGCAAGCCTCAGCTCGGGCTTGGGCGGAGTTGCCATCAGCTCCCTGG
>JBKPSK010000088.1:0-13452 GCA_046734995.1 Pseudomonadota bacterium
ATCGGGCCGGTCGCCGGCCCGATCCTCGGCGGCATCATCTGCGACAATTACGGCTGGGAGTGGATTTTCTTCATCAAGGTGCCGATCGCGGCGGCCGGCGGTCTCGTGCTGGCAATGCTGATGCGCGGCCAGCCCGATCCCACCTCCAAGGCCTTCATCGACAAGGTCGGCCTGGCACTGCTGGTCATCTGGGTCGGCGCACTGCAGATCATGCTGGACGAAGGCCGCAATCACGACTGGTTCCACAACCCCGAGATCCGCACGCTCGGCATCGTCGCGCTGATCGGCTTCATCGCCTTCCTCATCTGGGAGTTGACCGAAAAGCACCCCATCGTCGACTTGAAGATCTTCCGCCACCGCGGCTTCGTCGGCGCCGCGACGACCTACGCGGTCGGGTTCGGCGCCTTCTTCGCCAGCATCGTCATCCTGCCGCTCTGGCTGCAGTCCAACATGGGCTACACGGCCACCTGGGCCGGTTACGCGACCGGCATCATGGGCATTCTCGCGGTGCTCTGCTCGCCACTGGTCGGCAAGGCGGTCGAGAAATACGATCCGCGGCTGATCGTCTGCCTTGGTATCCTCGGCCTGGCGGGCGTCATGCTCTACCGGATGTGGGAATTCAGCACGGACGTGACGTTCCTGCAGATGGCCTGGCCGACGCTGATCACCGGCGTGTTCATGGTGATGTTCTTCGTGCCCGTCACCGGCCTTGCCATGGCCAGTGTCGACCATGACGAGCAGGCAAACGCAGCCGGCCTGTCGAATTTCATGCGGACGTTGGCCGGAGCATTCGCCACCTCTCTGATCCAGAGCCAATGGTCGGATGCGACACGGTCCAACACGACCGAGATCACGAACGCGATGCTGCACGGCAAGGAGGCCGTCGAGCGGTTGATCACACAAGGCGTGCCGGCGGACTCCGCGCGAGCGCTTCTTGCGCAGATCATCGATCAACAGGCGGTGATGCTGGCGACTCTGAATTCGTTCGGCGTGATCGCCATCTGCCTTGGCTTCGCAGCGACGATCATCTGGCTCGTGCCCAAGCCCAAGGGTCCGATCGACACCAGCGGCGCGCACTGATCGCCGCGATCCCATCCGCACTCATTTCACTGAAAGGAAAACACGAATGAGCAAAATCCGTTTGATCGCCGCTGCCGCGGCTTCCGCGATCCTGACCGTCACCGTGGTGACGACCGCGCAGGCCAAGGTGGAAATCACCCGCTCGACCTCGCCGGCACTCGTGCGGGGTTCGAGCTTCGCCTGGGCGCCGGTGCCTGCCCAGGGTTTCGGCCTGCCGGACCCGGCGGTCGCCAACGAGATCACCGCGGAGCGGCTGCGCGTCGTGACGGAATCCACCTTGGCCGCGAAGGGCTATCGGCAGGTCGGCGATCCTGCGGAAGCGGATCTGCTCGTCACCTATACGATCGTGATGTTTCCCGAGACGGACCTGGAGCTCAATTCGTCTGGAATGGGCTGCGCGCCGCCCATCTGCGGCGGCCTTGGCGGCTTCGACTACAGCCTCGACAGCAGCCACCACACTCGCGGCACGCTGGTGCTCGACCTGATTGAGCGCCAGTCCGGCCGGCTGGTTTGGCGCGCCATCTCCGACAAGCGCGTCAAGGCGAAGGACGCTTCGACGGAGAAGCTTGCCGCTCTACTCAACCAGATGACCAAGTCGCTGCCTCAATAGCGATCCTCGTCGCGTTGCAACTCAGCCAACAGCCAACAAACGAAAGGATGAAATTCTCGGAACATATCTAATTTTGATGGCCAAAAATTGATCGCGCTACCCGCTTGCATGCGGCGAAGTATTGAAAAATGGAGACGTTAAATTGCAATTCATTCGTTCCCTTGCTCTGACTACCATTCTTGCAGCGCCTTTTTCAGCCCGGGCGGCCGAATTCAATGGCCCATTCATCGGCGCCCAGGTCGGCTGGCAATCCGAAAAGTTCAGCGATCCGGAATCCTCGTTCGGCCTGGTGCCGATCGACAATACCAAGCAGTCGGTTACCGGCGGCATCTACGCCGGATATGACAGGCAGGTCGCCGAGCGCGTGGTGATCGGGGCCGAAGGCGGACTCGATTTTGCCGAGGATGATTCGGTCGAAACCGCCACCGGCGGGGTCAGCTATTCGATCGATCCCAAATATTCATTCGATCTGACGGCGCGTGCCGGCTACCTGGTGAACCCGGAGACGCTTCTTTACATGCGTGGCGGCTACACCAACGCCCGCATCCGCACGACGATGACAGACGTGGCCGGCACCGAGGTCGACGGCAACAACCAGGATGGCTGGCAAGTCGGCCCCGGCGTCGAGCGACAGGTTGGCGACAAAGTCTCCGCCCGTCTCGAATATCGTTATTCGAAGCTCACCGAAGGCGACGGCGAGGACCAGCGGAACCGCGTTCTCGCCGGCCTAACCTATCGATTTTGACGCAACCCGGCGGGCGGAGGCCGTGCGCCGCCGCCCGCCGAACCCCAAGGAATTCAGAATGAAGAAGTCTCTGATGATCGCCGCGTCCGTTATGGGCCTGTTCGTGCCGGAAACACCGATCGCCGCCCAGTTCGGACCTCCGCCAATGCCGCCCATGCCGCCCATGCCGTCCGCGCCTCCTGCCATGGGCGGGTTCCCTGGGAGCGGATTTCCCGGTGGCCCGCCAGCCAATTTCCCCAGTGCTGCCGGACTGCCCCAGATCGGCCACGGCGGTCCGCCGCAGGGCTTGCCGCAAGGCTTCCCGGGTAACGGCTCGGTCCCGAACATCGGCGGCAATGGCGTTCCGCAGAATATGCCCCAGGGCTTCCCGGGCGTGGGTTCGATGGCGAACCGCACCGGCCAAGGCCTGCCCGCCAACGCTGGCGCCAGCGGCATGCCGAAAGACTCTCCCGGCGGTCGCGGCGGCGGCAATGTCGGCGCGCTGCGCGCCGCCAATGTGGGCGGTGCTCGCAGCAGCGGCGCGAGCAATGTCGCTGGCTCTCAGAGCCTGCGCGGAATGCGATCCGGTGACGGAGTGTCTGGGCTGAGCAGCGGCCGCGGCAGTAGCTTCTCGGGATCCAGCCGCGACTATTCCGGCAACGGTGCCGCGGGCGCCGCTGGCTACCGCAACGGCAGCAATGGCGCCGGAGTTGCCGGGATCACCGACGGCAACGGCAGCGGGGCCGTCGTCGCCGGCTACAAGGACGGGAGCAATGCCGGCGGGGTGGCTGCCTATCGCGATCCAAACGGCAATATGCACGTGGTCTCGGGCCGGACGTCCGGAAGTTCCAACAGCGGCAGCAGGAGCTATTCCGGCAGCGGCACCTATTCGTATGGCAACTATGATTATGACGGTTATTCCAGCTATTACGGCCGCTACTCCGACCGCGACTATTATTACGATCGGTCCAACAGTTATTATTACTATTATGGCTCCGACGGCCGTCAGTGCCGCGCGGACAGGAAAACAGCCGCGGCGATCGTGGCGGGTGCCTTGACCGGCGCTGCCGCCGGCGCCGTCACCGGCAGCGCCACCAACACCAGCACCACCAGCAACTCGAACGGGACGACGACCACCACCAGCAGCAATGGCGCGGGCAGTGGCGCTGCCGCCGGTGCCGTCGGCGGCGCTGTCGGGGGCGCCGTCGGCGCCGCGGTCGCCGACAGCTGTGGGGGCTGAGGATGAATGTCGAGGAGCTCGAATCGGCCGCCTTTTATGTATCCGCCGCGATGGCGCTCCTGGCGGTGGTGACCGGATACGCGGGCTGGTCGCTGATCATGCGCTGAGATCGCGCCCAACCGCCCCCCTGGGGCCGCTTAGAAAGGAAAATTCGACATGGATGCCGGCTATGCCTCAGCACTATTCGGCCTCGCAGGTGCCCTGATCGGCAGCCTGGCGAATGTCGCCACGACATGGGCCACGCACAGCTCCCAGCTGCGCGACAAGCATGAAGGGGCCGATTACGCCAGGAAGCAGAAGCTGTTCAGCGAATTTATCGCCGAGGCCAGCAGGCTCTACGCCGACGCATTGAGCCATCAGAAGGATGATGCCTCCGATCTCGTCGGACTCTACGCGCTGGCGGCGAGAATAAGACTGGTCTCACCGGGACCGGTGGTGAACGCTGCGGAGGACGCGATGAAGGCGATTGTCGAGGCATATCTCGAGCCCAATCGCTCACTCCGCGAAATCCGCAACCTGGCGCAGAAAGGCGAGCTGGATTTCCTGTTCAGGTTCGGCGAGGAATGCCGATTGCACCTGGGGCGACAAACGTGAGACCCGTCAGCCAGCTATCGCTGGCCCAAGGCCCTATGTCTGATTTCCACCGGGACGGATGGTGGAGCCGAGGGGGATCGAACCCCTGACCTTCGCAATGCCATTGCGACGCTCTCCCAGCTGAGCTACGGCCCCTAACGGGTACCCATCGTGTTATTCGATGGGAGCAGTTAGTCCGCGCATTTAGGCGATGTTCCGCACTTCGCAAGCCGGAAAACGCAAAAGCGCGGACCCTGATGGATCAATGTTCCTCGTCTTCGTCGCCGGTGGCGACGCCTAGGTCATCGTCGCCGGTGGTCAGGTCGACCTCATCGTCGGCGCTAGGCTCCTCGTCCTCGTCCGGAACCAATTCCTCGGCGGCAAGATCGTCGTCGGCGGGCTCGACCTTCTCGGGCACGGCGGCCGCGACCTCGAACGGCATCGGCTGCTTGGACTTCAGAACCGGCTCGGGCATCCAGGCGTTGCCGCACTCGATGCAGGTGACGGGATCGTCCTTGCCGAGGTCATAAAAACGGGTCGCGCATTTGGGACAAGTGCGCTTGGTGCCCCATTCGGGCTTCACCATTGTTGAATATCTCCAGTCAGGTAGCGTTTTGTTCGCCGTTGGCGGCCACGGGCCGGCGGCATGCGGGCGGCGCCTTGCCATAGGCTATCGGCCCTGTCAAAGCGCCCGCCCAGTGAGCGACGAGAAGCCTCCAGAAGCATCCGCCGTGCAAGCCGTCGTCATCGCCGTCGATGGCCCGGCCGCCAGCGGCAAGGGAACCATCGCCCGCGCGCTCGCCCACCATTTCAAGTTACCGCACTTGGACACGGGGCTGCTCTACCGGGCGGTGGCGCTCAATCTCTTCCGCTTCGGCGGCGATCCCGGCAACGAGTTCGAGGCGATGCGTGCCTGCGACATCATGTCGGTGTCGCTCGACGACCCCGATCTGCGCTCGGAGATCGTCGGCTCGATTGCGTCACGGATCTCGGCCTATCCGTCCGTGCGCGAGAAATTGCTCGAACGGCAGCGAAGCTTTGCCGATCAGCGCGGGGGCGCGGTGCTCGACGGCCGCGACATCGGCACAGTCATCGCCCCTGACGCCGACGTCAAATTGTTCGTCACCGCCTCGGTCGAAGTGCGGGCGCGCCGGCGCCTCGCCGAGCTGCTTTCGCGCGGCATCTCCGCGCATTTCGACGATGTCGTCATCGACTTGAAGGCCCGCGACGCGCGCGATTCCGGGCGAAGCGCGGCACCCTTGGTCCAGGCCAAGGATGCCGAGCAGCTCGACACCAGCGAAATGGAGATCGACGAGGCGATCGCCGCCGCCATCGCTATTGTCGAAAAGCACCTGCGCTAACGCCTGCGCTTGCGCGCGCCGTTGGACAGGCGCAACATGAGTTGATGGATGCACCGACCCGCAGCCTGAGGCCGAGCCCAGGCCAGCGCGCCCTCGCCGAAGCTCTTGCCCGCGGGGAGGCGGCGATGGGCAAGGCGATCCAGGCGGTGCCCGCGTCCGTCTACATCGATGCCGACCGCTATCAGGCCGAACAGACAAGGTTGTTTCACAAATTGCCGCTGTTGTTGGCGCCCTCGGCGCTGGTACCCTCGCCCAACCTTGCGGTTGCGCATGACGGCTATGGTACGCCGCTCATTCTCACCCGCGATGGGCAGGGCGAGGCGCACGTCCTCGCCAATGTCTGCCGGCACCGCGGCACCCGTCTGCTTGAAGGCAGCGACGAGGCGATGCCAGCCTCGCGGATAGTCTGCCCCTATCACGCCTGGACCTATCGCTCCGACGGCTCCCTCATCGGCCTGCCACGCGCCGATTGCTTCCCCGGCATCGACAAGGCTGGCCATGGCTTGTTGGCCTTCAAGGACTACGAATGTGGCGGGCTCATCTGGTTCTCGCGCGACGGCCAAGAGGATTTCGTCGAGATCGACATGCTGTGCGAGGATTTCGACGCCTTCGGCATCTCCAGCCACCATCTCTACCGCCGCCGCACCCACGACGTCGCCGCCAATTGGAAGCTGGTCATCGACGCCTTCCTCGAAAGTTACCATGTCCAGCGGCTGCATTCGCAAACCATCGCCGCCTTCTTCGCCGACGGCATCACTGCGGCTGACATGATCGGGCCGCACCAGCGCGCCGCGGTGGGGCGGGCGGAGTATCTCGCCGAGATCGACCGCGAGGACTGGGCGGCGCTGCGCAAGGCGGTGACCTACACCTACCAGATCTTCCCGAACGCGGTGGTGATCGTCAGTCCCGACTACATCAACATCCTGGTCGTCATGCCGCAGTCGGTCGGCACGTGCCTGGTCGAGGATTTCATGCTGATCCCGGAACCGCCGCAGACTAACGAGGCGGAGGCGCACTGGAAGAAAAGCTGGGATCTCCTGGACGGCGGCACCTTCGCCGCGGAGGATTTCCACGCCGCGGCCCTTTGCCAGCGCGGGCTCGACAGCGGCCTGCTCAAGGAAGCGACTTTGGGTACGCTCGAGAACGGCATTGCCGAGTTCCACGCCCGCGTCGAGGCCGCGCTCTAACTGGCCTCGTCTTTGGCCTCGTAAATTTCGAGGCCCTTCGGCAATTTCGGCTGCTTGCCGGCGAGATGCTGGTCGACGGCATCGAGTGCCTTCTTCAACTGTCGCTCGCTGTAGGGCTTGCGCAGGCAGCCGATCGCCAGCTCTTGCGCATTGTCCGGCGGATTTCCCGTCACGAACAGTACGGGCACGCCGCGCTTCTTTGCCTCCTCGGCCAGCTGGATCCCCGTGCGCTTGCCGCGCAGCCGCACGTCGCTGAGGATCAGGTCGACCTTTTCGCGGTTCAAGGCGGCGACGGCTTCCTCGAAGTCGTCGTGGGTGGCGACGACTTCGTAGCCGGCGTCGCGGATCATCACTTCATTGTCGAACGCAGTCAGCGGCTCGTCCTCGATGACGAGGATGCGCTTGACGATACGCTTGCGCTTGCCGAACAGCATGGCTTCCTCACTTAGGACGAACCTTGTGCCCCCGCAACGAACGAACCGCCCTCCAGTGCCCAAGGGCCGAAAGGGTCCGCCGCCGCCCCGCGACGAAGGCCCGCAGCGCATCGCCAAGCTGCTGGCCCGCGCCGGAGTCGCTTCCCGGCGGGACATCGAGCGGATGATTGCCGAAGGCCGCATCGCGCTCCATGGCGAAAAGCTGACGACGCCGGCGACCCTGCTAAGCGATTTAAAAGGCGTGACGGTCGATGGGCAGCCGGTAAAGCGGCCCGAGGCTGCGCGGCTGTTCCGCTTCTACAAGCCGCCGGCGACCTTGACCGCGGCCCGCGACCCAAAGGGAAGGCCGACCATTTACGACCGGCTGCCAGCGGGCCTGCCGCGGCTGATGCCGGTCGGCCGCCTCGACTTCATGACGGAGGGCCTGCTGCTCCTGACCAACGACGGCGAATTGAAGCGTCAGCTGGAGCTGCCGAAGACCGGCGTCGTCCGGCGCTACCGGGCACGTGCGTTCGGACCTGTCAGCCAGGCACAGCTCGAGGCTTTGTCGGAGGGTATTACCATCGATGGCGTCCATTACGGCTCGATCGACGCCAACCTCGAACGGCGGACCGGGCGCAATTGCTGGATCGAGATGGCGCTGGCCGAAGGCAAGAATCGCGAGGTCCGCCGCGTGCTGGCGCATCTCGGCCTGCAGGTCTCGCGCCTGATCCGCACCGCCTACGGGCCGCTGACACTGGCCGGGCTCGAGCCGGGCGCGTTGGCGGAAATCAGCCGCGAGGAGCTTTTCCGCTTCCGGCAGAGCTTGAAGTGATTTCCTCCCCACGATTTCGTGGGGAGGGGGACCGCGTGAAACGCGGTGGAGGGGTTCTACGACCTCAAAGAACCCCTCCACCAGCTACGCTGGTCCCCCTCCCCGGCAAATGCCGGGGAGGATACTCATGAGGATCATCGCCGGCGAATGGCGAGGGCGGCCACTGCAGGCGCCGGGCGGGCAGGGGACCCGGCCTACCGCCGACCGGACCCGGGAAACATTGTTTTCGATGCTGGCCAGCCGGCTCGGCAGCTTCGACGGCCTGCGCGTTGCCGACCTCTATGCGGGCAGCGGCGCGCTCGGCCTCGAGGCTTTGTCGCGCGGAGCCGCGCATGCGACTTTCGTCGAGAACGATCCGGGCGCACTCGGGGCGATCCGCGCAAACCTGTCGGCGCTGAAGGCGGCGGATCGCGCGGACGTCCATTCCTTGTCGGCGACAAATCTTGCGCCAGTGCAATCTTTCGATCTGATTTTCGCGGACCCGCCCTATGCGCCTGGATCCGGGACGGCGGTCATCGACGCGGTGCGGCGCGCCGGGTGGCTGGCCGACGGCGGCTGGCTGGCCGTCGAGACCGAAGCTCGCGAGGCGGTCGATGCCGGTGGCTGGCAGATCGACGCCGAGCGCCGCATCGGGCGCGCCCGGCTGACCCTGATCCGGGGTTAGGCCCCGACCTTTTTCGCGGTCTTTTTCGAAGCCTTGCGGATCTCGTCGACCTCGGCCGACAGGCGCTTGCCGATTGCGTCGGCAGCGGCCTTGCCGGCGGCCTTCAGCGCTTTGGCGGACCCCTTCTCGCCTTGGCCGGTGCGTGTCTTCACATTGTGATCGGCAATGGCGGCGACGGCCGCAATTGCGCCGACTGACAATAATTCGACGACCAGGGGATGCTCGATGAGATGCACCAGGCTGTCGAGCCCCGAGGCATTGCCGGAGCGCCGCGCCTTGGTCTTCGCCGGCTTGACGGGGACCAGGTCACGGCCAGCTCGCCGCGCTTTCTTCTTTTTGGGGCCGGCTTTCGGCTTCTTGTTCTGCGCCATTTCTGTCCTCTCGCGGCTAATCAATCACGCGCATCTCGGCGTCTTCGAAGGGAACTGCAAGCGCGCACGCCTGTTCCCGCTCGCTGTCGAGCCAGAGGCCGATTTCTTCGGGCCGGAGCATGACCGGCATGGCCTTGGGATGGATCGCGCCGACCGTGTCGTTGGCCGCGCAGGTGAGGAAAGCCATGAACGGCCCGCCCTCGCCTGGGCGCCAGATGCCGGCGAAGGCGAAGAGTGGGTCGGCTTCCTCGCGCATTCCGAACCAGACCTTGCGCTTGGCTCCGACCTCGCCGGTCCATTCGCAAAAGCGGGTGACGGGAACGATGCAGCGCCGCTCCGGGCTGGCGATCGCCGAGCGCCAGAACGGGCTGTCCAAGTTACGGACGTTGGTCACCGGCCGCCTCTTGGCCGCGACCGGCCCCGGAAAGCCCCAGCTCATCATTTCAAGCGCCAGACCCTCGCCTTCCCGGCGGAGCACGGGCGCCCGCTGACCGGGGTAGATTTCGTCGAACGGCGGCAAATTGGCGGTGTCGCCAGTGAACGGACCGAACACTCGTCGCATTTCGTCAACGGTCGCGGTCATGGTGTAGAGATTGCACATAACGGGCGCCTTTCCGGCTGCGCCTCCGTAACGGTTCGTCGTTAATCGGCGCAATCCCGTTAAATCGCGCTCGCCTCCGTCGTTGAGTTCGGGCAAGCCAAGTGAAACGAAATAACAGGGGGTCTGGGTTTGCGTAATTCGGTTCTGGCGCTCACCGCCGCGTCTCTTGCCATCCCGGTCATCGTCACGCCCGCACTGGCGAGCGAGCACTATTACCACGGCAAGGTCTGGCGCGATTCCAATGGGCGGCTACGCTGCACTCGGCCCGACGGCACCGTCGGCCTGATCGTCGGCGCCGCCGGCGGGGCGCTGATCGGCCGGGCCATCGACACTCGTGGCGAGCGCGCCACCGGCACGATCCTGGGCGCGGCCGCCGGCGCGCTGGTCGGCCGAGAGATCGACCGCAGCAGGTATCAATGCCACTGAGATTCGAGACAGGCCGGCGCCGCCGCACCCACCCCCACTTGCGGCGCCGGCCGACCCAATCTTGAGCGCCCGGGCATAAGAGAGCGTTTGCGAAGCAAACGTGACCTTATGCCGAAGAGAGCGCGAAAGCCGGCCGACCACCGGCCTCAGCCGAGTGGATCGACGTTACGGCTCTCCCGCATCAGTGTGTTGACATGATAATACACCTGCCTTAGGCTTGGCCAAAGGGAGGAACGACCATGTACAGCCAGAACGACCTCGACGAGGCGGTGGCATCGGGGGCGATCACAGCCCAATCCGCCAACGCGCTTCGCGCCTTCATCGACCAGCAGCGGGAAACGCCGGCGGTCGATGAAGAGCAATTCCGGCTCATCACCGGCTTCAACGACATTTTCGTCTCGATCGCCGCGGCGATCATGTTGTTCGCGGTCGGCTTCATCGGCCAGAAGATCGGCCAGTCCCTGGGCCTCATCATCGAAGCTGACGGCCCATCGCCGATCGCGCCATTGTTCGTGGCGGCGACCGCCTGGGGCCTCGCGCTCTTCTTCACCGCCAAACGGCGGATGGCGCTGCCGTCGATCTTGTTGTTGCTCGCCTTCATCGGCGGGACGCTGGCGTTCGCGGGCTTTTCGCTCGTTCTTGCCTTCGGGCCAGACAATCTCGAGAATAACGAGCGGGCGGCGGCGCTGATCGGATCGGCAGCGGCGGCAATCGCCGCGGGCGGGGCCTATGTCCACTGGCGCCGTTTCCGGGTGCCGATCACGGTCGCTGCCGGTGCGGCGGCGGTGGCAGCCATCGCCGTCGGTCTGCTGGCCTCGGCGCTTGGCGACATCCCCAACCTCCAGCAGATCATCCTCGGCTTCATCCTGCTCTTGGGCGTCGGTATGTTCCTGTTCGCCATGCGCTGGGATTCGTCCGATCCGGCGCGCGTCACGCGTCGCAGCGACGTGGCTTTCTGGCTGCATCTGCTGGCAGCGCCGATGATCGTTCATCCGATCTTCACTTTGCTCGGGCTGAACGACAATACCGCCACCATCAGCGAGGGGCTGGTCGTCATCCTGCTCTACATTGCCATGGGCATCACCGCGCTGGCGATCGACCGGCGGGCTCTCCTCGTCTCGGCCTTGGCCTATGTGCTCTATGCCCTGAACGAGCTGTTCCGGCAGTTCGGCGCGGTCGAGCTGAACGTCGCGCTGACGGCCCTTGTCATCGGCTCGGCCCTGCTGCTGCTGTCGGCCTTCTGGCACCAAGCCAGGGCGATCGTCGTCCGGCCACTGCCCGAGGGACTCAAGGCCAAGCTGCCGCTGGTCGACCGGGCGGTCAGTCCCGCACCAGCCGCATAAGCCGCCGCTCGAGCGGGGCGAGGACCAAGGACAGGTCGTCGCCCCGCTTGAGCACCGCCCCATGCTCGGAAACCAAGGCAAAGGCCCCCTGCTTGCGTGCAAGCTCGGGGCTTTTGTGAATCCAGATCTCCGGCCGGTCGGCGGCCCGGCGGAAGGCGGCGAAGCTGGCGATATCGACGTCGAAGTGCATCGCATAATCGCGCCAATGGCCGGCGGCGACCATGCGGCCGTAAAGATCGAGGATGCGCTGTAGCTCCCTGCGGTCGAAGGCGGTCAGCGCGCGCCGGTCCCTGGGGCCAGGGAACGGCGCAATCACGCTCAAGCGCTTTTGGCCTTGGGCGCGGGTGCGCGCCTCGTCTTGAGCGTGGCCACCTCGGCTTTGAGTGCCTCGATCTCCGCTTCGAGCTCGGCCAGGCGCGCCCGGGCGGGATCCACGTCCTCCCCGCAAGGCGTGCCGTACGGAATGAAGCCTGGGCTGTAATGGACGGTGTCGATCGGCACCGCGCGCGCCGGAATGCCGACCATCGTCGCGCCCGGAACAACGTCGTGAGTGACGACCGCATTGGCACCGATCTTGGCGCCGGCGCCGACCTCGACCGGCCCCAGGATTTGCGCGCCCGAGCCGATGACGACATTGTCCTTCAAGGTGGGATGGCGCTTGCCACCGACTCCGGTCGACGGGTTGGTGCCGCCAAGCGTGACGTTCTGGTAGATGGTAACGTCGTCGCCGATCTCGGCGGTCTCGCCGATGACCGTGAAGCCATGGTCGATGAAGAAGTTTCGACCGATCCTGGCGCCGGGATGAATATCGATGGCGGTCAGGAAGCGGGCGATATGATTGACCATGCGCGCCAGGAAATAGAGATGACCGCCGTACAGCCAGTGGCCGATGCGGTGGAAGCCGAGCGCCCAGACGCCGGGATAAAGCAGCACCTCCCAGCGCGAGCGCGCGGCGGGATCGCGTGATTTCACCGAGTCCAGATAATCGATCAGCGCCAAGGCCAAGCGCGAAGTCCTTCACTTTTGGACGACCAATTTAAGTCGCCGGCGGCATAATTGCCAGCCGGTCCGCCCGATTTCAGCGCCAAAGCCGCTTGCAGGCGTCGCTGCGGCGCGTCATTGCTCGCCGACTCGAAGGGTGGAGGCGCCGATTTCCCCGGAATGGCTGGCCGATCCGGCAACCCTTCTCCCGTTCATCCTGATCGGCTTTGCGGCCCAGTTGATCGACGGCGCGCTCGGCATGGCCTTTGGGCAGATCTCCAGCACCTTGCTGATCGCGTTCGGCGTACCGCCGGCCGCCGCCTCTGCGGGCGTCCATACTGCCGAAACCTTCACCACCGCCGTGTCCGGCATCAGCCATGTCGCGCATCGCAATGTCGACTGGTGGCTGTTCCTGCGGATCATGATCCCCGGCGTGATCGGCGGCATTGCCGGCGCCTACATCCTCACGCGGATCAGCGCCGAGGTCGCGAAGCCGGTCGTACTCACGTACCTGACCGGCCTCGGCCTCTATCTCTTCTATCGCGGCATCATGCATCGCCACACCGAGAAAAGGCCGAGGATCATCGCCCCGCTTGGGCTGGCCGGCGGCTTCCTCGACGCGGCCGGCGGCGGCGGCTGGGGGGCGATCGTCACCTCCAACCTGCTCGTCCAGGGCAGCAATCCCAGGAAGACGATCGGCACCGTCAATACCGCCGAATTCTTCCTGACCGTCACCATTTCCGCGACTTTCATCGCCACCCTGGGCTGGTCGGCCTTCACCATGGCGACCGTCGGCCTTTTGATCGGCGGCGTCGTTGCCGCCCCCTTCGGCGCCTGGATCGCAAAAAGGGTCAATCCGGACCGCCTGCTGACCTTCGTCGGCGTGGTCGTGACCCTGACCAGCGGCTACGGACTCTATCGCGCACTGAGCTAACGCGACCGCTACAGTCCGCGCTGGGTCGAAAGGGGCCATTGCGGACCAATGGATTTAATCGTCGGGGTCGATTATAGCGCCTGATCTAATCGGATCAGCCAATGACCGT
>JBKPSK010000089.1:0-6194 GCA_046734995.1 Pseudomonadota bacterium
CCCCTGAGGCGCCCAAAGCGGCCGCTCCCAAGATCAGCCTCAACGCGCCGCCTGAAATTGCCGCCGACCCGGCCAACCATCTCAATATTCAGCTGTCGAGCGGCGGCACCGTCGTCGTCCTGCTGCGCCCCGACGTCGCTCCCAACCATGTCCGCCGAATGCAGACACTGGTCACCCAAGGCTTCTACAACGGCACCATCTTCCACCGCGTCGTGCCCGGCTTCATGGCCCAGGGCGGCGATCCGACCGGCACCGGCAGCGGCGACTCGCCGCTTCCCAATCTCGAGCCGGAGTTCAACGATCTGCCGCATCTGCGCGGCGTCATTTCGATGGCCCGCGCGGAAGCACCGAACAGCGCCAACAGCCAGTTCTTCATCATGTTCGCGCCCGGCTTCAGCCTCGATCATGATTACACCGGCTTCGGTCGGGTCATCTCGGGCATGCAGTTTGTCGACGCCATCGCGCCCGGCGAACCGCCCGCCAATCCGACGAAAATCGTCCGGGCCTGGCTCGACTCGCCGATGCCGACCGCCGCCGCTGCCGCTCCCGCTCCCGCTCCCGCGCCAGCACCGGCGCCCGCGCCCGCATCCACCGAGGCGCCGGCCACTTCGGAACCCCCTGCCAACGGCGGCTGATGCGCGTCGACCAGTTCGATTTCGAGCTTCCCCAGGACCGGATCGCCTTGCGGCCCGCGCGGCCGCGCGATTCGGCGCGGCTGCTGCTGGTCGAGGGCGAGCGCATCGCCGACCGCGCCGTCCGCGACCTGCCGGGCATCCTCAGGCGCGGCGACATATTGGTATTCAACGACACGCGCGTCATCCCCGCCCAGCTCGAGGGCCGGCGCGGAAAAGCGAGCATCGGCGCGACCTTGCACAAGCGCGAAGGATTGCGTGGCTGGTGGGCCTTCGTCCGCAACGCCAGGCGTCTAAGGCCCGGCGACCGCATCGACTTCGAGGCCAATGTCGCCGCTTCTGTCGTTGAGAAAACCGACCAGGGCTCGGTGCTGCTTCATTTCCACGGGGATGAGCCCATCGACCTGTTGCTGGAGCGCGCCGGCCGCATGCCGCTGCCGCCCTATATCGCCGGCAAGCGCCCTGCCGACGAAGCCGACCGCAGCGACTACCAGACCATGTTTGCACGAGAGGAGGGCGCGGTCGCCGCACCAACCGCGGCGCTGCATTTCACCGACCGGCTGGTCGCCGAGCTCGACGAGGCCGGAATCGCCCGCGAGACGCTGACTCTCCATGTCGGCGCCGGCACCTTTCTGCCGGTCAAGGTCTCGGACACGGCCGAACATCGCATGCATGCCGAATGGGGGCGCATCGACGCAGAGACGGCAGACCGGCTGAACGCCGCGCGCGCGGCGGGCGGCCGGCTGATCGCGGTGGGCACGACCTCGCTCCGCCTGCTGGAAAGCGCCGCCGCGGAGGATGGCTCGCTCCAGCCATTCGAGGGCGACACGGCGATCTTCATCACGCCCGGCTATCGTTTCAGGGCAGTCGACGGCCTCGTCACCAACTTCCACTTGCCGCGCTCGACTTTGTTCATGCTGGTCAGCGCCCTGATGGGACTCGACGTCATGAAGTCGGCCTATGCCCATGCGATTTCGGAAGGGTACCGCTTCTATTCCTACGGCGATGCCAGCCTGCTGCTGCCCGACAATCAACTGTGAGCTATCAGATCGGGCAGCTTTCCGTCGTATTGCTGCGAAGGCTTGGCCCTAGCCTTTGACCGCCACATCGATCTCGGCAAGCAGCTTTTCGAGCGCGGGCCGGCTGTGGCCTTCCTTGATGGTCAGATCGCCGCCGGGCGCGTCCATCTTCAGCTTGAAATAAAGATCGCCGTCGCTGTCCTTGCCGTCCTCGATCCAGAAGCGCGCGCGATCGGTCCAATGGTCCTCGCGGCGGAAGGCCTTGCCGCGCTTGATATGGATGCTTTTGGGCTGGGTGATCCGAATGACGCCTGCTTCCAGGTTCAAGGTCCAGGCCAGGCCCCAGGCGCCGACGGCCAGAAACAAAGCCATGATGTACGGCCACCAGCGGTCCGGCTCGACCGTGCTGCCGCTGGCCGCGGCCCAGGTGATCAAGACCGCGGTTCCGAGGAAAGCCAGCATGAAGCCGCGATAGAAGAGCGGCACGCCATTGCGGACGACGAGCGGGTAGTCGGTCACCGAAAAGCAATAACCGTTCGCGTCGCGCGAAGTCGAGACGCGCCCCTCGACTTCGCTCGGGACGAACGGTTAGGGGGCCGAGTGCAACGTTTTTCCTTTACCATTGCGGCCACCGACGGCTCGGCCAGGACCGGCGCCATCGCCATGCAGCGGGGCACGATCCGCACGCCGGCCTTCATGCCGGTCGGGACGGCGGCGACCGTCAAGGCGATGAAGCCCGCCGATGTCCGTGCATCCGGCGCCGACATCATCCTCGGCAACACCTACCATTTGATGCTCCGGCCGGGCGCGGAGCGGATCGCGAGGCTTGGCGGCCTGCACGGCTTCATGGCCTGGGACCAGCCGATCCTGACAGATAGCGGCGGCTACCAGGTGATGAGCCTGTCGGAGCTCACCAAGGTCAGCGAAGACGGCGTAACTTTCGCCAGCCATCTCGACGGCAGCCGGCACCTGCTGTCGCCGGAACGGTCGATCGAGGTGCAGCGGCTGCTCGACAGCGACATCGTCATGGCCTTCGATCAGCTCGTCCCGGCAAGCGCGACCCATGACGAGGCGGAGGCCGCCATGGACCGCTCAATGCGCTGGGCGAAACGGTCGCGCGAGGAATTCGACCGCGGCGGCGAGCATGCGGAGAGAGCGGCGGTCTTTGGCATCCAGCAGGGCGGCCTCGATGAGGGCCTGCGCCGCGCATCGTCCGAGGCGCTGATCGCCATCGGCTTCGACGGCTATGCGGTCGGCGGGCTGGCGGTGGGCGAGGGGCACGATCAGATGTGCGCCGTGCTCGATCATGCGGTCGACATGCTGCCCGCCGGCCGGCCGCGTTATTTGATGGGCGTCGGCAAGCCGGACGACATCGTCGCGGCGGTGCGCCGCGGCGTCGACATGTTCGACTGCGTGCTGCCGACGCGCTCGGGCCGCACCGGCCAGGCGTTCACGGCCGATGGGCCAATCAATATCCGCAACGCCCGCTTCGCCGAGGACAAGGAGCCGCTGGAGCCCGGCTGCCCTTGCCCGACCTGCACGACTTTTGAGCGCGCCTACGTCCATCACCTCGTCCGATCGGGCGAGATTCTCGGCGCCATGTTGATGACCGAGCATAACCTCTGGTTCTACCAGCGCCTGATGCAGTCCCTGCGCGATGCGATTGCTGCGCAGCGGCTGGCGGCGTTCGCGCGGGTTTTTTTGGGTCGATACAAATCATCCTCCCTGTCGCGAAGCGATGGGGAGGGGGACCATCCAAAGGATGGTGGAGGGGCCGAATGAAGGCGACCGGCAGCGCCATGCGCATGGCGAAATCGCAGCGTCGCTCCATGACCAAGCCTGAGGCCTCCCCACGAGGCCTTGCCTCGCAGGGAGGATAATTAGATCGCGTCGTCCTTGACGCCTGCGGTCTCGTCCACGGGCTCCAGCTTGTCCTGCGTGCGCAGCTCGAAATCGCTGGCGTCGTGGCGTTCGTGCAGCTGCTCGGACGGGTCGCCGGTCAGCCGGTTGACGATCCGCCCGCGTTTCACGGCTGGCCGCTCGGCGATCCGGTTCGCCCAGCGCAGCACATGTTCATATTCATGCGTCGAGAGGAAGACGTCCGCGCCTTCGTAGTTGCGACCTAGCGCAATGCCGCCGTACCACGGCCAGATAGCGATGTCGGCGATCGAATAATCATTGCCGGCGACATATTCGCTCTCCGCCAGCCGGCGGTTGAGGACGTCGAGCTGGCGCTTGGCCTCCATCGCATATCGGTTGATCGGATATTCCATCTTGGTCGGCGCATATGCGAAGAAATGGCCGAAGCCGCCGCCAAGGAAAGGGGCGCTGCCCATCTGCCAGAAGAGCCACGACAGGGTCTCGGCGCGACCGGGCCCGGATGCGGGCAGGAACTCGCCGAACTTCTCGGCGAGATAAAGCAGGATAGCGCCGGATTCGAAGACGCGGACCGGCTCGGGGTCGCTGCGGTCGACGAGCGCCGGAATCTTCGAATTGGGATTGATCTCGACGAAGCCGCTCGAGAATTGGTCGCCTTCGCCGATGCGGATCGGCCACGCGTCATATTCGGCCTGGGCGTGGCCCTTCTCGAGGAGCTCCTCGAACATGATCCCGGCCTTCTGGCCGTTGGGGGTCGCCAGCGAGTAGAGCTGGAAGGGATGCCTGCCGACCGGTAGCTGCTGCTCGTGGGTTGCCCCGGCGACCGGACGGTTGATGTTGGCGAACTGGCCGCCGCTGGGCTCGTCCCAGGTCCAGACTTTCGGCGGGATGTAGTCGGCGCTGTCGGTCATTGGCTGTCCCTTTTCGTTGCGGGGACGTCACCTAGGAACCCGGAACGCCGCTTTCCAGTGGCACCAATGTGCCTACCCTGCGCTCTTCGACAGAAAACTGGGAAGCGGCCCGTTCCAGTCGCTCTCAATGTCCTCGACGACTGGC
Source organism: Pseudomonadota bacterium (assembly GCA_046734995.1). Classification (GTDB taxonomy): domain Bacteria; phylum Pseudomonadota; class Alphaproteobacteria; order Sphingomonadales; family Sphingomonadaceae; genus Sphingomicrobium. Next base: position 4,586 of record JBKPSK010000089.1, read on the forward strand.
GATCGCTTTCCCTCGGTCTCGCGCTTCGCTTCGGGCTCGCGCTTCGGCTCCGTCTTCTTCGGCGCGGGCTTCTCCGCCTTCTGCCGCCGTTCGGCGGGCTCCGCCTTCTCGGGCTTGTGCGCGGGCGCCTTCGCCGGCGCTTCGGATTCACGCGGCTCGCCGCCGTGCCGGGCGATCCTGATACCCGTCAGCTTCTCGATCGCCGCCACCGCCTCGCGGTCCTCGCGCGTCGCCAGCGTGATGGCGATGCCCGTGGCGCCGGCGCGGCCGGTACGGCCGATGCGGTGGATGTAATCGTCCGGCTGCCAGGGGACGTCGAAATTGATGACGTGGCTGACGCCTTTGACATCGAGCCCGCGCGCCGCGACGTCGGAAGCGACCAGGACATTGATCTCGTCCTTCTTGAACCGGTCGAACTCGGCGATGCGCGCCGGCTGTTCCATGTCGCCCTGGATCTGGCCAACGGCGAAGCCCGAGCGCTTCAGGCTAGTGTAGAGTTCGCGCACCGTCGTCTTGCGGTTGGCGAAGACGATGGCGTTGCGGAACTCCTCGCCGCGCAGGATGTCGCGCAGCGTTTCGCGCTTCTTGTCGCTCCGCACTTCGACCAGCCGTTGCTCGATATTGACGTTGGCAGTCGCCGGCCGCGCCACTTCGATCTGCTTGGGATCGTTGAGGAACTTGTCCGCGAGTTTCTTGATGGGCGGAGGCATGGTCGCCGAGAAGAGCAACGTCTGCCGCTGCCTCGGCAGCTTGGTGCAGATCTCCTCGATGTCGGGGATGAAGCCCATGTCGAGCATGCGGTCGGCTTCGTCGATGACCAGCAAATTGCAGTCGTTGAGCATGATCTTGCCGCGGCTGAACAGGTCCATCAGCCGGCCCGGCGTGGCGATCAGCACGTCGACGCCCTTTTCCAGCGCCTTGACCTGGTCGCCCATCTGCACGCCGCCGATCAGCAGCGCCATCGAGAGCTTCTGGTACTTGCCGTATTTCTCGAAATTTTCCGCCACTTGGGCGGCCAGCTCGCGTGTCGGCTCGAGGATCAGGGAGCGCGGCATGCGCGCCCGGGTGCGACCGTGGTGCAGGATGTCGATCATTGGCAGGACGAAAGCTGCGGTCTTGCCGGTGCCGGTCTGGGCGATGCCGATCAAATCCTTGCCCATCAGGACGCTGGGGATGGCGCCCTTCTGGATCGGCGTTGGTTCGCCATAGCCGCTGTCGCCAACGGCGCGCAGCAATTCCTCAGATAGGCCGAGATCGGCAAAGCTCATGAAAGATCCGGAAAAAAAGTCAGGCACCCGCGAACGGCAGCGCGCCGCTGGCGCGGATGCGGGCAAAGGCCGCCGGAGTCAAGAAGGGGGAGGCTTCACTACGCATCACGCCTCGCCTCGCTGAGCAATGATCTGACCAGCACGGCGAATGACATGTTGGCCACGTTCAGCTACAACCCGGCGTCCCAAATCGCCTCCACCACCCGCTCGAACGATCTCTATGCCTGGACGGGGCATACCAATCAGAATGACAGCTCGACGCCGAACGGGCTCAACCAGATCGCCAATGTCGGTGCGAAATCGATCAGCCATGATTCGAAGGGCAACATCACAGCTTACGG
>JBKPSK010000090.1:0-6074 GCA_046734995.1 Pseudomonadota bacterium
ACAGACGGCATCCTGGCCGAGGCTATCCGCCACGGCGTCAGCGACGTCCATGTCGAGCCCTATGAATCGGGCCTAATCGTGCGCATGCGGGTTGATGGCGTGCTGCGCGAGAGTCTCAGCATGCCGGCCCACGTCGCCCCCGTCGTCATCAGCCGCATCAAGGTGATGGCGCGGCTCGACATCGCCGAGCGCCGCGTGCCGCAGGACGGGCGCATCAGCCTGACCCTCGGCGGCAAGGTGCTCGACGTGCGCGTCTCGACGCTGCCGAGCCGCGCTGGCGAGCGGGTGGTGCTCCGTATTCTGGACAAGGAAGGGGCAGGGTTCACGCTCGACGGACTCGGGCTTGATCAGGCAACCGAGGCAATCCTGCGCGATGCGTTGGGTGATCCCAACGGCATCATCCTCGTCACCGGGCCCACCGGCTCCGGCAAGACGACCACGCTTTACGCCTGCCTGCAGCGGCTAAACGACGGCAGCCGCAATATCCTGACCGTCGAGGATCCGGTCGAATATGCGGTCGATGGGGTCGGCCAGACGCAGGTCAACGCCAAGGTCGGCATGACCTTCGCCACCGGGCTGCGCGCCATCCTGCGCCAGGATCCCGACGTCGTTATGGTCGGCGAGATTCGCGACCGCGAGACGGCCGAAATCGCCGTCCAGGCGTCACTGACCGGCCATCTCGTGCTGTCAACCGTCCACACCAACGACGCAGTCGGCGCCATTACCCGCCTGCGCGACATGAAGGTCGAGCAATTCCTGCTCGCCTCGACCCTGCGCGCAGTCATCGCCCAGCGGCTCGTGCGCAGGCTTTGCCCGCATTGCCGCGCTAAGGAGCCAGCGAATGCCGGACTCGGCAGCCTGCTGGGGCTGGGTCAGAACGATGTCGTCTACCGCCCGGTCGGCTGCCCCGAATGCGGCCATAGCGGCTATAAGGGGCGCATGGGTGTTTTCGAGGCGGTGCGGATCGATCCCGCGGTTCGCAAGATGATCAACGAAGGAGCCGACGAGGCGGCGATCGCCCGGCATGCGTTTCGTCATGCGCCGAACCTGTCGGCCGCCGCACGCAAGCTGGTACTCAGGGGCGAGACGACCCCGGAAGAGGCCATTCGCGTCTCACGCCGCGAGGACGAAGTGATCGATGCCTAGGTTCGCTTATCTTGCCGTCGACCCGCGCGGACGCGAGCGCCGAGGCAGTGTCCAGGCGATCAGCCCGGACTCGGCCAGGGCGAGCCTCGAATCGCGCAAGCTTTACGTGCTCAAGCTGGCCCCGGGCAGCCAGGAGCAGGGGGGCTCGCGCAAGCGGAATTGGCTGCCCGATTTCCTCAAGAGCAAGCGCCTGTCGGCAAAGCAGCTGACGTTGTTCACCCGCCAGCTGGCGACCATGACCAAGGTCAGCCCGCTTGAAGAAGCACTGCGGATCATCTCCCGACAGAGCGAGCAGGAGCATGTCCGCGCTGCCGTCATGCGGGTCGCTGACGGGGTCGTCGAGGGCCGCCGACTGGCCGACGCCATGGCGGCCGAGCCGCGCAGCTTCCCTCCGCTCTACCGCGCAATGGTTGCCGCCGGCGAAAGCTCGGGCAGCCTGCCTGAGCTGCTCGAGCGCCTGGCGAATCTGCTCGAGCGGCAGAGCGAGATGCGCGGCAAGGTGCTGTCGGCTCTGGCTTATCCGGCGGTGCTGACCCTGGTCGCCATTGTCGTTGTCTCGGCGCTGATGATCGCCGTCGTGCCGAAGGTAGTCGAGCAGTTCGAAGATGTTGGCCAGCAACTGCCGCTGCTGACGCGGATCGTCATCGGCATCAGCAGCTTCCTTGCCTCCAACTGGCTGATCCTGCTGGCTGCGCTTCCTTTGCTCGGACTGCTGGGCTGGCGGCTGTTGCAGGAAGAGAAGATCCGGCTCGCCTTCGATAGCTGGCTCCTGCGCCTGCCGCTCTTCGGCAGGCTGGTCCGCGACCTGCACGCGGCGCGGATGGCCCGGACCCTGTCGACCATGATCGAAAGCCGGCTGCCGGTGATCGAGGGCCTTCGCCTGACGGCCGGCACAATCCGCAATCGGGCATTGCGCGCCGCTACCAAGGAAATGGTCAGCTCCATCCGCGCCGGCGGCAGCCTGTCGGGCGCCATGGCCCGCGCCGGCGTCTTCCCGCCGTTGCTGGTTTACCTTGCCGCCAGCGGCGAATCCGCCGGGCAGCTCGACACATTGCTCGCCCGCGCCGCCGACTACCTAGAGCGCGAATTCGACAATTTCACCGCGACGGCGCTGTCGCTGCTCGAGCCGGCGATCATCGTCGTCATGGGCGGCATCGTCACCTTGATCGTGCTCGCAATCCTGCTGCCGATTCTCCAGCTCCAGACCTTGATTGGGGGTTAGCTCATAATGTTCCGCCTGTTCCTTCGCCTGTTCACCGATATGAATCGCCCGGCCTTCCGCGGGCGGCGCAGCGAGGAGGGGTTCACCCTAGTCGAGTTGATGGTGGTCATCGTCATCATCGGGCTGCTGGCGACAGTCGTGCTGATCAATGTCCTGCCGAGCCAGCAAAGGGCCATGGTGACCAAGGCCAAGGCCGACATTGCGACGCTGGAGCAGGCGATGGAAATGTATCGCCTCGACAATTTCGGCTACCCATCTGACCTGACAGCCCTGGTCCAGCCACCCGCGGGCAGCGATGCGGCACGCTATCGCAGCGGCGGTTATATCAAGAAGCTGCCGGAGGATCCCTGGCACAGGCCGTACCAGCTTGCGGTTCCCGGCAAGGCAGGGCCGTTCGATATCTATTCGCTCGGTGCCGACGGTGCACCTGGCGGCACCGGCGAGGACGCCGACATCAGCTCTGCGTCGGGCTGAGCCAGGGGCCGCGATGCGCCGCGACGGATTCACCCTGGTCGAGATGCTGATCGTCATGACGGTCATGGCACTGCTCGCGTCGGCAGTCGTGCTGACCGTCGGCAGCGGCGGCCGCGGCGTTGCCACCGATGCATCGCGCCTCGCCAGCCGAATCGCGGCGGCGCGGGAGACCGCAATCGTGACCGCGCGACCGGTTGGCGTCTGGATCACCAGGTCGGGCTATGGCTTCGATATCCGCTCCGGCGGCGCGTGGCGGCCTGCGGCACAAAAGCCGTTCGAGACCGTCAACTGGCCGGAGGGCACGAGAGTGGCGGTGGCGGGCATGGCGGGCCGGCAGGCGGCCTTGAGCGGCGGCAAGGGGAGGCTGGTGTTCGACAATCTCGGCCTGCCGGATTCGCCGATGCGGCTCGATCTCAGCCGCGGCGGCCGATCAGCCGAGGTCGCGGTTTTTCCTAACGGCGACGTTCAGGTGCAGTGAGCATGCGGCTAGGGCGCGATGAGCGGGGCTTTACCCTGATCGAAATGCTGGTCGCGCTGGCTGTTTTTTCGATCGCCGCGCTCGCTTTGATGCGGCTCGACATCTACGCCATCGCTCAGACCTCAGCCATCGCCGATGCGCGGCTGGCGGACATCGTCGCCCGCAACGAAGCCGCGCTTGCCACGACCGATCACGCGCTGACGCTAGGTGATAGCCGGTCGGCGGTGACCAACGGTGGCTCGACTTTCGACGTCGTCCGCCGGGTGACCCCGACCGACGATAATCGGCTTGTCCGGGTGGACATCGCCGTCGTCCAGCAAGGAGGGAGGGGGCGTGCCGTGCTGACCATCGTCAAGCGGGTGACGCCATGAGCAGCCACCGCGAATCCGGGTTTACGTTGGTCGAGATGATGGTCGCGATGGTGATTTTCGCTGTCCTGGCCGTTGCCGGTATCGGTCTGCTACGCGCCAGTGTCGACACCCAGGCGGCGATCGACAACCGGCTTGACGGCTTGAACGGGCAAGAGCGCGTCGCCGCTTTGTTCATCGCTGACGTCGGCCAGGCGATGGCGCGGCCTTTGGTCGGGCTCGGCGAGAGCCGGCAGCTGTCGTTCTTTGGGACGCCGTCATCGGTCACGTTAATGCGGGGCGGCTGGGCCAATCCCGACGGCCAGCCCCGCAGCACCTTGCAGCGTGTGGAATGGACCGGTCGTGAGGCTAGCGTGTCGCGCATCGCCCATCTGTTCCTCGACGGCTCCGATCCCGGCCAGCCGGCGGTCATCCAGCGGGACGTTGAATCCTTCTCGCTGCGGTACCGCCGCGCCGACGGAAGCTGGGTCGACAGCTTCTCGTCAACCGAGCGCGAGATGCTGCCGGCGGCGATCGAAATGACCGCGCGCGCGCGCGGCAGGCCGCCCCTGGTTGTCGTCGCGGCGCTGCCGCCGCGTGGCCTAGAGCCGGAAGAAAAGAATCCGAATGCGCCGCCCGCCGCCAACAGCCAGGGGACGGCCCAGTGACCGTCAACGAGAACGAGCGCGGCGCCGCACTGCTGACGGTGCTGCTGCTGGTCGCGGTAATGGCGACGGTGGCGGCAACCGCGCTCGATCGCGTCGGGCTGGCAACGCGGCTGGCAGGCAATGCCCGCGGTGCGGCGCAGGCGCAGTCCTGGCTCGCCAGCGCCGAGCTGATCGCCATGAGCCGGATTGAAGATTTGCGCACGGCGCAGCCCGATCGCGTGACATTGGCTGGCAACTGGCTGGGCGTCGAGCGCGGCATCGACCTGCCTGACGGCATGCACGTGCGCGCATCCGTTGGCGATGGCGGCAATTGCTTCAACTTGAATGCGCTGGCCCAACTGTTGGACAAAAGAGTGCTGGCGCCGCGTCCCGAAGGACAGCTCGAGTTCGTCGCTTTGATGAACGCGGTGGGGATCGAGCCCGGGCGCGCGCATAAGATCGCCGCGGGAGCGACCGATTACATCGACGACGATGAGGTGGTGAGCAAGGATGGGGCGGAGGCCAGCGGCTATCCCGAGGGCGCACGCCCGGCCAACCGGGCGATGACCGATCGCAGCGAGCTGCTCGCGGTGCCCGGCGTCACCGCCCAGGACTACGCTCGGCTTGAGCCGTGGCTTTGCGCGCTTCCGGTGGTCGGCAAATCGCCGATCAACGTGAACACGCTGCGGCCCGAGCAGGCGCCGCTGCTGGTCATGCTGTTGCAAGGCAATGTCGATCCGATCCGCGCCCGGGGAATCCTGTCGCAAAAGCCGATCGACGGTTATGGCAAGGCCGACGATTTCTTCAGTTCGCCGATGTTCGGCTCGGTTACGGTCCCCGCCGCGGCGCGGGAACAGGCGAAAGTCGTCACCGATTTCTTCACGTTGAAGGCCAGCATCGACGGCAGGGATGCCAGCGAATTGCTGTCGGAAGAGGCGTTGATTGATATCCGGCAGAAGCCGGCGCGGCTGATCAGTCGCCAATGGGGGGAATTGCAGTGAACAGCATCGTCGTCCGGGAGCCTGCGACGCCGCCTGCACTGTTCGTTGCACTTCCTCAGGACCCCTTGGCTGCCGAAGGCGAGAGTCACTGGTGGCTGGTGAAAGAGAATGCGGTCGAGACCGGTAGCGGTGGCGACTGGCTCGAGCTGGCCGTCGGCGCCGTGCCGCCAAGGGTCATCGGCCTGGCGCCGGCCGCCGACGTTCGGTTAGCCTTCTCGACGCCGGCGGAAGGCGCGGCGAGTCCGCGTCAGATGGCAACGATCGCGCGGGTTGGCGCGCTCGAGCAGAGCCTCGGCGAGCCCGAGACCTTGCATTCGGCGAGCGTCCCGCTGGACGACGATCCACCCGCGATCGTGACCGCCGTCGTCGCCAATTCGAAAATGCAGGAGTGGCTCGACTGGGCCGACAGCCTCGTTGTCCGCCTCGATCATATCGTCCCAGCGGCCATGGTCCTGCCCTTACGTGAGCAATGGACGACCGTGCAGATCGGAAGCGAGCGCATCCTCGGCCGCCGGGGTCTGGTCCTGCCCGACGAACCGGCACTGGAGGACGCGCTGCTGAACGAGGGCGAACGGCCGGCCGAACTGGATCCGCAATCGCTTGACTTGGCACTGGTGCGGCTTGCCGCCGCGCCCGCGCCCGACCTGCGTACAGGGCGTTTCGCGCGCCGGCGGCGGATTGTCATCGATCGTGCCAGAGTCCGGGAACTGGCGTTACTGACGCTCGCGATTATCCTGGTGACGACTCTGATCGCCGTCA
>JBKPSK010000091.1:0-2800 GCA_046734995.1 Pseudomonadota bacterium
CTGCTGCACCCAGTCGAGGGCGCTTGCTGCGTCGCTTAGCTCGCCGATACCATTGTCGAACGTTCCCTGGCTCTTGCCGACTCCGCGAAAGTTGAAGCGCAGGGTGGCGAAGCCGCGGCGGACGAACGTCTGGTAGAGCAATTGCACGATTTTGTTGTTCATCGTGCCGCCGGCCTGGGGGTGCGAATGCAGGACCAGGGCAACGGGCGCCCGGGCCGGAGCAGGATGGAATCGGCCTTCGAGGCGGCCTTCCGGACCGGGGAAAATGACTTCGGGCATGGTGGCTCGCGAATGGAGGGTGGGCGGAAACGGGCTGGGGCGTATATAGGCCCCGCGAACCCAAGCGCAATTGGCTGAAATCCGCGAATGGAAGCGATGAAGCGAATCTACTTCGACCATGCGGCAACGACGCCGGTCCTGGACGAGGCCCGCGAGGCGATTACGCGCGCGCTGGAAATGTGGGCGAATCCGTCCTCGCCGCACGGCGAAGGCCGCGCCGCCCGCAAGGCGCTGGAGGACGCCAGGCGGACGATCGCCGGCGTGCTGGGCTGGCGCCATGACGTCATCTTTACCAGCGGCGCCAGCGAGGCGGTCACGATTGCCGCGAAACGCGCCAAAGTGCCCGGCCGGGCGTACGGTGCCACCGAGCACGACATCGTGCCGGCGTCGATGGGTGAGGGGGCGACCGTGCTGCCGGTGGGCAGGGAGGGGCTCATCGACATGACTGCGCTGGATGCGGCGCTGGCCGACGGACCGGCTTTGGTCGCTATCCAGCAGGTCAACAATGAGACGGGGGTTGTCCAGCCGATCGAGGCAATCGTCGAGAAGGTGAGGGCGGCGGGGTCGCTGCTGCTGGCCGACTGCGCCCAGTCGGCCGGCAAGCTGCCGCTTCCGGATGCCGACTTCATCGCCGTTTCGGCCCACAAGTTCGGCGGCCCCCCGGGCATCGGCGCGCTGCTGGTCAGGGACGTGGGTACGCTAGAAGCCGGCGGGGGGCAGGAGAAGGGCTATCGCCGTGGCACCCAGAACCTACCGGGGGCAATGGGCATGGCGGCCGCGCTGGAGAGCCGCGCCTTCGATCGGTCGATGCCCCGCCTGGCCGAGCTGAGGCGCCGCCTGGACGATGGCGTCAAGGCAGCAGGCGGAACAGTGATCGCCGAAGCCAGCGAGCGCATCGCCAATATCGGCGCGATCGCCATGCCGGGCGGACAGAGCAGTGGATTGCTAGTGCAGTTCGACCTTGCCGGCTTCGCGGTCTCAATGGGCAGCGCTTGCTCGAGCGGAGCGATGAAGGAAAGCCGTGTTTTAAAGGCGATGCAGGTTGATCCTGAGATCTCATCGAGCTTCCTGAGGGTCAGTTTCGGCCCCTCGACCAGCGAAGAGGATGTCGATGCGTTCCTTGGCGAATGGCAGCGGATCGCTTCGCGCCAGCGCGCGGCATGATCTACCTAGATTATCAGGCGACGACGCCGGTCGCGCCGAATGTGGCGGCGGCGATGCGCCCGTGGATCGAAGACAAGTTCGCCAATCCGCATTCGCCCTCGCGCTGGGGCCGCGAGGCCGCCGCGGCGATCGAAGTGGGACGCGGGCAGGTGGAAGCGCATTTCAATCACGGCACACTGGCATTCACCAGCGGTGCGACGGAAGCGCTCAACTGGGCGCTGAAGGGCGTTTTCGAGATGTCGAAGCGCCGCAAGCTGCTGACGGTCGCGACCGAGCATGCCGCAGTGCTCGATTCCGCCGAATGGCTGGAGGGACAGGGGATCGAGGTCGTGCGCCTGCCCGTCCAGCGCGACGGGCTGATCGACCTCGCCCAGGCAGCTGACGCCATCGACGGCGAGACAGCAATCGTCGCCGTCATGTTGGTCAACAATGAAATTGGCGTCATCCAGCCGGTCGTCGAGCTGGCGCGGCTCGCCCACGAGCAAGGAGCGCTCATGCTCTGCGACGCGGTTCAGGGCTTTGGTCGGATGGCGTTGCCGGATGGTCCGGACTTCTTCGCCATTTCCGGCCATAAGATCCACGGACCGAAGGGCATTGGCGCCTTGTGGATCCGCGACGGCGTGACGCCACCCGCTCCACTATTGCACGGCGGCGGACAGGAGCAGGGCCTGCGCTCGGGGACATTGTCACCAGCCCTTTGTGTCGGCTTCGGTATGGCTGCAAAACTGGCGTCAGAACGTCACGAAGCGGACCATCAGCATGTCGAGCGGCTATGGACAGCGGCGATGGGCACCTTGGGATCGGAATGGATCGTCAATGGCAATGAGACCGAGCGTTATCGCGGCAACCTCAACATCCGCCGCGAGGGGCTCGACGGCGCGCGGCTAATCAGCGAGCTGCGCGACATCGCTTTCTCGCTCGGGTCCGCCTGCGCCAGCGGTTCCGGGCGGCCGAGCCATGTCCTGCGCGCTCTGGGCCTTAGCGACCGCGAGGCACGCTCATCCATTCGCCTCGGCTTCGGCCGCTACACGACCGAGGATGATCTGGTCGATGCCTGCCGCCGGATCGACGCCGCTGCCCGGGCCCAGGAAAGTTTTGCGGCGTGACCAAAGTGCGATTCCTGAAGGTCGATGGCAGCCTCGACAAGGAAGTCGATGCACCCTCGGGCTCGGTTCTGCTCGACGTCGCCCAACGGGCTCGCCAGCCGCTTGAGGGCGCCTGCGAGGGGCAGATGGCCTGCTCAACCTGCCATGTCATCGTCGACCCTGAGGATTTCGCGAAGCTGTCCCCCGCGAGCGAGGAAGAGGACGACTTGCTCGACCTTGCCTGGGGAGTCATGCGCACCTCGAGGCTCGCC
>JBKPSK010000092.1:0-25908 GCA_046734995.1 Pseudomonadota bacterium
GGCGTTTGACCTGCGCTCGGAAAAGTGCGCAGGGTTTCGGGCGGGCGCGCTGGACGGGAGAGCAGGCGCAATGACGCAGCCGCGGCTGCTGTTGATCGACGATGAGCCGGCGCTTGCGTCATTCGTCGCCAATGCGGCGGCGATGACCGGCTTCGAGCCCGTCATTACCAGCGACGATGAGCTGTTCCGCGAGCAATTCCACGCCGGCCCCCCCGGCATGGTCGTGCTCGACCTGGGTATGCCCGGAATGGATGGAGTCGAGCTGCTGCGCTTCCTCAGTGCCGAAGGCTTCGAAGGACCAGTGCTGATCATCAGCGGCTTTGACCGCCGCGTTCTTGAAAGCGCATTCCGGCTCGGGCAGGCCCTTGGTCTCAAGATGGTCGGCCCGCTCGAAAAGCCGGTGCGCCTCGAAGCGCTGGAAGCCGTCCTCAACGAGCACCGGCCGGCGCCGGCGTCGTGATCGGACAGGCCGAGCTCGGCCTGCTTGACGGCTTCGAGCGGGCGCTGATCAACAACCGGCTGCGCATGGTCTACCAGCCCAAGGTGGCGCTAGCGGACGGCGCGCTGCAGCGCGTCGAGGCTCTGGTCCGCTGGGACGATCCTGTCTTCGGCGCGGTCGCCCCGTCCCGCTTCGTACCGCTCGCCGAGCGTCACGGGCTGATCGATCCGCTGACGCAATGGGGCCTGCGCACGACGCTGCGCCAGTGGCTGAAATGGTGCGATGAAGGGCGCGACACGCATATCGCCTTCAACATCTCGGCGCTGTCGCTGCAACATCTCGACTTCCCCGACCTGGTCGAGCGCATGTGCCGGGCGCTGGAAGTCCCGGCGGACCGGCTGGTGCTGGAATTGACCGAGGGCGCAACCCAGCCGCTCGTCAAGCTGATGGACACGCTCACCCGTTTCCGGATCAAGGGTATCGGCCTGGCGCTTGACGATTTCGGCACCGGCTTCTCATCGCTGATGCAGCTTCGCCAGCTGCCGTTCACCGAAGTGAAAATCGACCGCTTCTTCGTGCGCGACATGACGACGTCGAACGACTCCCTCCTGATCGTCAAGGCGACCATCGACCTCGCCCACGGCCTCGGCATGACCGCAACAGCGGAAGGAATCGAGACCGAAGAGCAGGCCCGGCTACTGCGCGAGCTCGGCTGCGACGTCGGCCAGGGCTATTGGATCGCCGAGCCGCTCGAGCCGGACGCACTCGATGCATGGCAGAACGAGTTCGGCGAACGCTGGGACAAAATCGTCGGCGAGCAGCCGCCGAAGCATGCCAAAAGATAGCTAGGCGTCGAACCTGACGCCCTGCGCCAGCGGCAGATCGTTGCCGTAATTGATCGTGTTGGTGCTGCGCCGCATGTAAGCGCGCCAGCTGTCCGAGCCACTCTCGCGGCCGCCGCCGGTTTCCTTCTCGCCGCCGAAGGCTCCACCGATCTCCGCGCCGGAAGGGCCGATGTTGACGTTGGCGATGCCGCAATCCGACCCCGCCGCCGAGAGAAATTGCTCAGCCTCTTTGAGGTCATTCGTGAAGATTGACGAGGATAGGCCTTGGACGACCATATTGTTGAGCGCCAACGCTTCCTTCAGCTCGCGATAGCGCAGGACATAGAGAATCGGCGCAAACGTCTCCTGGAGGACGAGACCCTGCTGTGCCGCTACTTCGACGATCGCCGGACGAACATACAAGCCGCCGGGGACTGCCTCGACCCGCTCCGCCTGGCCCTGAAGGGCGCCTTGCATACCTTCGAACGCACGCTCGTCGATCAGCGGGCCGACCAATGTCCCGGGCTCGCGTGGATCGCCGATGCGAATTTGCCCGAATAATTCCCTCAGCCGCGCTACCAGCACATCGGCGATGCTGTCGTGGATGATCAACCGCCGCAAGGACGTGCAGCGCTGGCCGGCCGTCCCCGCCGCCGCAAACAGGATCGCCCGCTCGGCCAGCGCCAGATCAGCCGACGGGGCGACAATCATGGCGTTGTTGCCGCCGAGCTCCAGCAGCGAGCGTCCGAAGCGCTGCGCGATCCGCGGGGCGACGGCGCGGCCCATCGCGGTCGAGCCAGTCGCGGAGAGCAAGGCGACGCGCGGATCGTCGACCAAAGCCTCGCCGACATCGCGGCCGCCCTGAACGGCTTGCAGCAGCCCCGGCGGCGCATCGCCGAATTTCGCCAGAGCGCGCCTGGCCAGCGCCATGACGGCTTCGGCGCAGAGCGGCGTCTTTTCGCTCGGCTTCCAGATCACCGGATCGCCGCACACCAGAGCCAGTGCCGCATTCCACGCCCATACGGCGACCGGGAAGTTGAAGGCGGTGATGACGCCGACCGTCCCGAGCGGATGCCATTGCTCGATCATGCGGTGATTGGGCCGCTCGCTGGCGATGGTCAGCCCGTAAAGCTGGCGCGATAGGCCAACTGCGAAGTCGCAGATGTCGATCATCTCCTGGACCTCGCCGAGGCCTTCCGAGACGATCTTGCCCGCCTCCAGGGTCACCAGCCGGGCAAGTGCGTCCTTTGAGGCTCTCAACTCCTCGCCGATCAGCCTGACCAGCTCGCCGCGCCGCGGCGCCGGTACCAGCCGCCACCGGAGGAATGCGTCATTGGCATGGGCGCAGGCCGCCTCGACATCGGCGGCGGTGGCGGAGCTGACCGAACCGATGACCTGGCCGTCGATCGGCGAGCGGCTTTCGAGCGTCCCTGAAGCCGCCACACCAAGTGCCGCAAGGAGCTGACGGGTTTCATCGGCCGGGGTCATCGCGCCAGCTCCCTAGCCTTGGAAAGCGCCGCGACGCCCTGCTTAATGGTCTCATCCTTCTTGGCAAAACAGAGTCGAACCATCTGTCGCGGCGGATCCTGCTCGGCGAAAGCCGACAAGGGAACTACGGCGACTCCGGCCTGCTCGACGGCAAGGCTGGCAAAGGCCTCGTCGTCGAGCTTGATGCCCGATGTCTTGAGGTCAAGGCACTGGAAATAGGTCGAAGCGGTGTCGAGCACGTCATAGCCGGCGCCCCGCAGGCCATCGGCCATAAGATCGCGGGCCCGTGCGAAGCGCGCGCGCATCGGCTGGATCCAGGAATCGCCGTCGTTCAAGCCATAGGCGACGGCCGCCTGGAGATTAGGAGCCGTGGCGAAAGTCAGGAACTGGTGGGCACGGGCGGCCAAAGTCGCCAGTTCCGGCGTGGCGACCAGCCATCCGACCTTCCAGCCGGTCAGCGAGAAGATCTTACCGGCCGAGCCACATTTGATCGTTCGTTCGGCCATTCCGGGCAGCGAGGCCAAGGGCGTGAAGACCTGGCCGTCCAGCATGACATGCTCCCAGACCTCGTCACTGATGACGATGAGATCGTGCTCGCGGGCCACCGAGGCCACTGCCTCCATCTCGTCGTCGTCGAACAGGCGGCCGGTCGGGTTGTGCGGGTTGTTGAACAGGATGACACGGGTCTTCGGCCCGATCGCGGCCTGGAGGACATCGCGCTCGACTCGCCATTCGGGGGGCTCGAGCACGACTTCGCGGACGCTTGCGCCGGCGCGGCGGATCAGCGGCACGTAAGCATCGTAAGCGGGCGTGAAGACGATCGCCTCGTCGCCCGGCTCAAGCGTGGCCAGGATCGAGGCGGCGAGCGCCTCTGTCGCGCCAGAGGTTACGCAGACCTGCTCAGCCGTAAGTTCCAGTCCCTGATGCCGGCCGTAATGCGCGGCGACCGCTTTCCGCAGCGCCGGCAGGCCGCGTGACGGCGCATATTGGTTGGAGCCTTCCTTCAGCGCGCGGGCCGCGGCGTCGAGGATCTCGTCCTGCCAGCCAAAGTCAGGGAAGCCCTGCCCCAGGTTGACGGCGTGATGTCGGGCGGCGGAGAGGCTCATACGCTCGAAAACGCTGGTCTGCATCTGCTCGTAAAGCGGGTTCAAACAATCACTCCTGCAGCCTTCAGACCGGCGATTTCGACAGCGCCATAACCGAGTTCGGCAAGAATGGAATCGTTGTCGGCGCCCTCGCGGCGCGGCGCCGTGGGTGAGTCGCAGGGCGTCTCCGAATAGCGTGGGGCCGGGGCCGGCTGGAGAACTCCGGCGACATTGACGAAGGTGCCGCGCGCGCGGTTATGCAAATTGGCCGGCGCCTCTCCGAGTGAAAGCACCGGCGCAACGCAGGCGTCCTTGCCGGCAAAATACGCCACCCATTGGTCACGGGTTTTCTTCGCGATCGATTTTGCGACTGACGCTTTGGTAATTTCCGAGAGGCCAAGGCCCTCCGCCAGGGCATCGCGGAACTGCGGCTCCAGTGCGCCCAGCGCCAGGAACTTGCCATCGGCGCAGCGGTAACAGCCGTAGAGCGGGTCGCCCCCGTCGAGCAGGTTCGATTCGCGACTATCGTTCCACATGCCGGCGGCGCGCAGGCCGTAGGTCAGCGCCCCGATCAGCGCCGCGCCGTCCGTCATCGCCGCGTCGATCACCTGGCCCTTGCCGCCGCGTTGCACGGCGAGCAGGGCGGCGACCATGCCGAACGCCAGCATTATCCCGCCGCCGGCGAAATCGGCGAGGTAGTTTATCGGCACCGACGGCGGCCCGTCCTTCGGTCCGATGCCGGCAAGCAGGCCGGTCAGCGCCAGATAATTGAGGTCATGGCCGGCCTGGGCGGCCAAGGGGCCCTCCTGGCCCCAGCCGGTGACACGGCCGTAGACCAGCTTGGGATTGGCTTCGAGCAAGACATCGGGGCCGAGGCCGAGCCGTTCCATGACGCCCGGGCGATAGCCTTCGATCAGCGCATCGGCCTGGCTTGCGAGAAGACGGGCGATTGCCACACCTTCCTCGCTCTTCAAATTGACCGCCAGGCTCCGCCGCGACCGGGTCAGCGGATCCTTGGGCACGGCCATATTCCCCGGCCGCTCGACGCGGATGACCTTGGCGCCATGATCGGCGAGCATCATCGCCGCGAACGGGCCCGGGCCGAGCCCGGCCATTTCGACGATCGTCAATCCGTGAAGCGGCCCCGCCATGCTTCCCCTTCTCCGTAGCGACGACTAACCAGATGGCCGGCAAAAGGGAACGAGAGATGATCGAGACGTCCAAGCGTACCATCTTCGACGACAGCCACGAGGCCTTCCGCGATACCGTTCGCCGGGTGTTCGCCGACACGCTCGAGCCCAATCTCGAGCGCCACGAGAAGGAAGGAATCGTCGAGCGCGAGGCCTGGACCGCCGCCGGTGCGGCCGGGCTGCTTTGTCCAGGCGTGCCCGAAGCCTATGGCGGGCCGGGGCTCGACTTCCGATTCAACGCCATCGTCGGTGAGGAACTGGCCTATCTCGGCGCGGCCGCCGGCTTCACGCTCCAGAGCGATATCGTCGCCGACTATCTGATCGCCTACGGTTCGGAAGAGCAGAAGCGGCGCTATCTGCCCGGCATGGTATCGGGCGAGACGATCACCGCCATCGCGATGACGGAGCCCGGCGCCGGCTCCGACCTCCAAAGCATGAAGACCATCGCCCGCGCCGAGGGCAACGGCTGGTCGCTCTCCGGCTCCAAGACCTACATCACCAACGGCCAGAGCGCCGACCTCGTCATCGTCGCCGCCCGCACGACCGAGGAAGGCGGTGCCAAGGGAATTTCCCTCTTCCTGGTGGAGGCCGGGGACGAGGGGTTCAGCCGCGGCCGCAACCTCGACAAGATCGGCCTGCATGGCAACGACACGTCGGAACTGTTTTTCGATGAGGTCAAACTGCCCGCCGACCGCTTGCTGGGCGGGGAAAATACCGGCTTCGCCATGCTGATGACCCAGCTTCCGCAGGAGCGGCTGTCGATCGCTGTCCAGGCACAGGCGAGCGCCCAGCGCGCCTTCGACGAGGCAGTGAAATTCACTCGCGACCGCAAGGCGTTCGGGCGCACGGTCATTGAGTTTCAGAACACGCGCTTCACGCTCGCCGAGATGGCGAGCCAGCTGCAGGTTGGTTGGGCCCATCTCGACTGGGCGATCGCGCGGCATGTCGCGGGCCAGCTGACACCGGCAGAGGCGAGCGCTGCCAAGTTGTGGCACAGCGAGATGCAGTTCGCGATGTGCGACGGGGCGCTGCAGCTGCACGGCGGGGCGGGCTACATGAACGAATATCCGATCGCCCGCCTCTGGCGCGACGCGCGGGTGACACGGATCTATGGCGGGACGTCGGAAATCATGAAGGAGCTGATCGCTCGCTCGATCTAGCGTCCTAGCGCAGCAGCCACCATCGAATCAGAAATGCGATGGCGCCGAGCGCGGCGACGCTTGCGGCCCAGATGAGCAGCAGCCAGCCGAGCCGAGCCCATATCGGCCGCCGTTCAGTCGGCGGCTCAAGCTGCGGTTCGATCAATGATAGCCTTCCGTTCCGACCTTGCCGCGGAACACCCAATAGGACCAGCCGGTATAGGCGAGGATCAGGGGCATGACGATCGCCACCCCGATCAGCATGAAGATCTGGCTTCGCTCGGGCGCCGCCGCGTCCCAGATCGTCACCGTGTCGGGAATGACATAGGGCCAGAGGCTGATTCCGAGGCCGATCATGCCGAGGAGGAAGAGGCCGAGTGACATCAGAAACGACAGGTAGCGGCGCTTTTTCCGAAGACCGCGGAACAAGGCGTAGGCGGTGATCGCCGTCAGCAGCGGCACTTGGCTGGTGAAGAGGATCTGCGGCCAGTCGAACCAGCGGTGAAAATAGCGCCCGACCAGGAAAGGCGTCGCCAGGCTGACCGCCGCCATCAGCACCAATGTCGCCAATTCGGCCCTGGCGGCGAGCCGATAGGCGCGGTCTTCGCCCGGGCCGGTCAGCTTCATCGCCAGGAAAACCGAGCCGAGCAACGTATAGCCGGCGACGACACCGGCACCGGTCAGCAGCGAATAGGCCGAGAGCCAGTCGAGCCAGCCGCCCGCATAGGATCGCCCCTCTACCGCGATGCCTTGGAGGATAGCGCCAAGCACCATGCCTTGCGACAGTGCCGCAACGAGCGAGCCGGCGAAGAAGGCGAAGTCCCAAAAACCCTCATGAGCCGGGTCGCGGGTCCGAAATTCGAAGGCGACGCCGCGGAAAACCAGGCCGAGCAACATGGCGATGATCAAGGGATACGTCGCTGGCAGGATAATCGCATAGGCGAGCGGGAAAGCGGCCAGCAGCCCGCCGCCGCCGAGCACCAGCCAGGTTTCGTTGCCGTCCCAGACGGGAGCGATCGCATTCATGGCCTGGCTGCGCTCCTCCCCCTTCTGGAAGATCGGGAAGAGAATGCCGATGCCGAGGTCGAAGCCGTCCATCACCACATACATGAAGACGGCGAAGGCGATGATCAGCGCCCAGATGACGGTGAGGTCGATGCCGCTCATTGAGCGGGCTCCTGGCCCTGGGCCGGCCCTGGAGTGATGCCGGCGCTCCTCAGCGGTGCCCTTTCGAGATCCTCTACCCCGGCTTCCGCGGCGCGAGGCGGCTGGGTCATCAGCCGGAGTATGTACCAGGTCCCGACCCCGAAAACGGCGAAATAGACGATGACGAACGCGGCAAGCGAGGCCGCGACGGCTGGCGCCGCGAGCGGGCTGACGCTGTCCGCGGTCCGCAGCAGTCCGTAGACGGTGAAGGGCTGGCGGCCGACCTCGGTCGTCACCCAGCCGGCAATCACCGCGATGAAACCCGACGGGCCCATGATCAGCGCGGCTCGATGCAGGGCAGGCCAGTCGTACAACCGCCGGCGATAGCGCGCCCAGAGGCTCCACAATCCCAGCCCGAGCATGAGCAGGCCGATTCCGACCATGATCCGGAACGACCAGAAGATAATCGCCGCGGGCGGCTGCTCGTCGTCTGGGACGGTATCCAGCCCGGCAATCGGTGCGTCCGGACGATGCATGAGAAGCAGGCTGCCGACCTTGGGAACTCCGACTGCATAATCGAGCCGCTGGGTGCGGTCGTTCGGCCAGCCAAACAAATAGAAAGGTGCGCCGTCGGGATGGCTTTCATAATGCCCTTCGAGCGCCATGATTTTCACCGGCTGGTGCTTGAACGTATTCAAGCCATGCTGATCGCCGGCAAGGATCTGCACGGGCGCAACCAGCGCCGCCATCCACATTGCCATCGAGAACATCTTGCGCGCATGCGCGTTGGCCCGGTCCTTGAGCAGGTGCCAGGCGCCCACGGCGCCGACCACGAAAGCCGTCGTCAGATAAGCAGCGATGACCGTGTGCACGAGCCGGTAGGGAAAGCTGGGGTTGAAGATGATCGCCAGCCAGCTCGGCCCCGGCAGGAAACGTCCGTCCGCCGCCATGATGTGCCCGACCGGCGTCTGCATCCAGCTGTTGACGCTGATGATCCAGAATGCGGAAATCAGCGTGCCGGTCGCCACCATCAGCGTCGCCGCAAAGTGAAGGCCCTTGCCGACCTTGCTCATGCCGAACAGCATGACGCCGAGGAACCCGGCTTCCAGGAAGAAGGCCGTCAGCACTTCATAGGCCATCAACGGCCCGATCACGCCGCCGGCCCTGTCCGAGAAGACCGACCAGTTGGTGCCGAACTCGTAGGACATGACGAGGCCCGAAACGACTCCCATGCCGAAGACGATCGCGAAGATTTTCAGCCAGTAGCGAAACAGGTCGAGGTAGAGCGGCCTGCCAGTCTTCAGCCACAGGCCTTCGAGTACGGCGAGATAGCTCGCAAGGCCGATGGTGAATGACGGGAAAATGAAATGGAAGCTGACCGTGAACGCAAACTGCATGCGGGCAAGAAGCAGTGCGGCGGCGTCAATTTCCATGGGCAACCCCGGCAGGAATTAGCGCCGCGGTCCTTAGCAGAATCGACCGCCAGGTCCACGTCACGACGCGCTCATCCATCCATCCAGTGAATGGCTCTGGAAATGAGTTGAACAGCCGGGCGATTGGCTGACGGTCTTACTCCGCCGGCATGGGCTGCAGGTCCGTTGCCGGCGCCGGCTTGTCCTGCCCGAAGCAGCGCTTCACGAAGACGAAGAACAAGGGCACGAAGAAGATTGCCAGGAACGTCGCGGACAAGGTCCCGCCGACGACTGCGCGGCCGATGGCGTTCTGGCTTCCGGCGCCCGGCCCGGTGGCGATGGCCAGCGGCAGCACGCCGAAGACGAACGCGAAGCTGGTCATGAGGATCGGCCGAAGGCGAAGCCTGGCGGCCTCGACCGCGGACTCGATGCAGCTGGCTCCCGTCTTCATCCGATCCTCCGCGAACTCGACGATCAGGATGGCATTCTTCGCCGACAAGCCCATCGTCGTGATCAGCCCCACCTGCAAATAGATGTTGTTGTCGAGTCCGGTCAGCTTCGCGCCGAGGACCGCGCCCACGATCCCGAGCGGGACGACCAGGACGACGGCAAGCGGGATCGTCCAGCTCTCGTAAAGCGCGGCGAGGCACAGGAAGACGATCAGCAGCGACAACGCATAGAGGGCGGGCGCTTGTCCGCTCGACTGCTGCTCCTCGTACGATAGCCCGGTCCACATCAAGCCGGTTCCGGGCGGCAGTTTCGCCTGGATTTCCTGCATCGCCTCCATTGCCGTGCCGGTGCTGACGCCGGGCGCGGGCGACCCCTGGATTTGGAGCGACGGCAGGCCGTTGTACCGTGACAGCTGGACTGGCGCGTTAGCCCATTTGAGGGTCGAAAAGGCCGTGAACGGCGCCATGCTCTGTCCATCGGACCCGCGCACGTAGAGGTCCTGGATGTCATCCGGCTGGAGCCGGTAGGGCTCATCGGCCTGGATGTAGACCCGTTTGACGCGGCCGCGGTCGATGAAATCGTTGACGTACGTGCCGCCCCAGGCAGTCGCGACCGTCTGGTTGATCTGGCCGATGTCGAGGCCGAGCGCCCGCGCCTTGTCCTGGTCGACGTCGACATTGAGCTGCGGCGCATCCTCGAGGCTTACCGGCCTGATGCCCGTCACCCTTTGATCCTGCATGGCCATGCCGAGCATCATGTTGCGCGCTTCGACCAGCTTGGCGTGGCCGATGTTGCCGGTGTCGACCAGCTGCAGATCGAAACCCGTCGCGTTGCCGAGCTCGAGCGCCGCCGGCGGGATGAAGGAGATGATCAGCGCGTCACGAAATTGGGAAAATGCCCCGCTTGCCCGCTCGGCGATGGCCTTTGACTTATTTTCGGAGCCTTTTCGGTCGTCCCAAGGCTTCAGGGGCAGGAAGGCGATACCGGCATTCTGTCCCTGACCGGCGAAGGAGAAGCCGCCGACGGTGAATACACCTTCGACGTTTTTCTTCTCTTTGGTGAGGAAATAATCGCGGGCAAACGCGAGTGCGCGATCCGTGCGCGGCAGGGTTGCTCCCGAGGGCTCCGCCACCAGAGTGAAGACCGCACCCGTGTCCTCGTCGGGCAAAAATCCGGTCGGCAGCCGCCAGAAAAGCAATGCCATCACGGCAACGATCGCCGCATAGGCGAGCGCGGCCCGCTTCTGGCCGCCGATGGTCTTGCGGACACCCTTGCCGTGGACCACCCTCGCCCGCTCGAACCGCTCGTTGAACCAGCGGAAGAATCGGGCGAGCGGCCCGTTACCCTCATGCTTCAAGGGATCGCCGGGCTTGAGGATCGTCGCCGCCAGTGCCGGCGTCAGGATCAGCGCGACCAGGACCGACAAGGCCATGGCCGTGACGATCGTCAGCGAGAACTGGCGGTAGATGACGCCCGTCGATCCTCCGAAGAAGGCCATGGGCAGGAAGACCGCCGCGAGGACGACGGCGATGGCGATGAGCGCCCCGGAAATCTCGTCCATGGATTTGCGGGCGGCTTCCTTCGGCGACAGTCCCTCCTCCTGGATCAGCCGCTCGACATTCTCGACCACGACGATCGCGTCATCGACCAGCAGGCCAATAGCCAGCACCATGCCGAAGAGGGTCAGGGTGTTGATGCTGAAGCCGGCTACAGACATCACCGCCAAGGTGCCGAGAAGGACGACCGGAATCGCGATCGTCGGGATCAGCGTCGCTCGTATGTTCTGCAGGAACAGGAACATGACCAGGAAAACGAGCACCATCGCTTCGACCAACGTCTCGATGACCTGGCGCAGCGAGACTTTGACGAACGGTGTCGTGTCCCACGGGTAAATGACCTTGACGTCCGGCGGGAACTGCTTGGCGATGTCGGCTATCATGGCCTTGACCTCGCCGATGGTCTTGAGGGCGTTGGCTCCCGGAGCAAGGCGGACAACCGCGGCCGTAGCGGGATGGCCGTTGTAAAGCGAGCTGAAGCCATACGTCTCGGACCCGAGCTCGACCCGGGCCACATCGCGCAGCCGAACGACTGAGCCGTCCTGCGACGTCTTGAGCCGAATTGCGCCGAACTGCTCCGGGGTCTGGAGACGCGATTGCACAGATACCGTCGCATTGAGTTGCTGGGTCACCGGCGCGGGAAGGTTGCCGAGCTGGCCCGCCGAAACCTGCGCGTTCTGCGCCTGGACGGCCGAACTGACGTCGGCCATCGTCAGCTGAAAGCCGTTGAGCTTCATCGGGTCGACCCAGATACGCATCGCATATTGCGACCCAAACAGCTGGAAATTGCCGACGCCGTTGATCCGGCTGACGGGTTCCTGGATTTTCGATCCCATCATGTCCGCGAGATCGGACCGGTCATGCGAATTATTCACCGAATAAAGACCTGGGACGAGCGCAAAGTTCGCCGACGACTTCTGGACCCGGACACCCTGGCGCTGCACCTCCTGCGGAAGCTGCGACAGCGCCGCCTGCACCTTGTTCTGCACCTGGACCTGGGCGGTGTCGGAATCCGTACCCTGCTCGAAGGTCAGGGTGATCGTTACCGCTCCCGAGGAGGAAGATTGGGACGAAAAGTAGCGCAGGTCATCGATGCCTTGCAGCTGCTGTTCGATGATCTGCGTCGTCGTTTTTTCAAGCGTCGTCGCATCGGCGCCGGGATAAATCGCACTGACGCTGATCTGCGGCGGAGCGAGGGTCGGGAATTGTGCGATGGGCAGGCTGCGGATCGCGAGCAAGCCGAACATCATCACCAGGATCGCCAGGACCCAGGCGAAGATCGGCCGGTCGATGAAAAAGCGCGACATGGGGCTTACGGGCCGCTCTGCGGCTGCGGCTTAACCGGCATCCCCGGGTGCACCAGCGGGCCGGCGTCGACGACGACCCGCTCGCCGGGCCTGAGGCCGCTCGTGACGAGCCAGCTTTCGCCGACGGTTCGGTCGGCCTGGAGGATACGAAGCTCCGTCATGTTGTTCTTGCCGACGACCAGGACCGTCGGCCGCCCGCGCTCGTCGCGGCTGACCGCGCGCTGAGGCACGAGGATGGCGCGTGCATGGACCCCCTGGTCCAGCTGTCCGCGCACGAACATGCCCGGCAGCAGCAAGTGCTGGGGATTGGCAAAGACGGCGCGGATCGTCTGTGAACCCGTGGCCGGGTCGACGGTGACGTCGGCGAAGCTCAATCTGCCGACTATCGGATAGATCGATCCGGTTTCCAGGTGCAGCCGGACCGGCGCGCTGCCGCCGGAAATCTGCCCCGACAGGGTCTGCTCGCGCAGGCGAAGGAATTCGGAGCTCGACTGCTGGATGTCGACGAAGATCGGATCGAGCTGCTGGATGGTCGTCAGCGCATTGTCCTGCGCGGCTTTGACCAGTGCACCCGTGGTGTAGAACGACCGGCCGATGCGCCCGGAGATCGGCGCGCGAATCACCGTCCGGCCGAGGTCGATCTCGGCTGACCGGAGGACGGCGGCCTGCGCGGCGACGTCTGCGCGCGCCTCTCCGACAGCGGACAGCGCATTGTCGTAGAGCTGGTGCGAAACAAAGCCGCGCTTGACGAGCTCGGCATAGCGGCGCGCCTGCCCTTCCGCGGCGATCGTCGACGCCCGGGCGCGCGACAGCGACGCGCGGGCCGTCGCGGCGCGGGCTTCATAAGTAACCGGATCGATCCGGTAGAGGGGCTGGCCCTCGCGCACATAATCGCCTTCGGTGAAGAGGCGGGCGCGAATGATTCCGTCGACCTGCGGCCGGACTTCGGAGGTTTCATAGGCGGCTGTGCGGCCCGGAAGCTCGGCCGTCAGCGTCACGGGCTCTTCCTTGACCACCATTACCCCGACAGGAGTCGGAGGCGGCGCGGGCGGAGTCTTCGCCCCGCGATTGCCAAGCAGCAGCCAGCCGACGAACAGCAAGGCCGCAATCAGCAGCCCGGCGATCGCAAGCTGCTGGGCCAAAGGCCGGCGGCGGAAACGGACCCACAGGGTTTCGCGATCGATCGCGGAGATTGGTTCGACGCGGTTCAAGCCCCGCTCTCCATGCTCATCTGTGGTTACGCTGACACCGACGGCCTGAAACCGCTAAACCTGACAAATGATAAGAAGCATTTGGCGCGGTTCAAGGCAGTACGCTCTTGAAACTGGCTGTGAAAGCAGGACTCGAGCCCTGACAGCCGGATGGCCGCCAAGACAAAAGATCGGCTGATACTGGAAGTCGGGATGTGCAGACTTGATCACGCCTGCGATGCGGTCGATTTCGTCAGGGCGCCGATAGACGCCGTTGGGCTCATAAAAAACGGCATCCTCGTGAAACATTTCTTGGATCGCCGCACGCCTTCGGACGGGATCACCCTCGCCGAAGACATCCTGCAAATTGCGCGTGAGGAGAAGTGAAATGCTCGCCATGGCGGTTCCTTAACTGGATTGATGCAAGGAACTGGGCGCGCGTCAGTACGGCCTCAAGGCACGGCGATGTTCCCTGGTTACACGCTTGAGCGTCGGACGGAGTCTTGCGGCTGGCTGGGGCGGCAGGATTCGAACCTGCGAATGCCGGTACCAAAAACCGGTGCCTTACCACTTGGCGACGCCCCAGCAGGCGGTAGTGCGCGGGATGCGCGCGCAACGAGCGGCGGCTTATAGCGCCCGTGCGGCGCGAGAAAAGGCCCCGGCGACAGGCAAGTCCGCTTCGTCCGGCAATTCCTCGACGGGAACCGGGCGCCCGAACAAATAACCCTGCAGCTGGTCGCAGCCCAGCGCCCGCATCACTGCCGCCTCGCGCTCATTTTCGACGCCCTCGGCGGTCGTTTCGACGCTTAAGCCCCGGGCCAGGGCAAGTATGGCGCGAACGATGGCACTGCAGTCGCGTTCGCCCTCGGCCGCGCCCTGAACGAAGCTGCGGTCGATCTTTATCTTCGAGAATTGGGCGCGGCTCAAATAGCCGAACGACGAATAGCCCTTGCCAAAATCGTCGAGCACCAGCCGGACGCCGATGGCGCGCAGCCGCTCGAGCGCTGCCAAAGTTCTGACGTCGTCGCCGATGAAGATGCTCT
Organism: Pseudomonadota bacterium; assembly: GCA_046734995.1. Taxonomy (GTDB): domain Bacteria; phylum Pseudomonadota; class Alphaproteobacteria; order Sphingomonadales; family Sphingomonadaceae; genus Sphingomicrobium. The sequence continues at coordinate 14,270 of JBKPSK010000092.1, forward strand.
CGGTGACCTCGAGCTCCAGCCGCCCCGGCGCGAGGCCGGTGGTCGCCAGCGCGCCAAGCACGGTCTCGGCGATGCCCGAGCCCGACAATTGCGCGGCGGAGATGTTGACGGCTACCCGCAGGTCGCCAGGCCAGCGCATGGCCTCGGCGCAGGCCTCGCGGATCACCCAGTCGCCGATTTGGTGGATAAGGCCGGCGTCCTCGATGATCGGCACGAACTGGTCGGGCGGGATCGGCCCGCGCAACGGATGGCTCCAGCGCAGCAAGGCCTCGCGCCCGACGAGGCGACCGGAGCGGGCGTCGATGATCGGCTGGTAATGCAGCGCCAGCCCGTCGCTGCCGAGCGCGTTACGGACATCGTTCTCCAGACTGCGGTAATCCTCGGCATCGACGTACATCTGCTGCTTGAAGAAGGCGTGGCCGCCCCTGCCCGCTTCCTTGCCGCTGTAGAGCGCAAGGTCGGCGCAACGCATCAAAGTTTCCTCGCGGTTGCCGTCCAGCGGCGCACGCGAAATGCCGATCGTGGCGCCAATGTGCAATTCGGCGGCGCCGATGATGACGGTGCGGGTCAGCTCGGCAATGATCTTGCCGGCGAGCGCATCCAGGACGCTTTCGTCGCCATCCCCGTGCCAGACGATGGCGAATTCATCGCCACCCAGCCGGCCGACGACACCGTCGGTGCCAACGCAGGCCTCGAGCCGGCGGGCGACTTCGCACAGCAGCTGATCGCCGACCGAATGGCCGAGCGTGTCGTTGACCAGCTTGAAGCGGTCGAGGTCGACCAAGAGCAGCGCGCAGTCGCAATCGCCGCCGACCTGGCGTAGCAGAGCCTCCTCCAGTTGCTCGCGCAACAGCAGCCGATTGGCGACTCCTGTCAGCGGGTCGAGGCGCGCGGCGCGCACCGCGTCATTGCCTGACAGGCGGATGTCGGTGATGTCCGACCCGACCCCGCGCCAGCCGTGAAAACGGCCCTCGGGGTCGATCAGCGGCTTCGCCGAGATCGACCACCAGCGCCGGCCATGGTCGATGGGAACGGCGACGTCGCGGAAGGCGGTACGCTCGGCCGCGTGCAGCATCAGCCGGCGCATGCCGGTGGATAGCTGCGCGGCATTGCCGTCGGGGTCGAGGATGCGGCTGGCATGGACGCCGATCAGCTGCGCCAAGGGCTTGCCGATGGCTTCGGCCATGGCCCGCGACATGTAGGTCAGCTTCAATTCCTTATCGAGCTGCCACAGCCAGTCGCTGCCGCTCGCCTCGAACTCACGCAGCAGGCCGATAAGCGCGCTCTGCTCCTGCAGCTCGATCTGGGTGCGGACGTGGCCGACGAAGCGTCGGGCGCTGGCGATCGCCGAGCCGCCGACGGCGAATGCGAAGATCGCCATGAGCGCCGAATGCACCGGCTGCTCGAACCGGGAAGTCATCACCAGACCGCCAACCGTCAGGATCGATATATAGGTCAGGCATGCCTGCGGCACGGTTGCCAGGCTGACGCTCCCAGCGCTCATCAGCGCGACGACGACCACCCCGAGCATCATCTGGTGCTCGGTATCGACCTGGCTGAACCAAAAGACCGGCGGAACCAGCCACAGGCAAGCAAGGAGGGCAACGATCAACGTGATCGCCCATAGTTCAGGCGGCTTGCGGCGGGCATAATCTGGATTGAGCCGCAGGCGCAAAGCCCGGACGCCGCGCCAACTGCACATGACCAAGGCGCTGGAAAACCAGAGCGTCAGCCACAGGTCGGCGACCATGCCGCGCAACGACCAAGTGACCAGGCCGACAGCAAGCAACTGCGCTGCGACGGTGACGGGAACCAGGCGGACGAGCGCGTCGAGCTGGGCGTTGCGAACGGCACGGCCGACGCCGTCCGTCGGCTTTCGGAAGCTCAGGAGATCGCGCAGGGAGTCGGTGGCGCGAACTGTTCCGGGTTCGCCCTCCCGCGGGCGGAATGCCTGGAAGATTTCCACACCCATGACTTGCTTACGCTCCGCGCCCGGCCCCCAGTGCTCCTGCCCTTAATTACAAAAAGCAAACCAAAGGTGAACTGCTCATTCGTTGGGCAGGCGGCCGTGGACGAGGTCCTCATAGTCGCGACCCAGCTGCCGGGTGAGCTCTCCGACATCGAAATTCCACGGACCGGCCGAGCGTACCGGCGTCACTTCGACAGCGGTGCCAGTCAGGAACATCTGCTCGAACGTTTCCAGCTCCTCGGGCCAGATCGCGCGCTCTTTAACTTTGATGCCGCGCCGCTGCGCCAGGTCCATGACGGTCCGTCGCGTGATGCCGTCGAGGAAGCAATCCGGCGTCGGCGTATGCAACTCGCCGTCACGGACGAAGAAGACATTGGCGCCGGTCGCCTCTGCCACCCGGCCCCGCCAGTCGAGCATCAACGCATCATTGAAGCCGCGCTGCTCGGCGTGTTGCTTGGACAAGGTACAGATCATGTACAGGCCCGCTGCCTTGGACTCCGTCGGCGCCGTATAGGGCGCAGGCCGCCGCCACGGCGCGATGTCCAGGCGAATGCCGTTCTCCGAAATGCGCGGGTCGTAATATTTGCCCCATTCCCAGGCGGTGATAGCCATGTGCGGCTTGGTGTTTCCCGGCGCCACGCCCATCGATTCCGATCCGCGCCACGCGACGGGGCGCATGTAGGCGTCTGTGTAGCCATTGACCTTGAGCACTTCCTTGCACGCGGCATCGATCTCCGCAGTGCTCCAGGGCAGCTCGAATCCCAGCAGCGAGGCGCTGCGCCGCAGCCGCTCGCTATGTTCGGTGAGCTTGAACACCTCGCCATTATAAGCGCGCTGCCCTTCGAACACCGACGAGGCATAATGCAAAGCGTGCGTCAAAACGTGGATGTTCGCCTCGCGCCAGGGGACCATCTTGCCATCAAGCCAGATCCAGCCGTCGCGGTCGTCGAAATTGGGTTCGGCCATGAATTCCCTGGGGTCTGGAGAACCAAGCGCCTAGGGCTTCCGGGCGTTCTCGGCAAGCTCAGCACTTCGCCTTGCGGCAGCTGCAATCGTTTCTGCGATCAAATGATCGAGCGCCCCATCCGCATCGAGCACGGCCAATCCTGCTTCGGTGGTGCCATTCGGGCTGGCGACGCGTCGCGCGACTTCGTCCATGCTTTCGCCGTGCGCCTTGGCCATCATTGCGGTCCCGAGCACGGTCTCGAGGGCGACTTGTGCAGCGAGATCGCCACTAAGACCACACTGCTCACCGGCCTTCGCGAGCGCTGCGACGAAGCGAGCGACATAGGCGGGGCCCGCGCCCGCGACCGCGCCGATCGCGGAGAACTCAGCCGTGCTGTCCGTCCACATTGCCAGGCCCAGGAGGCCGAACAATGCCTTCATCCGCTTGCGCAGGTCGGGCTCGGCATCAGAACTGTAGAGTGCCGTCACCCCCCGCCGCTGGCTGACGGGTAGGTTGGGCATGATCCGCACGATCGATTTTATCACCGGAAACAGGGTTCGCAGCGTGTCTGCCTCGACACCGGCAAGCATCGACACCAGCACCGTTTCCGACGACAGCTTGCGCGCAAGATCCGGCGCGACTGTATGGAGCGTCTGCGGCTTAAAACCGAGGACACAGCGCAAAGGCGGCGGTTCGTCCGGGATCGCAGTGACGGTGCGGACCCCATCCACTTGCCGCCCGCTAGGCCGGATCGCGACAGCATCCGAAAAGTCCACGCCGGCCTTCTGCCATCCCTCGATCAGCGCCCCGGCCATCTGGCCGCAGCCGACAAACCAGGTCGACGGCAGGGCAATCAACCGTCAGGCCTCACCGGCGGTTTCGATCAATGCCGCGGAAATCGCCTCGCCCGGCGACTTGCCTCCCCACAGCACGAACTGGAAGACGGGGTAGAAACGCTCGCATTCCTCGAGCGCCGCCTCGGCGATCGATTCCGCCTGCTCGAAGGACAGGTTGTCGTTCTCGCCGACCATCGCCGCATGCCGGAACACGATGAGGCCGGAACCGGACCACAATTCGAAATGGCCGAGCCAGAGCTGCTCGTTGATCAGGCCCAAAGCCTCATAGATGGCGGCGCGCTTCTCGGCGGCGACCTTGATGTCCGGGAAGGCGAGGAATTGCAGCACCTGGTCCTCGCTGCGCCAGACACCGCGCAGCTCGTATTGCGCCCAGCTGCCGTTGGCCGAGGCGACGATCTCCCCTTCGCCGGTGCGCTCGCAGGCCCAGCCGCGCGCCTCGAAATATTGCTCGAGCACTTCGATCGGCGCGCCGTCGTCGCGCTCGTCGGTTTCGGGTTCGTCGGTCAGGCTGACACTCCCGGCTTGGGCTTGGGTGCCTTCGCCTTGGCAGATGCTCCGGCTTTGGCCTCAAGCGCTACGATCCGAGCCTTGAGCGCCTCATTTTCGTCGCGGGCAGCGGCGGCCATCGCCTTGACCGCCTCGAACTCGTCGCGGCCGACGAAGTCCATGCCGCCCATCCACTCGCGCATCTTCTCGCGCGCCGATGCCTCGGCCTCGCGGCCCATGCCCGCGAGCGTGCCGGCCGCGCCGTTCATCATCCTGACGAAGTCGTCGAACAATTTGTTCTCGGATTGCATGGTTAATCTCCCGTTCGGCGCTCATTTAGGGACGCGGCCGCTCAATCGCCAGCCTTCTCAGCCCCCAGCAGGAATTCGACATTGCCTTCCGGCCCAGTAATCGGGCTTGGCGTCACGCCGAGGACGCGCCAACCCCGCGAGGCGACCCAGGCCGCCGCTTCTTCACAGACGCGCTGGTGGACCGCGGGATCGCGGACGACGCCGCCCTTGCCAACCTCTTCGCGCCCGGCCTCGAACTGCGGTTTGACCAAGGCGACCAGCTTGGCGCCCGGCTTTGCAAGATCCAGCGCGGCGGCCAGCACCTTTGTGAGGCTGATGAAGCTGGCGTCGCAGGTGATGATGTCGACCGGTTCGGGGATGATGTCGCGGGTGAGATTGCGGGCATTGGTCTGCTCATGGACAATGACGCGCCGGTCCTGGCGAAGCTTCCAGGCCAGCTGGTTGGTGCCGACATCGACCGCATGGACCTTCGCTGCGCCGCGCGAGAGCAGCACATCGGTAAAGCCGCCGGTCGAGGAGCCGACGTCTAGCGCGACCGCGCCCGAGACGTTGAAACCGAAATGCGTCAGCCCATGATCGAGCTTGATCCCCCCGCGCGACACCCACGGATGGTCCTTGCCGCGCACCTCCAGCGGAGCTTCCTCGGCCAGCATCTCGCCCGCCTTGGTGATCTTCCTCTCGCCGCTGAAGACGGTCCCCGCCATGATGAGCGCTTGAGCCCGGCTCCGGCTTTCCGCCAGCGCGCGGCTCACAACCAGTTGATCTGCGCGGACTTTGGTCATCGATTTCACACGAAGACACGAAGAAAAAGAAAAGCCACGAAGAAATCGATCATTCTTTGTTGTCAGGCAAACCAAGAAATACCTCGGCAGGGCCATTCACCACTCGGCGCAAGCCCTCTTTGAAGGTTGCCCCACCAAAATTCATAAGCAGCCCAACGGGCTGCTTGGCCAAGCGAATATAGGTCAATAATGAGATGGACGGGAGCGAGTCGCTCAATCGATTTCACCTCGATGATCAGTTTACCTCCGACCAGCAGATCGACCCTGAACCCCTCGGTGTCTTCCTTCTTCTTCGTGTCTTCGTGTGAAAGAAAACGACCGGGCAACCTGCAGATCAAGTGTAGTTACGCCCGCGCCTCCTCGACGCCGGCGCTGTTGACGCGCAGGGCCTTGAGCACTGTTGCGACGATGCCGGCGGCGTCGAGGCCGGCATCGGCATATTGCTTCTCGGGCTTGTCATGCTCCTGGAAGCGGTCGGGCAGCCGCATGGTACGGATCTTCAGTCCGGCATCGACCAGCCCCTCGTCGCTGGCCAGCGTCAGGACATGCGCGCCGAGCCCGCCGATTGAGGCTTCCTCGATGGTCACCGCCACTTCGTGCGTGGTCAGCAGCTTGCGGATCAGCGCCTCGTCCAAGGGCTTGGCGAAGCGTAGATCGGCAACGCTGGTCGACAGGCCCATGGCGTCCAATTGGTCGGCGGCTTTCTCGGCCTCGGCGAGACGGGTGCCGAGCGACAATATGGCCACTTTCTTGCCCTCGCGGATCATCCGGCCCTTGCCAATCTCCAGCGCCTGCGGGACTTCGGGCAGCGGCACGCCAACGCCCTCGCCGCGCGGATACCGCACGGCGATCGGCCCGCTGTCGTGCAGCGCAGCCGTGTGGACCATGTGGCAAAGCTCGGCCTCGTCGGCCGCGGCCATCACCACGAAATTGGGCAAGGTGCAGAGGTAAGCAAGGTCGAACGCGCCGGCATGGGTGGCGCCGTCGGCGCCGACCAGTCCGGCACGATCCATGGCGAACCGCACCGGCAAATTCTGGATCGCGACGTCATGCACAACCTGATCGTAGGCGCGCTGGAGGAAGGTCGAATAGATGGTCGCGAATGGGCGATAGCCGTGGGCGGCGAGGCCCGCCGCGAACGTCACCGCATGCTGCTCGGCGATGCCGACATCGAAAGTCCGATCGGGGAACGCTTCCGCGACCTTGTCGAGCCCCGTGCCCGAGGGCATGGCCGCGGTGATGGCGACGATCTTCTCGTCGCGCGCCATTTCGCCAGAAAGCGCTTTGGCGAACACCGCCGTGTAACTCGGCGGGCCGCCGCCCGGGCCCTTGTCCTGCTTGCCCGAGATGACGTCGAACTTGACGACGCCATGATATTTGTCGGCAGCATTTTCGGCCGGGGCATATCCTTTGCCCTTCCTGGTGACGATGTGGACCAGCATCGGCCCTTCCTCGGCGTCACGGACGTTTTCCAGAACCTCGACCAGCGCCTCGACATTATGGCCGTCGACCGGCCCGACATAATAGAAGCCGAGCTCCTCGAACAAAGTACCGCCGGTCACCCAGCCGCGGGTATATTCCTCGACCTTGCGCGCCCAGTCATGGATGGCATCGGGCATGGCCCGCGCGACTTTCTGGGCAATGCGGCGGGGGCCGAGATATTTGCTCGACGAGACGAGGCGGGCCAGAGCGTTGCGCATCGAGCCGACCGGCGGCGCGATCGACATATCATTGTCGTTGAGGATGACGATAAGCCGATTGCCGGCAGCTTCGGCATTGTTCATCGCCTCATAGGCCATGCCGGCGCTGAGCGCGCCGTCCCCGATGACGGCGATCGCCCGGCCCGGCTCGCCCGAAAGCTTGCTGGCGATGGCGAACCCCAAAGCCGCCGAAATGCTGGTCGAGCTGTGGGCGGCCCCGAACGGATCGTATTCGCTCTCGCTGCGGCGGGTGAAGCCGCTCAAGCCCCCGCCCTGGCGCAAGGTGCGGATGCGGTCGCGGCGGCCGGTGACGATCTTGTGCGGATAGGCCTGGTGGCCGACGTCCCAGACCAATTTGTCGTTGGGCGTGTCGAACACAAAATGGACGGCGACAGTCAGCTCGACCACGCCGAGCCCGGCGCCCAAATGTCCGCCGGTCACCGACACAGCGGAAATCACCTCCTGCCGCAGCTCGTCGGCAAGTTGGGGTAGCTGGTCTTTGTTCAAGGCCCGGATATCAGCTGGGAAATTGACCCCGTCGAGCAGGGGCGTGTCGGGACGATCGGACATCAGCGCGGCCTTATACCGACAGGCGGGCGGCGTGAAGCCCACCTTCAGCGGGTATTCGAGCGTATGAGCGCCTCAGGCACTCCTTGGGAGAGTTCAGCTACGATTTGTGCGGCCGGCAGAATTTCGTGCACGAGCCCTGCGGATTGCCCGGCGTAGAGCGCCATTGCTTCGGCACCCTCTTCCACCGCGCGTGTCGGAGCATCGCTGTCAAAGCGTATAACCGCATGTCCGTTCTTTCGCCCCACAGGCTCGGCTTCACCCGGCCGCTGCCCAGGCGCTGGCCGCCCAGCTGCTTCCCACTTCTGAACTGTCGAATTGCGCAATGTTCTGAGTGCAGCTCCCTGCCACCCGCCATCGAAGAGCTCGCTGTGGACCGTGTCCTCCACGGATGCGTTGAGCAGCGCCGCCTGATATTCAGCGTGGGCGTCTGCCTCGCGGCTAGCAACGAAGCGCGTGCCGACCCACACCCCCGATGCACCGAGGGCAAATGCCGCTGCAACTCCACGCGAATCCGCGATACCTCCGGCCGCGAGAACGGGAAGTCCCGGCACCGAGTCGACGATGGCCGGCACAAGGACGCTCATCGCCACCGTACCGCGGACATGTCCGCCAGCCTCCCAGCCCTGGGCGACGATAGCCTGGCAGCCCTGGTCCGCCGCTCGCTTGGCCTCGTCGATCGAACCGACGGCCGCGATCGGTGTCGCACCGCACTGGACTACGCGTGCGACATGCGCCCCCGGATCGCCCCAGAAGAATGAGACGATCTTGGCACCCTCGTCGAGGGCAGACCTAAGCTGGTCCGCTATTGGAAATTCGAGGACGAAATTGGCATTAATCGGCCCGTCAGTGAGCCTTCGTGTCGCCCTGAGCATCTCCGCCGCCTCGACGGGCGATTTCCACGTTAACGCGAGCGAGCCGACTCCGCCTGCATTTGCGACCGCGGCCGCGAGTTCAGGTGACGCAATTCCACCAATTGGCGCCTGCACGATGGGTAATCTGCAGCCCAGGATGCTGCAGAAGTCACTGTTCTTCACGCGAAGGTCCGTTGAGATGGTGCCGTCAAGAGAACCAGGCCGCGAATTGCGAAGAACCATCCCCAAAGCGGGACGATGATGGCTGCGGCGCGGCCATGACTTACCTCTTTTCCTAGCTGCAGTCCCCGCACTTGCCGCGGACCTCGATTACCGGGCGGCTGGCGGCGAAGCCGGCGTTGGCGGCAGCTTCACGCACGCCGCTAGTGACGCTGTCGTCATCGATATGCGTCGTCTGCCCGCAATTGTCGCAGATCAGGAAGATGCAGTCGTGCAGGCAGCCGGGATGCTCGTTGGCGACATAGGCGTTGGCGCTTTCCACCCGCATTGCCAGGTTGGACGAGACGAACAAATCAAGGATTCTATAGACGCTGTTGGCGGCGATCCGCCGGCCCTGACTTTTCGACACTTCCTCGGCAATGTCATAGGCCGAAGCCGGCTTGCTGAAGCCGGCAAGCGCATCGAACACCGCCTGGCGCATGTCCGTCCATTGTTCGCCGCGCTGCGTCAGCCGTGCCTTGGCGGCATTCCGCAGCGACTCGCCTTGGTGCAGATGGTGATCGTGACGCGCCATAAAAGGCAAATAAGCCGCGGCAGCGCCGCCGACAAGCTTACTCCGCAGCGATCAGGTTCAATCGGTGGCCAAGCGCGAGAATCCCGACCCCGATCACCGTATAGAGCGCTTCATAGCCCCCATGCGGCAAATTGAGCGCGCCAGCCATGACTCCGAGGCCCAGGCCGCCGACCGCGCTCGGCAGGGAATAGCCATGCTGGAGGATGCCACGGCCAAGCGCGATCGCGCCCATGATCATCGCCAGGGTCAGGCCGACTTCGTGGACGATCGGCGAGCCGAGGAAACCGCCGGCGCTGGCGACGACGGCCAGCAGCACCGTCGTCGCCAGACAATGAACCAGGCACAAGCCGGACAGGCCCATGGCAAGTCGGTCGAGCCGGGAGTTCAAGATGGTGACGGCATTCATTGCGCGGCGCATGAGATAGCGTAACATCCCGAAAGATACAATATCACATCGCCGCATGTTTAGAGCGCCTTGGCAGGGCGCGAAGCGGCCGCCATAGGCGCGCGAATGAACACGACCTCCATTGCCCGCCCCGTGGCACTGTCGCGCTGGCTGTTCACCGTCGCCGGCCTCGTCTTCGCCATGGTCGTCGTCGGCGGCATCACTAGGCTCACCGAAAGCGGCCTCAGCATCACCGAGTGGAGGCCGATCAGCGGCGCGATTCCCCCGTTCAGCCACGAGGACTGGAGCCGCGCCTTCGAGCTCTACAAGCACACTCCCGAATACCGGCAGATCAACGGCCCGGCGGGAATGGACCTCGCCGGCTTCAAGTTCATCTTCTTCTGGGAATGGGTCCACCGGTTGCTGGGGCGGCTGATCGGCCTCGCTTTTGCCTTGCCGCTCGCCTGGTTCGCGGTCAGGCGCGCGATTCCGCAAGGTTATGGGTGGCGGCTGGTCGGCTTGCTGCTCCTCGGCGGCGCGCAAGGCGCGCTTGGCTGGTACATGGTGGTGTCGGGCCTGTCGGAGCGGACCGATGTCAGCCATTTCCGCCTTTCGGCGCATTTGCTGCTGGCCCTGTTCCTGTTTGCCGCGCTGATCTGGGCCGCGCTCGATTTCCGCCGGCTGGCCGTCGCAGGAGAGAAGCCCGCGCGCCTGACCGCCCCCGCGGCCGCCACCTTCGCTATCCTTTTCGTCCAGCTGCTGTTGGGCGCTTGGGTCGCGGGATTGAATGCCGGTTATGTCGCGAGCGACTGGCCGCTAATGCAAGGTAAGTTCTTCCCCGACGGGGTCGACTGGTCGAGGGGCGCTTTGTACGCGCTGACCGACGACCCCTATCTCATCCACTTCCTGCATCGCTGGTGGGCCTGGGTGGTCGTCGCTGCGCTGGTGATCTTTGCCCGCAAGGTGAAGCCAATCGACCGCAAGGCGAGCATTACGATCCACGCCGCATTCGGCACGCAGATCCTGCTTGGCATCGCTACGGTAATGAGTGGCATGGCCATCGTCTTCGCCGTGCTTCACCAGGCGGTCGGCGCTCTCGTCCTGGCCTCGACCACCTGGGGCGCGCACAGCTACGGGAGGCGCCAATGACCGCTGTCACCCTCTATGCTGTCTTCGCCGATCTCGCCGAGGCCCAGCGCATCGGCCGCCAGATGGTCGAGGAGCGCCTCGCCGCCTGCGTCAATATTCTCCAGCCTTGCCGCTCGATCTACCGCTGGGAAGGTGCGATCGAGACGGCGAGCGAAGTCCCGGCCCTGTTCAAGACGACCATGGCCGCCGCCGATCCCCTGATCAAGCGCATCACCGAGCTGCACAGCTATTCCAACCCATCCCTCGCCGTCTGGCCGATCATCAGGCTGCCGATCGCTTATGCCGACTGGGTCGAGGAAAGTGTTGTCGGGTAACATTTTACCCGTCGAGAAACGCCCGGTTTTGCTTGACTTTTTCGGCCCTCCCCGCGATTAGCGCCCGCATAGACGCTGGCCGTGCGCCGGCGTTTTCCTGTTTTGAACGAAGGAACGACGCCATGAAGGCGCTGATGAAGACGACCAAGTCGGTCAAGCCGGCCGAGGTCACGAAGAAATGGCATCTGATCGATGCGGACGGCCTTGTCGTCGGCCGCGTTGCGACGATCATCGCCAATATCCTGCGCGGCAAGCACAAGCCGAGCTTCACCCCGCACGTCGATTGCGGCGACCATGTCGTCGTTATCAATGCCGACAAGGTGAAGTTCACCGGCCGCAAGCTCATGCAGAAGCTCTATTACAAGCACACCGGCTATCCGGGCGGCCTCAAGGAAGTGACCGCCGGCAAGGTGCTGGAAGGCCGCTTCCCGGAGCGCGTGCTTGAGAAAGCGGTCGAGCGGATGATCCCGCGCGGGCCGCTGGGCCGCGACCAGATGCGCGCTTTGCATCTCTACAACGGCACCGAGCATCCGCACGGCGGCCAGAACCCCGAACTCCTCGACGT
>JBKPSK010000093.1:0-3762 GCA_046734995.1 Pseudomonadota bacterium
GTTGAAGCGCTCGCTGATATCGGTGTCCAGCTCGGCGTAGGCTGACCAATTGTGCCGCTTGTTCGGATCATCGACCGCAACCCCGCCGATGGTCGGCCGGAAGCCTGGGAACACCTGCGCGCCGGGCGCGCCGCCGGCGGGACCGTTCGCGTAGCTCAGGAATTCGCCGGGCCTGATGTCGAACCGCTCGCGGCGATGCTCGGCGCCCAGCGACAAGGTGGTCTTTTCAGCGAAGCCGAGGGCCAGGTCATGGCTGACGTCGAGGTTGAACAGGGTCTGGGAATAGCGCAGGCCGCCCGAATCGAACTGGGTGGGCGAGGCCGCGCCGAAGGAGCGGTTGAGGCTGTTCTTGATCCGAAAGTCGACCCGATCGAGGCCCTGTTGGCCCGACAGGTCCCAGCGCCAACCAGCGAGCTCGCCCCGCACCCCTACGGTAGCTGAGAAATCATCGGTGTCGGTGGTGATCAGCGGCAGAAAGCCGTTGGGATAAATGGCCGGGAAATTGCGAGCGTCATTGGCAAGACGATAGAAGCCGGCGCTCTCGCCCTGGCGGTCGTTGTAGGAGCCGAAGGCATAGACTTCGGCCCCACTATCTCCGAACGGCGCGGCGGCGTTGATGAACAGCTTGCCATCGAAGGTCTCGGGATCGCCATATCGGTGGCTGAACCGATCAAAGGTCAGTTCGCGCGGATCGAGCGCACCGGCAATGAGGTTGAACTGACGGCGCGGGTCGGCGCCGGTGCGGTTGGTGTCCTCGCGGCCCTGAACTTCGCCGGCGATATTGAAATAGCCGTTGGTGAACAGCGGCACGGCCATGACCCCGGCCATGGTGAGAGTCCGGCCATCCGTGCGGTGGCGGTCGTCGCCAGTGTAGTCGAGCACGAGAGTTTGGTCAGGGGCGGTAACCGGCGTGTTGCCCGGACCGACGGCGACGCTCGAGTAGGTTTCGACGTCGTCCACATGCGTGTCGTAGCGGCCGTACGTCAGGCTGAAGTGGCCGCCGCTGCGAGCGGTGCGCAGCTGGAAATTGATCACGCCGGCAATGGCGTCGGACCCGTATTGGGCGGCGGCGCCGTCGCGCAACACCTCGACTCGCGACAAAGCGATGGACGGAATCAGGTTGATGTCGACCGCCGACGTTCCGCGCCCGACCGAGCCGTTGATGTTCAATAGCGCCGAGGTATGTCGGCGCTTGCCGTTGATCAGCACCAGGGTCTGGTCTGGACCCAGCCCGCGCAATGTCGCGGGACGGATGACGTCCGTTCCGTCGGTGATCGACGGCTGCGGGAAGTTGAAGCTCGGCACCTCCTGGGTGAGCGCCCGGTTGAGCTCCGTATGGCCGCTGTTCTGGAGACTCTCCGCGGAAATTACGTCGACGGGGACGGGGCTGTCGACCACCGTGCGGTCGGTGCGGCGGGTGCCAGTGACGATGATCGTCGCTTCGTCGGGCGTTTCGCCGCGCGCCATCTGGGGATTGGCGGCTTCGTTGACGGCGCCCTGGTTTTGCTGGGCGTTAGCCGGTGCGGCGATTGCAAGTGCGGAAAGGCCGGCGAGGAATAGGGTGCGAGCGGTCATTGCGTTCCCCCTGTTCGGCAGCTGGCGAAACGGATTGTCACGCGCCTGTCACCGCCAGGTCGCCAGAATGGACGGCTTTTCCCTCCGAACAAGCCGGTCGCTTGCCCGGGAGCCATTTTTGTCCTCCCTTGTTGTCGCCGCGCAACTACCGCCCCGAACGCCGTTGACAGGTTGACAGCCTCTCCCCCCTGCCATAGGCGGCACGCTTTCCGCGCGAGGGCCTGGCCCATCGCGGTTCAACTTCGCGCGGTCACGGATTTATTGGGATAAAAGCAATGTTCGCAATCGTGCGCACGGGCGGCAAGCAATATCGCGTCGCCCCGGGAGACAAGATCGTCGTCGAGAAGCTGGCCGGAAGCGCCGGCGACAGCATCGACCTCACCGACGTCCTGCTGGCCGGCGAAGGCTCGGACCTCAAGTCGACCTCGGGCCTCGTCGTCGCCGCCGAGATCATCGCCCAGGCGAAGGCCGACAAGGTCACCGTCTTCAAGAAGCGCCGCCGCCACAATTACCGCCGCAAGGCCGGTCATCGCCAGCAGCACACGATCCTCAGGATCGTTTCGATCGGCGGCAAGGGCGCGCCCAGGAAGGCGGCGGAGCCGAAGGCTGAGAAGGCCGAGGCCGCCCCGGCTGTGGATGCTGCACCCGCGAAGGCTAAGGCCAAGGCTCCGCCCAAGCAGGCCGATTCCAAGCCCGCCGCAAAGGCCGCGGCTCCGGCGAAAGCCCCAAAGGCCGCGCCCAAGGCGTCGACAAAGGATGTTGCACCTGCTAAGGCGGCAGCCAAGAAGGCCCCTGCGGCCAAGGCTAAAAAGTAGAGTTTTGCACGATGGCACATAAGAAAGCAGGCGGCTCCTCACGCAACGGCCGCGATTCCGAATCGAAGCGCCTGGGCGTCAAGAAGTTCGGCAGCGAGACCGTTCGCGCCGGCAACATCATCGTCCGCCAGCGCGGCACGAAGTGGTACCCGGGCGACAACGTCGGCCTGGGCAAAGACCATACCCTGTTTGCTCTTTGTGACGGCCGCGTCGCGTTTCGCGACGGCAAGCTCGGGCGCAAGTACGTCCACATCGAGTTTATGCCGGAGCAAGCGCAAGGCAAATAGGGACCGGTCGATAAAGGGCCGCTCCCGGAAGGGGCAGCCCAAGGATCACCAGACAAGCGGAATCCAAAAGGGAGAAGAGGGCAGCCCCTCCTCTCCCTTCTTTGTTTCTGAAGGGTCCAAATCTTCTCCCGAAACTGTCAAACGCGGCCCCTAGCGGCCGGCGGCGAGGAGATGACGAATGTTCGCGCGGACCGAGCGACTGCTGCTGAGACCAGGCTGGGCCGAGGACGCTCCGGCATTGGTGCAGGCGATTGCCGACGAGATGATCGTCCGCAACCTGTCCAGCGCGCCGTGGCCGTTTAGCCTCCGCGATGCCGAGGCCCATCTCGCCGCGCCGCGCGATCCCTTGCTGCCCTCCCTGCTGGTCTTCGAGCGGACGGACGGCGAGCCGGTCCTGGTCGGGTCCTGCGGCCTTGGCCGGCGCGCGTCCGGCGCTGTCGAGTTCGGCTACTGGATCGCCCGCCCCCACTGGGGCCGCGGCTTCGCTACCGAGGCTGGCCAGGCGCTGATCAGCATTGCTAGGGCGCTTGGCCTTCAGCGGCTGGAGGCGTCGCACTTCCTCGACAATCCGGCCTCCGGACGGGTGCTCGAAAAGCTCGGCTTTCAGCCGCTCGGCATGATCGCGGCGCGCTTCAGCTGTGCCCGCGGCGTAGAGATCCCGGCGCGTTACTTCCGGCTGCAGCTTGCCTTCGATGCGGACGATGATGAGGTGCTGGCCGCCTAAGCGGCGTCGTGCATGATGATCCCGAGCGCATGGCGGCTGCCGGTGCGCACGCTGCTGACACCGTGACGCATCGCGACGCGGTAGGTGCCGCGCGTGCCCTGAACGGGGCGGTGATTGACGGCGAAGATCACCGCTTCACCGGAGGCAAGCGGGACGACCTGGACACGGGACTGCATGCGCGGCCGCTGTTCGGTCAGCACGAATTCTCCGCCGGTGAATTCATCGCCCGGTCGTGAAAGCAGGAAGGCTGCCTGCAATGGAAAATTGAGCTCGCCATAAAGATCCTGATGCAAGCAATTGTAATCCTCAGGGCCATATCGAAGCAGCAGCGGCGTTGGCCGAGCCTGTCCGGCTGCATGGC
>JBKPSK010000094.1:0-19730 GCA_046734995.1 Pseudomonadota bacterium
CGCTTCATCAGCGCTGGCTGGATCTCAAGGCCGCCATCACCGGCCGTGACGACAAGGCCATCATCAATGAAGTCGAGCGCGGTGAGGATTATCTCAAGGCCAAGTTCCAGGCGGCCTTGGACAAGGGCGAGCTGACCGGGGAATCCCGCTCGGTCGTCGAGCGCGCCTATCAGTCGGTGCTCAAAGGCCACGACCAGATCAGCAGCATAAAGCACGGGCTCGAAGCTTAGGCCTGACCCGATCGGAGGCGCGGGGAGCGAGGCGACGCATGACGCGGCGCGTCATTCCAAAGCCGAGCTGCACCCGCGCCTCCACTCATGCGTAGGGGCTTGTTGGTCTGTCACCACCCACAGAGGAGGTATCTATGGGTCCCATGCGTTACGCCTGTGCCGCAATCCTGGCCGGCGCCATCGTAGCCGTTCCGGCCAGCGTCGCCACCGCCGGGCCGCCCGAGCCAACCGTCAACGTGACGCTCGCCAGCTATTACTTCAATCCGAACCCCATCTATCTTGCCGGCGGCGTCCCGGTGCGCCTCGTCTTCACGAACCGCGCCGGCCAGACACACGAATTCGATGCGCCCGAGTTCTTCCGCTCGGCGCGGATCGTCTCCGGCAGCGCGCCCGAAGGCGAAGTGGAATTGAAAAAGGGCCAGAGCGCGGTCGTCGAACTCGTCCCCACGCGCGGCACCTACAAGGTGCATTGTGCCCGGCCGTTCCATACATTGTTCGGCATGACGGCGCGGATCGTGGTTAGTTAAGCGGCGCTCAGCTGCCAAACAGCGGCATGACAGGAGTCCGCCGGCTTCAGGCAAGCTCTTCCGTGTGGCCAAAGACCCGGATTGTCATGAAGGCCTGGCGCGGCGTTTCGGAAGAGCTGCTCGCCTGTGGCCGGAACTGCTCCGACTTCGCCTGCTCGCAACCATAGGCAGGAAGCATGTCGCCGGAAGTGGCCACCACGCCGCAGGACTCGATTGAGCCATCCGCATCGATAGTCAGGAACATCACCTGCTGGCCGAGCAATTCGTCCCCAGCCGCCAGGCGACCGGTATCCAGCCTCGCGCCGGGGCTGAACCGGCGCTCGAACGTCAGCTGCGAGTGGACGCCGGCGCCGCCCTGGGTACCGCGCGCCTGGATGCTTGCGGCGATCTCTTCGTCGCATGCTTCCGGCCCCTTCGGGGACAGGCTCGATTGGTACCGGCAGGATTGCTGCGTGCCCTTGTCGTCAACGGTGACGGTGATTCTTTCCCACCATGGCACCGATGCTTCCAGCACGGGGGCCGGAGTTGATGCCGCCAAAACTGCCGCGAAAAGCGCAAGCACGGTAAGTCTCCTTCGTGCCCGCTCTGACGGCCGGACTGCCGCCTGAATCGTCAAACGCACGACGGGCGACTTGTTCCCCATGACTTCGTCGGCGAAGGCGGCCGCGCGCCAGTGCGTTGCGCCCCCGCGCCGTGCCGTCAGGCCTCCCGGATCAGCGCCGCCTCAGGAGGCGATGGAGCGCCGCCCGCTTCGCTTCGCCCTCGCCGCCGAGCTCCTCCAGCGCCACAAGGACCTCGCGCAGCTCCGTCTCGGTCAAATGCTCGATGCCAATAAACTCGTTGCGGGCGTTGTGGACGGCGCGGATCAGCTCGTCGAGCTTGGCCTGGATCGCCGAGGCGTCGCGGTTCTGGGCATTCTGGATGAGGAAGACCATCAGGAAAGTGACGATGGTCGTGCCAGTGTTGATCACCAGCTGCCACGTGTCGGACCAGTTGAAGATCGGTCCGGTGACCGCCCAGACGACGATGATCGCCACGGCGATAACGAAGGCCGCCGGCCTTCCTGTCGCCGCAGCTACCCGGCTCGAGAATTTCTCGAAGACATTGTCCATGGCGGGCCCCTTTTCGCCACCAGCATAGCATCTGCCATGATTGGGTCGAGGGCGGCCGCGCTCAGGGAAGCGTCCAGTTCAGCTCCCCGGCGTAAGCGTCGCGAACGGGATTGTTGCTGGGATCGAGAGCCGGCCGGAAACGCGCCCGCCGAGTGACAATGATGCAGCTGGCCCGGTCGAGAATCGCCGATCCAGCGCTTTCAACGATCGTGCAGCCGTCGACGCGGCCCCTGATGTCGATGGCCAGTGTGAACCGAACCCGGCCCTGCTGGCGCGCGTCGATTGCCGCCTGCGGATAATCGGCTGGTCGAACCAGGCTGGGCAGATCGGTCTCGGGCCGGGCCCGAGTGGCTGGGACGCTCGAGGGAACCGTCGACAAGGCCGCCGCGGCCAGGACTGCAAGCAACATGGAACAAGACTCCGCACCACGATTCGTTGAGGCGAATGCGCTGGGGCTTGGTGCGGGGCGCAAGCGACCCGACGCGGGAAGGCCCCCCAATAGAAATGGGGCCCGGCATTGCTGCCAGGCCCCACTGCGCCGAGCGAAGGATATGCCGGTGTTCGTAACCTTGATCCAAAGAACCCGAAGGTCCCAAAAATCCGTTTTCGATCCTGGCTCACCAGCTCAGGCGTCGCCTCCCATCGAGTTTGTCCGCAAGGACTTCATCCGACCGATCCGTCCACTTCCCGAAAGAAGCTTCCGGTTCGGAGGACTTCGCTTACCGCCCGAAGGTTTCAGCCCCCCGATGTTCCGCGGCCCTTCTTGGGCTGGGTCCCTTTCACGCGGCCTGTCTCCCTGGGGGGGAAACCGCCCTCGTAAAAGCGAGGTCCAGCTCTTCCGGCGCCTCTTGCCGACTGGTCCGGAAATCCGTTCGCTGCGTCATCGCCCCGAAGGACAGTTCAGCCTCAAACCTCATTCCATCGCCTGCCGGCGGAGATCGGTCCTTCCGTCTTCGCCGCACCCTCTTGCCGTTGCCGGCCTTCCGATGAGGCGGGGACTTCCGTCCCGATCACGCATTGATACGTGCACAACGATTCCGAGTCGCGCCAAGCGGAAAATGAGCGTCCAAGCCTGTGGATAACGGGGATATCGCGCATAAGTCGCGATTCGACGTCCGGGATTCCACCCATTATCCCGAGTCGCAGTCGCCAAAAGCCGGCGCAAGTGCCGGCTGTAATCCCTTTCGGTTGCCGTTTCCTGTCACCCTGCCTAACTCGCTCGAGTGTCCGAATCCGCCGTACCGTCCGCCGAGCCCGCATACCTGTCGGGCCTCAATCCGCCGCAGCGCGAGGCCGTCCTCACTACCGAGGGACCGGTGCTGGTCCTCGCCGGCGCCGGCACCGGCAAGACCGCGGCGCTGACTGCCCGGCTCGCCCACCTCATCGCGACGCGCAAGGCCTGGCCGAGCCAGATCCTCGCCGTCACCTTCACCAACAAGGCGGCGCGCGAGATGAAGGAGCGCGTCACCGCCATCTCGGGCGGGGCCATCGTAGGCATGCCCTGGCTCGGCACATTCCACGCGACCGGCGCCCGAATGCTTCGCTCCCATGCCGAGCTGGTCGGCCTGCAAAGCAACTTCACTATCATCGACGTCGATGACCAGCTGCGGCTGATGAAGCAGTTGATTGCCGCCGCCAACCTGGACGAGAAGCGCTGGCCCGCCCGCCAGCTCGCCGGCCTCATCGACCGCTGGAAGAACCGCGGCTGGACACCGGCCGACATCGATGCCGCCGAGTCCGAGGCCTTTGCCAACGGCCGCGGCGCCGAGATTTACCTGGCCTATCAGGAGCGCCTGCGCACCTTAAATGCCTGCGACTTCGGCGACCTCTTGCTCCACATGCTGACGATTTTCCGCAAGCACGCCGACGTTCTTCAGCAATATCGCGACCGCTTCCGCTACATCCTCGTCGACGAATATCAGGACACCAACGCCGCACAGTACGACTGGCTGAAATTGCTCGCCGAGCCGCGCCGAAACCTTTGCTGCGTCGGCGACGACGACCAGTCGATCTACTCGTGGCGCGGGGCCGAGGTCGCCAACATCCTGCGTTTTGAAAAGGATTTCCCCGGCGCCACCGTCATCCGCCTGGAGCAGAACTACCGATCGACCCCGCACATCCTTGCCGCCGCAACCGGCCTCATGGCCCATAATGCCGGCCGGCTCGGCAAGACCCTGTGGACCGAACAGGCGGAGGGCGACAAGGTCAAGGTCGTCGGCGTCTGGGACGGGCCGGAGGAGGCTCGCCGCGTCGGCGAGGAGATCGAGCGGCTGCAGGCGCGCGGCACTTCGCTGGACGACTGTGCGATCCTCGTCCGCGCCCAGTTCCAGACCCGCGAGTTCGAGGAGCGGTTCATCGCCATCGGCCTGCCCTATCAGATCGTCGGCGGCTTCCGTTTCTATGAGCGCGCCGAGATACGCGACGCCCTGGCCTATCTCCGCCTCATCCAGTCGCCGGCCGACGATCTGGCATTCGAGCGCATCGTCAACCAGCCCAAGCGAGGCCTCGGCGACAAGGCGGTCGCCACCATCCACAGACTCGCACGCGCGCGCGAAGAACCGTTGCTGCTGGCTGCCGCCCAGATGCTGGATTCCGACGAGCTGACCCCGCAGGCCCGCCGCTCGCTGGGCCGCTTCGTCGGCGACCTGGCCCGCTGGCGTCAGATGGCGGCATCATCCTCCCCCGGATTTCCGGGGGAGGTGGCAGCGCCTGGCGCTGACGGAGGGGTTCTTTCGAGTGGAGGCCCCCCTCACGCGGAACTGGCGCGGATCGTCCTGGAAGAATCAGGCTACACCGCCATGCTCCAGGCCGATCGCTCCGCCGAGAGCGCCGGCCGCCTGGAGAACCTCGCCGAGCTCGCCCGGGCGATGGAGGAATATGAAAGCCTCTCCGCGTTCCTCGAACATGTCAGCCTGGTGATGGACAATGATTCGGTGAACGCTGGCGACAAGGTGACGATCATGACCATCCACGCCGCCAAGGGGCTGGAATTCGCCCACATCTGGCTGGCCGGCTGGGAGGAAGGAGTCTTCCCCTCGCAGCGCTCCCTGGACGAAGGCGGCCTCGCGAGCCTCGAGGAAGAGCGTCGCCTGGGCTATGTCGCCATCACCCGCGCCCGCCGCTCGGCGACCATCTTGCACGCCGCCAACCGCCGCATCTACGGCCAGTGGACCAGCTCGATTCCCTCGCGCTTCGTCGCCGAGCTGCCCAAGGAGAATATAGAGGAAGAGACCACCATGACTGGCGGTGAAAGCCTCTGGCGCGCCCAATGGTCCGAACGCGCCGACCCCTTCGCCCACGTCGCCCGCCCGAGCCGCGGCCCAGGCTGGCAACGGGCTGCCGGCGGCAGTGGCGAAGAGTTCCGCTCGTCCCGAGCGAAGTCGAGGGGCGCGGGTACGGCCTACGATTCCTACGCCCGCCCGCCAATCGAGGTAAAAGCCAGTGCCGTCTCCCTCGGCAACAAGGGCCGCGACGACCTCTCCCTCGGCCAGCGCGTCTTCCACTCCAAGTTCGGCTACGGCACCATCGCCGCCATCGAAGGCAACAAGCTCGAAATCGACTTCGAGCACGCCGGGCGGAAAAGGGTACTGGACTCCTTCGTCAGTGCCGGCTGATATCGCGTCCTTTCCATTGATGAGGTCATCGATGCGCCCAATCGCGCTTGTTGCGTCCTTTGCCTTGGTTGCCACGCCATCGCCGGCCCTCGCCCAGGCTTCTGTCGAAACCAGAACCATTGGTACCGCCACGCTGGAGAACGTCCCGCCGATCCCCGCCGAGGTGAGCGCGGACGTCCAGCGTTACCAGAATTATCGCGAGGCGGTCTTCCGCGATTGGCTGCCGGACGGCTCGATCCTGATCACCACCCGCTTCGGCGCCACCAACCAAGTGCACAGGGTTGCCAGCCCCGGCGCTGCTCGTACCCAACTCACCTTCTTCGACGAGCCGATTGCCGATGCCGAGACCATCCCGAGCACCAGCCGCTTCCTCGTCCAGCGCGACACCGGCGGTGACGAATGGTTCCAGCTTTATGCCATGGGTCTGACCGGCGAGCCTGTCGCCCTGACCGAGCCGGGCACGCGCAACCAGAGCTATGCCTTCAGCAAGGACGGCCGGCTGGTCGCCTGGGCCCGCGCGGTCAAGGGCTCGGGCGATTATGCGATCCTCACTGCCGATCCCGCCAATCCCGAGAGTCGACGCATCGTCTATCAAGGCAAGGGCGCGTGGGGAGTGGCCGACATTTCAATGGACAAGTCTCGCCTGCTGATCGAGCGCGACATTTCCAACCGGGAGACTCGTCTTGCGCTGCTCGACCTTGCGACAGGTCAGGCGACCGAGTTGCCCTGGACCCGTGAGCCGGCGCGCTACGAAGAGTCCCGCTTCACGACCGACGGCAGCGGCATTCTCTCGATCACCAACCACAAGTCCGACCTGCGTCGGCTTGTGGAGATCGACATCGCCACCGGCAGACGAACCCCGCTGACGCCCGACCTCGAGTGGGATGTTGAAGCATTCGATGAGGCCGAATGCTGCGGCCTGATGGCAGTTGCCTTCAACGCGGACGGCTTCTCGAGAGTCTCGCTGCTCGAGCGGATCAGCAGGCGCCGCACGCCAATATCTGACCTGCCGAACGGCGTCCTCACCGGACTGAAATTCGGCCCCGGCGGCAAGCTCGCGGTCAGCATGTCCACGGCTAAATCGGCCGGTGATGTCTGGGTGGTTGATCCCAATGGGGTGAAGCTGACACGCTGGACATATTCGGAGCTCGGTCCGCTCGAACCGGCGAGCCTCGCCGAGCCCAAGCTAATCCGCTTTCAATCCTTCGACGGCCTGTCCATCCCCGCCTTTGTCTACCGTCCGACCAATGTCGCCGCTGGCGCCCGAACCCCCGTCGTCATGGACATCCACGGCGGCCCCGAAGCCCAGACTCGGCCGGTCTGGAATCCCGGCGCGCAATATATGGCCAATTCCCTGGGCGCGACCGTGATCCTCCCCAACGTCCGCGGCAGCGATGGCTATGGCACGCGCTACCTCAACCTCGACAATGGCCCGAAGCGCGAGGACAGCGTCAGGGACATTGGCGCCCTGCTCGACTGGATCGGCAAGCAGCCCGACCTCGACGCGTCAAGGGTCGCCGTGTACGGCCAGAGCTACGGTGGTTATATGAGCCTGGCCGTCATGACCCATTATTCCGGCCGGCTGGTTGGCGGCGTCGAGCGCTACGGAATCAGCGACTTCATCACCTTCCTGAACAACACCGAGGCTTATCGCCGCGACAATCGCCGCGCCGAATATGGCGACGAGCGGGACCCGGCGATGCGCGCCGCCTTCCAGCGCATCAATCCGCTCGCCAATGTCGACAAGATCAAAAAGCCGATGCTGGTGATGCAGGGCGCCAACGACCCGCGCGTTCCCAAGTCGGAAAGCGACCAGGTCGTCGCCGGCATCCGCAAGAACGGCGTCGAGGCCTGGTACGTCGTCTTCGCCGACGAAGGCCATGGCTTCCTGAAGAAGCCCAGCAACGACCTCCGCCGCGAGGTCGAAACAATGTTCCTGAAGCGGCTGTTCGAGCGGCCTCAGCCACGGCAAACCTCGCGATAGGCTTCGAGCATGCGGTGCGAAAGAGAGTGCTCGACGCGCTCGTCAGTCCCCAAGCGTAATAAAGGTTACCGCGCAGATTCGTCCCGAGCCATCAGACCTAGTTCGAGGACGCCATGCCCCAGTAGATGGCTCCGCCGACGATCAGGATGGTCAGCAGCAGCAGCACAATTTGCCAGGTCCGGTTTGTCTTGGCCTCATAGTCCATAGCAATTCCCTCCACGGGAGCGGGCGCGCGCTCGCCCCCGCACACGATCAACGCATAAGATCAGATTGCGCAGCAGTATGGGATGAAGAATCTGCCAAAAGACAATGAATTGAAGCGCTCGCGGGCCTGACTCCTGGTTTCGACAGGCGCCGGCTACCGCCCCCTTCCCTACTCCAGTCCCGAGCGCACCATCTGCCGCACCCAAGGCATGATCGAGGTCCAGCTCAGCTCCTCGAGCAGCTCAATGCCCGCCAACCTGTCCTTGCGCCAGGCGATCTCGCCCGGCGGGACGATCAGCTCGTCGATGAAGATCGAAACGAACGTCCCCTGGGCCGGGAGCGCCTCGCCTTCGACTTGCAGCCCGCCGGCCGAGATGTTGCGGACCATGACCGGCAGAAAGTCCTCGCCCTTCTTCAAGAAGGCGCTGCAGCGGATCTCGATGCGTGGCATGGCGCGGCGGTCGGCGGCCTGGCTGACCAGCTTGCGGTTGATGAGCGCCAGCACGTCGACCGGCTGTTTGAAGCGGATGCCGGCCTCGCCGCCATCCACCCAGTCGACCGTCGCCGCATGGCGGTGGCCCGTCGCGAGCTCGACCGATATCTCGTCGCCGACCGCTTTTGTCAGCTTGCCGCGCAGGGTCGCTCCCAGCGACGAGATCCTGCGGATGGAGCAGATGTGCCGCAAGCCCCCGTCGTGGATGACACCCGCCTCGAACGGCCCCTTCTCCGCCAGGACAGGCGCGTCGTCCGGCCACGGGAGCCGCGCTCCCATGACGAAGGTAGTGACCGATGCGGCTTCAGTCATTCAGGCGATCCGGCAGAAATGGCTCCGAAGCTTGCGCTCGCGAGGGTGAAAAAGTCGCTAACGCTTGAGCGCACTACTCCTGCTGGTCGCGTCCCAGGGTCCAGCTCGGCGCGTCGCTGGCCGGGAAGCTCTCCCGGTCGGCTTCGTCGACCAGCCCGTTGCCGGCGGGCGGGACGTCGTCTTTCACATCGTCAATCCAATGATCGATGGTGTTCAGCAGGCCGGCGATGATCGCCACCGCCGCGAGGAGGACAAGGATGCTCCACGCCGTGTCGGCGGGTGTCTGAATGGCCGGATTGAGGAACCAATAGGCATAGAAGCCGTCCGCCGCTCCGCGCGCCAACGCATAAACGGTGTAGAGCGCGGGCGGAACGAGCGCCCAGAGGATGTCCCGCCATCTGAGCTGCTCGTGCAGGCTGGCGACCCAGGCGCCGAGGAACAGCAGCGGCACGGCATCGTGCAGCGCATGGTCGGCCAGTTTCTGCAATCCTTGCGGATTCCAGGTCGTCCGCAGCCACAGCGAATAGACGAGTCCGACCAGCGCGATGGAGGTGGCGGCGACATACCGCGCTCTTGGCCGCGCCAGCACGCCGGTGCTGCCGGCCGCGACCGCTGTCGCGACCATGGCGGTGCCGATATTGGCGAGGATGGTGAAAAAGGCGAGGAACCGCCACAGGCCGTCGGCGACGCCCATCGCCTTGACGATCAGCCAAAATTGCAGCGCCAGCCCGGCCCAGCCGACAACGGCGGCAAGGCCCGCCAGCGTTCGTTCGATTTGCTTCCTCATGGGACCGGGATGTTAAGGGGCTTGGCGGCCGCGTCCAGCCCTAGCGCAGGATCATCGTATCGTCGTGGATCTCGATACTGGCGAATTTGCTGAGGAAACTCTGCCCGAGCAACGACTGGTCGCCGCCGTCGAGCACGATTGCCGGCATGCCTTTCGCGCTTTCGCCGCCGAGGTCGACACGATCGAGCATGACCATCTCGCCGTGGACATCGCCGCCGGCACCCTTGCCGACGACATCGGGCATGCCGATGGAGATGCCGATGCCGGCGCGCCGCGCATCGTCCCGGCTCAAGGCGATGCCAGTGGCGCCGGTGTCGACCAGCATGCGGATCGTCGTGCCGTTGATCTGCGGCTCGGCGTAAAAATGGCCGTCCAGTTCGCGCTTCAGGGTCAGCGCATTGCCGGTCATCTCCTGTGCAATTCGTTCAGCGTCCGGGCCTTGGGAGCTGTCCAGCGAGCCGAGCGGGGTCGCCCGCTCATCGCCGTTTCTTACCGCGCTTGCCGGAGGCTCGGAATGGCGGCCCGTCAGCATCGACGAGGCGATTCCGACAACCAGGAGAAAAGCGAAATAATATCGCAACATCCCGCCAGCCTAATTGTGGGCGGTAAATAAACGATTGTGCCAAGGAAAAGGGCGGCCCGTTGCCGGACCGCCCTTCCCATCCACGGACGCTTCAAGACATCCGCGAAATCTGTGCTGAGAAGCCTACTTGAGCTCGACGGTGCCGCCGGCATCCTCGATCTGCTTCTTGATCTTCTCGGCCTCGTCCTTGTTGACGCCTTCCTTGACGGCCTTGGGGGCCGACTCGACCAGCGCCTTTGCTTCGCCGAGGCCCAGGCCGGTGATGGCGCGGACTTCCTTGATGACGTTGATCTTCTTGCCGCCGTCGCCGGTGAGGATGACGTCGAACTCGGTCTTCTCTTCCTCGGCCGGAGCGGCAGCGCCGCCGCCGGCGGCCGGGCCGGCAACCGCGACCGCGGCCGCTGCGGAAACGCCCCACTTTTCTTCGAGCGCCTTGGCTAGCTCGGCGGCCTCGAGGACGGTCAGTTCGGAAAGCTGGTCGACCAGCTTGGTGATGTCAGCCATTTCTTATGCTCCTTTGCGGGGCCTCGCCCCATGTCGTGCGTTGTTGAAAGTCGAAAAACCTAGGCTGCCTGGGCTGCGTAGGCCCCGAAGACTCGTGCCAGCTGGGCGCTTGGCTCGCTGACCGTACGGGCGATCTTGGTCGCGGGCGCCTGAATAAGGCCCACGAGCTTCGCACGCAGTTGGTCTAGCGACGGCAACTCTGCCAGTGCCTTGATCCCGGCGACGTTGAGAATTGTGTCGCCCATCGCCCCGCCGACGATCTCAAGCCGATCGTTGGTCTTGGCGAAGTCCACCGCGACCTTGGCAGCCGCGACGGGGTCGATCGAGGTGGCGAGCGCGGTCGGGCCGGTCAGCAGCTCGCTGATCGATCCATATTGCGTGCCCTCGAGCGCAATCTTGGCAAGCCGGTTCTTCGCGACCTTGAACTGGGCCCCGGCGTCGCGCATCTTCAAGCGCAAGTCGGTCGATTGCGCGACCGACAGGCCGAGATTGCGGGTGACGACCACCACGCTGGTCTCGGAAAAGACGCCCTTCAGCTCGGCGACCAGATCGGCCTTTTGCGAACGATCCATGCCTTACTCCTCATGCATTCCACCCGCCGGACCATCCGGCAGGCGGTTCGGGTCCGCCGCAAGCGGCGTTCCCTTGTCCGTGGGGAGTTGGATCGGTGGCGCTGCGCAAAGAACTTGGGCAACGCACGACGGAGGCGCCAGAGCGCTTCCGGTGATTCCTGTCCCCGTCTAGGCCGCAGATTAAGAGGGAAACCCTCGGCGACTGTCTCGGACGGCTGCTTCCCGAAGGAAGCGAAGGCGCGCCTATAGCGAAATTCGCCGTGCAATCAAGGCTGTCGCCCGGCGACGCTCAAACTTAGCTCACGCCCCACAGCGCCCGGGCCTCTTCGGCGAGCAGGTTCGAATCCTCCTCCGGCCAGAAGAGCTTGCGTCCGTCAATCTTTCGCACTCTCCGCGAATTGACGAAGCTGCCGTCGAGATAGTCGGCATTTGCGGTCGAGAAGATCGTGTCCGCCGTGCCCCACAATATGCGTACGGGCATGCTGCTATTGCGAAGGGCTTCGCCGGTTCCGACCAAAGGATTGGCTTCCAGGGCGATGGCATAGGCGTGCACAAGATCCTTGCGGCGCTGCGAGGTGAGGAGTGGTGCGAAATAGGCTTCGATTGCAGCGTCAGTCGGATTGGCCGGATCCGAATAGCACATGCCGCCTATCCCTTCAGGCGAGCGCGCCAGGTCATGGTTGGAACGCCATCTCCCCAGCCACTCGTCGACGAAGCGCCCTTGTTTCGCAAGGTCGATGACTGGCAACAGCGCTGGGGGCGGGCTTTGAATGGCGCTGTCGCAATTGGTGAGCAGCAGGCTGCGCACGCGCTTCGCGTGGCCCGCGACCAGCAGCTGTGCGACCGCGCCACCGCTGTCGTTGGCGACGACGTCGACCTGGTCGACCCGTACTGCATCGAGAAAGGCGACTATCATTGACACCTGTGAGGCTGGACCGACGTCCTGCCCTGGCCGGACCTGTGTATGCCCCATGGCGAGGAAATCCGGAGCGAGGCACCGGCGATGCATGTCGAGGCGCTCGATTGCATGGCGCCACTGGAAGCTGTTCAGCGGAAAGCCGTGAAGGAAAAGAGCGCCTGGCCCGGCCCCGCTTTCAAGATAGGCAATTCGGCCGAACGGCGTGGAGACGAATTTGCGCTTTCGTCGATACTCCTCGGCATGGAGGTCATCGCTCGTCGGCGCGCGGGCCGCTGCTGCGGCCGCAACCACCAGCGCGCTGCCGGTCGCGGCAAGGAATGCTCGGCGGTTCATGGTTGGCTCAATCCGGATCTGGAGCGACAGGAAGTGCTTCTACCAGCCCCCCGGCTATCGAGATCTTTAGCGATCGGGCTTCCTGGGCATGACATTGACGGCCGAATGGCTATCTAGACGTTCCATGGCGGATTTTTCGGCCAATGCCCTGCTTCAAACCGACATCATGTCGGTCTGGGACGTCGTTTGCGCCGGCAACCACCGTCACGAAAGCGACGAGGAAGTGTCCTACGGAACGCACCTCGTGTTTCCGTATCGCGGCGTTTACCGGCATCATGTTGGCCGCCAGCAGGCTTTGATCGATGCCAACCAATTGCTCTTCATCAATCGCGACGAGGGATATCGAGTCAGCCATCCGGTACCCGGCGGTGATTCAAGCCTTTCGATCGAAATTGCCGATCCCATTCTCGAGGAATTGGCGCCGCCCGAACATCTGCGCCGCGGCTCGGCCCCGGCCTTCATCCGGCCGAGGCTGCGGATCGGCCCACGTGCGCAAACGCTTTCAGCGCTACTCCGCCACCGCCTGCGACAAGCGGCGCCCGGCACGTTGGCCCACGAAACGATGACTGTCGCTTTGGCCGCCGAGGCGCTTGGTGCGCCGGCGCCCGGCGGAAGCGCCGGCCGGCAGAGGATGGTTGATCGCGCCAAGGCGGTGCTCGCGATCGATCTTGGGCGTCGCTGGTCGCTCGCCGAAATTGCCGCCGAAGTCGGCGGTTCGCCAGTTTATCTCACGCAAGTCTTCACTCAGGTCGAGGGGACTTCCCTTTACCGTTATCAACTGCAACTCCGGCTGGCCCGAGCGCTCGAGCTCGTGCCGCGGTCAGACGATCTCACCATGACCGGCCTCGATCTCGGCTTTTCCAGTCACAGCCATTTCACCCACGCGTTCCGCCGGCAATTCGGCGCCACCCCCACGGCCTATCGCGCCGAGGCCCGGCGGGCTGCCTCATAGGGCGGGGCGAGGAAGGGAAAGACCGTTTCCGAATGCACCGTCTCGTCATGATCCACGCCATCCGACACGCCTGAGATTTTGCCGGTCGCGAGAAGCGAGCGATAGACATCGACTGCATCTTCGTTGGGCGTCCGGCCGCCACAATCCAGGCTGGAAGCAGCGCCCCCGGCGAGAGCCGCCAGTTCCACTGCGAAGAACTGGCGACAGTCTGTGGCGGCGCTGTTCACCCAAAGCCGGTCATCGGCAAGCACGCGTGCGAGGCGTTCATAGCGCTTTTCCGGTGGCGCCGAGCCATCAGCCAGCAGCTGGTTACCGCAGGCACCATCGAAGCTGTCGTAGACACCAAGCGTTTCGGCAATCACCGGCGCAAATTCCTGCAGCTGCGCAAATCCAGCCGCGTTGTATTTCTCCTTAAGAGCGTCGCTGACAACATCCGGCGCGAGCGGTGCCAGCAAAGCGTTCCCGGTCAGCGGCCGTCCCATGCGGTCGACCTGGCGTTCGGAAGAGGCGGTCGCACCCCACACCGCCAGCAGTGGCCCGCCCCGGTTCACTGCGTCTATGTCGATTGTCACGACGAGCGACGCGGGTGTCCAGCCGGCGAGGAAATTGGTCGCCGACCCGCCGTCGGTGTGCCGCCATTTTGCGAGGAGCGCGGCCGAAGTAGCGGAACTAAGTCTGGGGCAACCGGCAGCATCCTTTGATGTCCCTGCGCGGAGCGCAGCCGCAGCCACCTGGTAGGCATCGCGCGAGCCTTTTACGTTGTTGAAAAACGGATCGTCGCGCAGTCCCGCGAATACACGCATGCGATGAGCCCGCCCTTCGATGCCCTGCTCATGGCTCGCGTCACCGTGTGCGACGTCGATTTGCCCGGCGCGACACATGAGCACTTCCTGCGTTCGGAAACGGCAAGATATGGTCAGGCTTGCCTGCGTCGCTCCGAACCGTGTGCCGCTGTCGACGTGGAATAGATATTCGAGCCTTGGTGAAAAACCGTGGCCGACAATGGTCATCACCAGGTTCAGATGCCTCCCATCAGCTGATGGCCAAGCGTAAAGATCGCCAATATCGGCGCTCGGATTGTCGATCACCGTTCTAGTATCGAGGTGATCCGAAGCCAATGCCTTGCCCGTGAGCGCCAATGCCGCTCCCATGAGTGCAGCGGCTGCAAAAACCTGCGTAATGGCCCGGAATCTTTTGGCCATGGATTGTGCCCGCTATCTCTGACGAGCGCGCAAAAAATCAGAGTTGAGCGATCATCGCTGTCGAATTGTTTAGCCGGTTGCGACATTTGGCAAATGGAACCCGCCCGGGAGCGGCTTGACAAACAACCCGCTCTGGCGCCCCATCCATGCGGTTCGTCGGAGGAGTGCGCTTCATGGTCCTTCGTCTTTGTGCCAGCTTAGGTCTTGTCCTGTCCGCATTCCTTTTCGCCGTCTTGCCCGCCGGCGCTGCGAAGTCTGCTGGCGATCGCATTATCGCCGTCGGCGACCTTCACGGCGACTATGGCGCGTGGATCGACATTGCCCGCGCCGCCGGTCTGGTCGATGCGAAGAACCATTGGGCCGCGGGCAACACGACCTTGCTCCAGGCCGGCGACATTGCGGACCGCGGGCCCGACAGCCTGAAGATCATCCGCCACTTGCGGAAGTTGGAGAAGGAAGCGGCCAAGGCCGGCGGCAAGGTCATCGTCCTCGTCGGCAACCACGAAGCGATGAATATGACCGGCGATCTGCGCTACACCGATCCGGGCGAGTTCGCGGCGTTCGCCGACTCGCACAGCGAGGCGCTGCGCCAGGCGGCATGGGACGCGAACAGCAAAAGATACATTGCCGATTACAAGCTCAGGCATCCCGAAATGAGCGACAAGCAGATCCGCGACGCCTGGTTCGCGTCGATGCCGCTCGGCATGCTCGAGCACCAGCGCGCCTGGGCCCCCGACGGCGAGATCGGCCGCTGGGTCACCGGCCTGCCGGCGGTCGTCAGGCTCGGCGACACGCTCTTCGTCCACGGCGGCCTCAGCGCCGCTTATGCCAACATGCCGATCGACGAGATCAACCGCCGGGTCAGCGCGGCGTTGAAAGCACAGGAAACGGCGCAAACGTCGATCATCAACGATCCCATGGGCCCACTTTGGTATCGTGGACTCATCACCCGCGGCGTACTCGACCAGGAAGGCTGGTCGATCGCGACCGCCCAGACCCCCGCGCTGGCGGCGACGCCGCGTCCGAGCATCGATGCGGAGCTCGACATGGTCCTCAAAGGCTTTGGCGCTAAGCGCCTCGTCATCGCCCACACGCCCAGCCTCAAGGGCATCGACATCAGCCACGGCGGCAAGCTGGTGCGGATCGATACCGGCAACTCGCGCTACTACAAGGGACAGCTCGGTTGGCTGGAGATCGCCGGCGGCCAGGCGACACCGCACTCGACGGCAAGGACCGCGCAATAAGGGGGAAGACAATGAAGGGGGCACTTCTCGGCTTCGGACTGCTCGTCGCCGCGTCCGCAAATGCGGCGACGCCACCTAAGCCCTTGTTTGCCGATGACACCGTCATCCGCATCGCCATCAAGGGGCCGGTCGACGACATGGCTCGCGCCGGGCCACAGTCGGAAGTCACCCATCCCGGCACGCTGACCGTCGCCG
Source organism: Pseudomonadota bacterium (assembly GCA_046734995.1). Lineage (GTDB taxonomy): Bacteria > Pseudomonadota > Alphaproteobacteria > Sphingomonadales > Sphingomonadaceae > Sphingomicrobium. The sequence goes on from JBKPSK010000094.1 coordinate 15,768, forward strand.
CGTCGGGCGAGACGCTGCCGATCACCCTGGCGCCACGCGGCATCACGCGCCGGCAGCGCGATGTTTGCTCCTTCCCGCCGCTGCGCGTGACCTTCAACCAGCCGCCGCCGGCGACCTCGATCTTCGCTGGCCAGAAAAGGCTGAAGCTTTACACCCACTGCCGGCCGAACGAGGGCTTCCAGCAATATGTGCTGCTGGAATATGCCGGATATCGGCTCCACAATCTGTTGACGCCTTTCAGCTTCCGGGCGCGCCTGTTGCAGGTCGATTATTCCAATACCGCCGGCAAGCCGCTCGCTTCGCGCGTCGGCTTTTTCCTTGAGGATCTCGAGGATGTCGCGCGGCGTAACGGCATGACCGAAGCCAAGGTCGGGCCCCGCACTCAGATCAGCCGTTTGAGCCCGCCCGAAGCGGCGCGTTTCGCCTTGTTCGAATATCTCATCTCCAATCTCGACTGGGCGATGCAGGCCGGTCCGGCAGGCGACAACTGCTGTCACAACGGCCGCCTCGTGGCGCCGAACGGTGCGGCTTCGCCGATTCTGGTTCCAATCCCGTACGACTGGGATTTCTCGGGTTTCGTCGACGCGCCCTATGCAACGCCGCCGGAGGCCATCAAGGTCGGCAGCGTCCGCGTGCGCCGCTACCGCGGCTTCTGCCGACACAATGCCGAGGCCCTGACGGCGGCGCGGGAAATCTATGCGAAGCGGCCCCAGTTCATGGCGACGCTGGCCGCGACGCCGGGCCTCGACCAGCGAACCATTGGCAAGGCGTCCGCCTTTTTGGAGCGCGGTTTTGCTGACATCGCCACCGATCAAGGCGTGACCGAGAACCTGCTCAAAACCTGCGTCGGCTAGGTCGTCGGCGGCGTCGGAGGTGGAGTCTCGGCGGCGGCCGCGCTGGCGGCGGCGCTGGCCGGCCCCTTGTTGGGGTTGAAGTCGCTCATATACCGCTTCATCCCCTCGCGCTCGCCATATTCGGTGATCCACAGCGCCAGGAAACAATAGTTGAAGGCCAGGCTCATCACGAGCGCGAGCTCGACCGCGCCGATGCCCGACGCCAGGCCGATCCCGACCGACAGCAGGATGTAGAGCGCATCGCCCGAACTCTTCAGACTGTTCTTGAAGCGCACGGCGCCGGCAATGCCGCCGAGCGCGAAGGCCAGCGCCAGGCTGTGCTGGACGACCACGACGATCGAGGTGACGACCGAGGGGAGGATCAGGATCGTGCTGATCAGCGACTGGTCATATTCGTCGGCCGTGCGGGTCCCCATATAGACCCAGGTCACCGGCCAGGCGGTGATCAGGGCGCCGAGGATGGCAACGGCCATCCAGCCAAGGCTCTGGCCGAGATTCTTGACCTGCGCGGCGTCGGCGACCGCCTCGAGCGTGCTCGATTTGCCGCCGCTGTTGTTGATCAGGTCCTGCGCCCCGCCGACGGGAAGATAGGCCTGGAATTCCGGGACGTTGTGGATGAGCAGCCAGGCGCCGCCGAAGATGATGACGTAATAGACCGTCAGCTGAACGAAGAGCTTGAATGCATTCATGGCCGCCGAACCCCCTTCAGCCGTCCCGAGGATTGCAGGCTAGGCGAATTCAGCGCTTCAATCCACTTTAACCTTCATGGTCTGGATGGGCTGGAGTACCCCGAACTGTTCCTTGAGCGGCTTGTGCCTCAGCGGCGGCCAGGGGATGTCGGGATAGGGCAATTGCGTATCGGGAAGGCGGTCGAGCAGGTCGCGCAGCAGGGTCAGGCGGCCGACATGCTGGTCATTGAAATCGACGAGGGTCCAGGGCGCCCAGGCGGTGTGGGTCGAGGCCAGCATCCGCTCCCTCGCCTCGGTATAGGCCTGGTAGCGGCTGCGTGACTCAAGATCGACGGGCGAAAGCTTCCACCGGCGGCGCGGGTTGTTGAGCCTCGCCTGGAAGCGCTCCTCCTGCTGCTCCTGGTCGCAGCACAGCCAATATTTGTAGAGCAGGAAGCCATCCTCGACGAGGTGGCGCTCGAACTCCGGCACCGCCTGCAAGAACGCCTCGGTCTCCTGGGGGCTGCAATAGCCCATGACCCGCTCGACCCCGGCGCGGTTGTACCAGCTGCGGTCGAACAAAGTGATCTCGCCCTTCGATGGGAAATGCATGGCGTAGCGCTGGAAATACCATTGGCCCTGCTCACGCTCCGACGGTGCCGGCAAGGCGGCGACGCGGCACTGGCGGGGATTGAGGTTGCGGGCGATCATGTCGATCGAGCCGCCCTTGCCCGCAGTGTCGCGTCCTTCGAAGATGACGATCAGGCGCTGGCCGGTTTCCGAGATCCATCGGGCGGCATCGCTGAGCTCCTTGGTCAGCGGTTCCAGCAGCTCCTCATATTCGGCGAACTTCAGGATGCTCTTGCCGCTCATGCCCCCGTCTCCCCATAATCAGGCAAAGGTGAAATCCACCGGTTCCGGCAGGCCCTTGCCGTCGAAAGCCTGGGTAGCGTGCGGCCCTTCGGGGTCGACCCAGTGCAGGAAAAGATGCGCCGACCAGGCGTTGGGGTTGGGCGTGGTGCGGCCATGGCGGTGCTCGACACCGCGATAGGCAACCGCATCGCCGACATTCATTGCCAGGCTGGCGCTCGGCTCCGGGCCGAAGTCGTCGGCGATCTGGTCATCGGGACCCTTTTCGCCTTCGCCGCCGACCTCGAGCGGCCAGACCTTGTCGTCGCTGTATGCGAGGGTCAGCGACATGCTGTGCTCGCAGGCGGGGCGGTCGCGGTGGACGTGACAAAAGTCGCCCTCCCGGTAGATGCGAAAATAGTCATAAGTCGGGATCAGCCGCCGCCCCGTCACCTGCTCCATGGCCGGGGTCAGGCCCCAGAGGAACGTCTTCATCGGCGGCAAGTGCTCCGAATAGCATTCGAAGACGTTGCGGGTGAGGACACCCAGCTCCAGCCCCGGCGGAACGGGAGGAACGACGCCGTCCGGCAGCAGCCGCCGCCGAATGATACCCATGAACGCCAGCGCCACTTCGCGCGGGATCAGCTCCCGGATCAGCGCATAGCCGCTTTTGCCGTAATCGCCCTCGATCTTCATGCGCGGCTAAGTGGCACAGGCCGCGCCATAGAAAAAGGGCCGAGGCCTTGGCCCCGGCCCTTTCCTAATTACGCTCCGACGACTTCTTCGAGGTCGACCTTCAGGCCCGGGCCCATCGTCGAGCTAACCGACAGCTTCTTGATGAACTTGCCCTTGGCGCCCGACGGCTTGGCCTTGAGGATGGCGTCGAGGAAGGCGGTGAAATTCTCCTTGAGGTCCGCTTCCGGGAAGCTTGCCTTGCCGATGCCGGCGTGGATGATTCCGGCCTTCTCGACGCGGAACTCGACCTGGCCCGACTTGGCGTCGGTGACCGCCTTGGTGACGTCCATGGTGACAGTGCCGAGCTTCGGGTTCGGCATCAGGCCCTTGGGACCCAGCACCTTGCCGAGGCGGCCAACGACACCCATCATGTCCGGCGTCGCGATGACGCGCTCGAAGTCGATGTTGCCGCTTTGGATCGATTCCATCAGATCCTCAGCGCCGACGACGTCGGCCCCGGCCTTCTTCGCCTCTTCCGCCTTGTCGCCCTTGGCGAAGACGGCGACGCGCACCGACTTGCCGGTGCCCTTGGGCAGGTTGACGACGCCGCGCACCATCTGGTCCGCATGGCGGGGATCGACGCCGAGGTTCAGCGCCACCTCGACCGTCTCGTCGAACTTGGAGGTCGCCAGGCTCTTCACCAGGCCGATGGCCTCGTCGACGGCGTAGAATTTCTCGCGGTCGACCTGGGCGATCCGGATTTTGCGGTTCTTGGTCAGCTTTGCCATCGCCTCAGCCCTCCACGACCTGGAGGCCCATGGCGCGAGCCGAGCCTTCGATGATCCGCGTCGCCGCCTCGAGCGAGTTGGCGTTCAGATCCTTCATCTTCGCCTCGGCGATCTCGGCCAATTGCGAGC
>JBKPSK010000095.1:0-4652 GCA_046734995.1 Pseudomonadota bacterium
GGCGAAGAGAACGACCGGGTGCGCGGCCTTGAGACGGGCGCAGACGATTATCTCACCAAGCCTTTCTCGCCCAAGGAACTGGTGGCGCGCGCCGGCGCCGTGCTGCGCCGGGTCCGTCCGGCGCTGGCCGCGGAGACGCTCGATTATGGAGGCATCGAAATGGACCTCGCCGCGCACCGCGTTCGGCGCGACGGCAAAGGCGTCCAATTGGGCCCAACCGAATACCGCCTGCTGCGCCATTTCCTCGAAAATCCTGGCCGGGTTTTCTCGCGCCAGCAGCTGCTCGAAACGGTCTGGCCGCACAGCGAGGATATCGAATTGAGAACCGTCGACGTCCATATCCGGCGGCTGCGGCTGGCGCTCGATGAACCCGACATCATTCGCACTGTCCGCAGCGCCGGTTACGCGCTCGACGCCGAGGGGGTTGCTTAGGCATTCGTCGGGCCGCATGGGACCCGAATGCCTCGGCGCAAGAAGTCACACCAAGGCCACGGCAGCCCGAACCGTCCGCGGTTCTGGGGCAAGCATGCCGTCAGCGCGGCACTCGACAACCCGGACCGCAGAGTGCTGCGCGCCTGGGCGACGCGCGAAACCGCCGGATTCATGCAATTCCCTGACGACGTCGCCGTCACTTTCGCCGACGTCGCCGATCTCGGAAAGCTGGTGCCGCACGATGCGCCGCACCAGGGCGTGGTCGTCGAGGTCGAACCGCTCGAGGAGAGGTGGCTGGCCGATTTGCTCGTCGAGGCCGACGAGCGCGCGACCCTGCTTGTCCTCGACCAGGTTACCGATCCGCATAACGTCGGCGCGATATTGCGCTCCGCCGCCGCGTTCGGCGCGATTGGGATCGTCACCCAGGATCGCCATTCACCGCCGGAGAGCGGCGCACTCGCCAAGGCAGCGTCCGGCGCGCTCGAGCGAGTGCCGTGGGCGCGTGTCGTCAACCTCGCCCGGGCGCTGGAGGAGATCGCCGAGGCCGGCTTTTGGCGCATCGGCCTCGCTGGCGACGCGGAGACTGAGCTGAAGGACGCGCTTGGGCCGCCGCGCGTGGCGCTGGTACTCGGCGCCGAGGGGCCGGGCATGCGGTCCAACACTCGAGAGCATTGCGATGCATTGGCTCGCCTGCCGATCAGCAATGCGATTGAGAGCCTCAATGTCTCGAATGCTGCAGCCATCGCCCTTTATGCCGCGAGCATCGCCTGATGGTTCGCACGGTCGATTCGATCAACGCGGCGGTCGATGAACTGGCGAAGCGCGAGAAAGCGTTCGCAGCGGTGCTGGAACGCCATGGCCGCCCCGAGCCGCGTGTTAGCGAACCGGGAGCGACAACCCTGCTCAGGACGATCGTCGGCCAGCAGGTCAGCGTGGCTGCGGCGCGGTCGATGTGGGCCAAGCTAGAAGCCGCTTATGGCGCGCCGCCGGACCTCTCGAAAATCCTCAAGGCGAGCGACGAGGAGCTGCGGCTGGCCGGCCTGTCGCGGCAGAAGGCCGGCTATGCCCGCAGCCTGGCCCAGCTGGTGCTGTCGGGCGAGCTCAATCTCAATCATCTTCCGCAAGACGATGAGGAAGCAATCGAACTGCTGACGCGGATCAAGGGAATCGGCCGCTGGTCGGCGGAAATCTATCTGTTGTTCGCGGAAGGACGCACCGACGTCTGGCCAGCCGGCGACCTTGCCGTGCAGGTCGAGATCGGCAAGCTGCTCGGGCTCGAGGGCAAGCCGAGCGAGAAGCAGCTGCGCGAGCTGGCAGAAGCCTGGCGGCCGCATCGCGGCGCCGTCGCTGTGCTTGCCTGGCACAGCTACAATTCCGAGGTTCTCTAGACCCTGATGCCTTTTTCGTAGCGCCGCGCGGCCAAGCCCTTCCAGCCGCGCGCGCCTTGATCAAGTCTGAGCGGCGCCAGCTTGGCGCGGTCGTTGGCGGCGCGGCCCACCATGAAGCTGGCGGCGCTCTGCCCTTGGCCGCTCGACCAGCGGTAGTGCGAATTGACCGCCACCATCGGCATGAACAGCTTGCGGCCCTCCACCTCGTATTCGTGCACCGCCGAACGCGGCAGCCGGACCGCGCTCTTCAGCGTGACCCGAGCCAGCGGCGCCACCGCCGGGATCTTGTCCCGTACATGACCAGGCGATGTATAGAATTGCGTCAGCTGCGCATCCTGCTGTTGACCGGCGTTGATCAGGCAGGCCTCCACTGCCACGTCGCGTGCCGGCGCGCTGCCCGAATTGAACAAGGTCACGTCGAAGGCGATGGCCGCATGCTCGTCCGAAACCATTGCCTGGCTCGGTTCGAGCTCGAGCTCGATCCAGGGGCGCAAGCCCGCGGACACGATTCCGGGCGGCGGTGAGGGTGCGCGAAGGCTGGAAACGACGGTGCCTGCCGGTTTGCCGGGCGTGCTTGCCGGCGGATCGGGCCGCGCCACGGCCGGCGGCGCAGGTGCCGGCCGCGGCTGTGGCTCTGGGGGCCGTCCCACGAGCTCGCTGATGCCCGGCGCGGCATAGCGGTGACCACGCCGCTGCAGGCCGACATAGATTACGCCTCCGGCGATAAGCAGTAATAGGCCCGCGATCCACGGCAGTGGGGAGAAGCCGCTGGGCGCTTCGGCCGGAATCGGCGGCGGCGGAGCGGGCGTGGATAAAGTCCGGGCCGGCGCCCGCCCGGAAGCAGGGGCAAGCGTCGGACGGCTTGGGATCGGGTCAAGCGCAAGGCGCCTTTCCGGCTGGCTCGGCCGGGAGTTGGCCACCGAACGGGCCTGCGCGGGACGTGCGGCGGTAGTTGTTGCCTGCGCGGGGCTTCGCGCGCCTGGCTCCCGATCCACAATAGCGGGGGTTTTGACCACCGGCTGGCGCTCGGCCGGCCGGGTCACAGTGCCGTTCAGGCTGAAGTTCGACAGTTCCCGGGGACCGATGTTGTCGGCCGGGGCCGGCGGCGGTGCGCTTGAGGCCGAATTGTCCTGCGCAAGCAGCGGCGAGGCCGCCAGCAGCGAGACTGCCAGCAAGCCCGAACGCCAAACCAAACCCTTGTGCCTGTTCGCCAAATTCGAATCCCCGTCACAACGCCCGGTGCGGCTTTGGCCCGCTTCGCGCCTCGCTTCAAGGCTTCAGCACGTTAGGCGGCGTCGACCAGCACCAGCTCGGCATCGTCCTCCGCTTCGATGCGTAGCTTGTCCTCGCCCTTTATGGCGATTCCATCGCGCGGACCGGCGGCGACGCCGTTCACCCGGACTCGCCCGCTCGGCACCAGATAAAGGTGCCGGTCGGGATCGGCCGCGAGCTCGATCGTCCCGCCGGCCTTCACCGTTGCACCAAATACCCTTGCGTCGGCATGAATGGTCAGCGCGCCGTCAGCCGGATGACCGCTGGCGAGCAGCTGGAGCTGGCCGTGCCTTTCATCTTTAGGGAAGGGCATGGCGCCCCAGCCCGGCTGGGCGCCACGCTCGTCGGTCTCGATCCAAATCTGGAAGAGCGTCGTTTCCTCGTCCTCAAGATTATATTCGGAGTGCACGACGCCGGTCCCGGCGCTCATCACCTGGACGTCGCCGGCCTCGGTGCGGCCCTTGTTGCCCATCGAATCCTGGTGGGTGATGGCGCCGGTGCGGACGTAGGTGACGATTTCCATGTCGTTGTGTGGATGCGGCGGAAAGCCGGACTTGGCGGCGATTCGGTCATCGTTCCAGACCCGGATCTGGCCCCAGCCCATGCGGCCGGGATCGTAATAGCTCGCGAAGCTGAAATGATGGTGGGCGTCGAGCCAACCATGGTCGGCGTGGCCCAGCGATTTGAACGGACGGATATCGATCATGGCGTGGAATTGGGCCGGCAGGCGAGAACCTTCAAGTGTCAGTCGTGTAACCGCAGCGCCGTCGCGTAATGAGCGGCTTTCTCCGCATAATGGGCGGCCGACAGCCGGAGCATCGCCACCTGCTCATCGGTCAATGTACGAATAGCGCGCGCAGGCGAGCCGACGATCAGGCTCCGCGGCTCGAAGGTCTTGGCTTCGGTGACGAGCGCTCCGGCCCCGACAATGCACTGGGCGGCAATGACGGCGCCGTTCAACACTCGGGCGCCCATGCCGATCAGTGCCTCATCCTCGACCGTACAGCCATGGAGGATCGCCTGGTGGCCGACGGTGACCCGCTTGCCGATGGTCAGAGGGGCATCGGGGTCGGAATGGCCGACCGCTCCGTCCTGGATATTGCTCTCCTCGCCGATCACGATGGGCGTGTTGTCGGCACGGATGACGGCACCGAACCATACGCTGGCGCGCGGGCCCAGGCGGACATCGCCGATCAGGTCGGCGGACGGCGCGCTCCAGGCGCCTTCCGCGAGCGTGGGCACTAAATTTCCAAGGGCATAGAGTGGCATGGGCGCAGGCTAACGCGCGGAACCTCGGTAGCCAATCAGCGATTGCCGTCGAGTGCCCAAGCGCGACCTTGCTTATGTCCTCGCCAAGCTTGATTGGATGCGCGAACAGCGCATCTGGCCCAATGGGCTTCGCTATTTGTGGACCGACGCCTTCGGACTGGTGCTCTATATCTCGATCTATCGGGAAACCAGCGAAGTACGCTGGCTCGACGCCGCCCTTGAGCTAGTCGCCGAGGTCGATCGCGTGCTCGGCCGGCCGCGGGGGTATCGGATCGGCGAAGCGGCCGATCG
>JBKPSK010000096.1:0-21375 GCA_046734995.1 Pseudomonadota bacterium
GGCGTCACCAGTCCCAGCCCCGTCACGACTACGCGTCGCATAGGAAAACTCCCATGAAATCAGATGCAAAACGGCTCCCCGGCCATGGACGGGGAGCCGTGTGGATGCAAGCAGCTCGTCCCGCCGGCCGGCGGCCTCGCCGGTTGAGGTCGGCCCTTGTTGGTCTCGATATAGTCGATCGCATCCTTGACGGTCGTGATCTTCTCGGCCGCATCGTCGGGAATTTCGACACCGAATTCCTCTTCGAACGCCATCACCAGTTCGACAATGTCGAGGCTATCGGCACCCAGATCGTCGATGAAGCTCGCTTCCTCGGTGACCTTGTCGGCATCGACCCCCAAATGTTCGACGACGATCTTCTTCACACGATCGGCGGTCTCGCTCATGTGGACTTTCCTTCCTGTTGTTCTTTGAACGCTGCCCTAGCGACGGGCGGTGCTGGCCGCAAGTGGCGGTGCTTTCTAAGGTGAAGCGATGATGCAATCCCGGCCCTTGACGGACGGCGAGGCCGCGCTGGCGCGCTCGATGTTCGGCGACGCCATCGATTATGGACGGGTGCGGCTGGTGCGCGGCAAATGGTGGCCGTTCCAGCATCGCGGCATCGTCATGGCGCCGACCGGCAACATCCACTTCCATCCCGACGACCCGCGCCTGGTCGAGGATTTCTCCAAGGCGCCGCTCGAGCTGCAGGGGCTGCTTATCCACGAGCTCACCCATGTCTGGCAGGCACAGACGCGCGGCCGCTTCTACTTGCCACTGATGCGCCACCCCTTCTGCCGATACGCCTATGACCTGGTGCCCGGCCGGGCTTTCGGCCGCTACGGTCTCGAGCAGCAGGCGGAAATCATCCGGCACGCATTCCTGGCGAAGCATGGCGTCTGTTTCCCCGTCGTGCCGGAGCCGTCACTGCTTCCTTTCGGCTAGCGAATGAATGTCACCAAAGTGCAACAGCCGTTGCACGAACTGAGCCGCATACGGTCATTTCCCTTTCGGCTTGGCACCGAATCGATAATCTCTGTCGTCGGGGCCACATCAACAAGGGGAAATTCCATGCGCTTCTCGTCCATAGTCCTGCGTAGCCTGCTGCTCGGATCCACCGCCGCATTGGCAACGCCGCTTTGGGCGCAGACACAGCCGGAAGAACAGGCGCAGGCACAGACCCCTGCCAACCCAAGCGCAGCCACGCCGGAAAGCGAGGAGGAAATCCTCGTTACGGCCACCAAGCGCTCGAGTCGGGTCCAGGACGTTCCTTTCTCGATCAACGCGCAGACTCAGAAAGACATTCAGCGCGCCAATGCCAGCACGATCGAGGATATCAGCCGCAACGTGGCGGGCCTCGCCGTCCAGAACCTCGGCCCGGGCCAGAGCCAGGTTTCGGTCCGCGGTGTCTCGGCCGGCCAGATCGTCCGCGACCAGCCGGGCGTCAAGGAACAGGTCGGCGTCTACCTCGATGAATCGGTCATTTCCTTGTCGCTCTTTACGCCTGACATCGATCTATTCGATCTCAACCGCGTCGAAACACTGCGCGGCCCGCAGGGCACGCTGTTTGGCTCCGGTTCGGTTGGCGGCACGATCCGTTACATCACTAATCAGCCAAAGCTGGGCGTCACCGAAGGGCTGATGGAGGCCAACGTCAACCTGGTGGATGAAGGCGACATGGGCTTTCACGTAAAGGGCGCGGTCAACGTGCCCATTGCGGACACGCTCGCGTTGCGCGTGGTCGGTTATGGTACGCAGTATGCGGGCTTCATCGACGCCGTCGGCCCCGCCGGCGACAAAAACGTCAATGACGGCAGCCGAGCGGGCGGCCGGATTTCGCTGCTTTGGGAACCGACTCCGGAGATCAAGATCACGCCCCGCGTAGTTTACCAGGAAGTGCGCGCCAATGGTTTCAACCGGGAAGAGTTTTTCAGCCTCTTTGCCAACCCCCTGACGACGACCAGGCCAACCTACACTTTCGACGATCGCCAGCAGTATCTGCAGCTGCGTGAGAAGTTCAAGGACGACACCCTGATAGCCGACCTGACGATGTCGTATGATTTCGGACCGGTCGAATTGACGTCGGTCACCAGCTATATCGACCGCGATATCCTGGTTTCACGCGATGCCTCGGCGCTTACGGGATCGATCTCGGATGACATCGGGCTGCCTGACTCCGCCGTGTTATTGCCGTCGAATCTGCGGGATACGACCCAGCTCAAATCCAAGACTCAGGAATTGCGGCTTGCGTCCACCGGCGATGGCCCGCTCCAGTGGCTGATCGGCGGCTTCTATTCGGATGTCGATCGCGATTATCACCAGCGCCTGCCAACCCCGGGTTATGCGGCAGCGATCGGCATTCCTACCGGCGGCGCATTTTACGATCCTGACAGCCCATACAACTCGGACCTGCCATACGACATCAAGCAGAAGGCATTGTTTGGCGAGGGAAGTTATGACTTCGGCCAATTCAAGCTGACCGCTGGCACCCGCTATTATGACTTCGAGGAAGAGCGCAGCCTGTTCTGGGGCGGCATATTCTCGGGCAACGATACTGACGATCCTGCCAAGAACATCGTCGGACAGAAAACCGAGTCCAACGGTTTCAGTCCCCGGTTGATCGCAACCTGGGAGCCCAACCGGAACCTCAGTGTCAACATTCAGGCGGCCAAGGGCTTCCGGCTCGGTGGGTCCAACGACCCGCTCAACGAACCGATTTGCTCGCCCGAGGATTTCGCCATTTTTAGTCCCTTCTCCAGCGGCTATGATGACGAAACGCTGTGGAACTATGAAGCAGGCGTGAAATACCAAAGGCGCGGATTCACCATTAACGCCGCCCTCTTCCACACGAAGATCAAGGACTTGCAGGTCACTCTGGACGCGGGCAGCTGCTCATCACGGCTCGTGTTCAACGTCGACAAGGCCCACACCACTGGCGTCGAGATGGAATTCGCTGCCTCACCCCTACCAGGCCTCGACCTGTCCCTCGCCGGCACTTACGTCTCAGCCGAGTTCGACAGCTCATTGCCGGGGGACCTGGCCGAGACAACCGGCATTCGCGAAGGCAACCGCCTGCCCTCCGTGCCTAAGTTCCAGATGGCGGCGTCCGCTACCTACGGTGGACGGTTCAGCTCGAACACCGACTGGTATGTCAATGGCAGCTTCCAGCACATCGGCAGCAGATACACGCAGCCGTCTGACCAAGAGAACAATCCGCGGCTGTTCATCTATCGCGACTCGGCCTTCCACGCGGGCAGCGATTTTGGCGGTATTCCGGTCGACGCCGGCACGCTCGTAGACCTGAAGCTGCCGTCCTACGACTTGGTCAACCTGTCAGCTGGGCTCGAGTTCGACGATGGCCTCGACGTCATACTCTATGCTAACAATGTGTTCGACGAATCGCCGAAGCTGTCCTTCGATCGTGAACGCGGCGGCCGTGCCCGCCTCGGTTACCATGTCGGGCTGCCTCGCACCATCGGCCTCACCCTCCGTAAGGCGTTCGGACGGTGAGATCGACGGGGGGCGGCGCGCAGTCCAAGCCGCCCCCCGATAGCTTCTCCCGCCGCTCACTCCTTCTCGGAGCGGGCGGCGCCGTCGTTTCGCCAGCAATCTTGAAGGCGGCTCCTATCGGCTCGAAAGCCCATATCGCCGTGATCGGCGCCGGCGTTTTCGGCTCTTGGACTGCCGAGCATTTGCGCCGCGCCGGCCATAGGATGACGCTTGTTGATCCGTGGGGCCCGGCTCACGCCCGCGCCTCCTCCGGCGGCGAATCGCGCCTGACTCGGGCCGCGTACGGCAAGGACGCCATCTACACGAAAATGGCGGTCGACAGCCTGGTGCAATGGAAGGCGCTGAGTGCCTTATCCGGCCTTCCCATCTTCGTGCCGAACGGCATCCTTTTCTTTTTTCCAGCCGAGGACCCATTTCTCGGCGAATCGCTGGCGGCACACCGCGCGCTTGGCCTGCCGAGCGAGTTGCTAAGCGCCGCACGAATGGCGCGCCGTTTCCCAATGATCGATTTCAGCGGCGTTGCCGCGGGCCTGTTCGAGCCCGGATTCGGGGCATTGATGGCCCGGCGCGCGGTCCAGACGCTCGTCATGCGCTACGTCCAGGCCGGCGGCGGATACCGGCACGAACAAGCCCATGTTCCGCAGCAAAAAGGCGCATTGAAATCCGTGCGCCTGTCGGGCGGCACGAGCCTGGAGGCGGATGCATTCGTCATTGCCGCCGGCCCCTGGCTCGGCAAGATGTTCCCCGAACTGCTGGGCCCGCGCATTGTCCCGACCCGCCAGGAGGTCTTCTATTTCGCGCCGCCCGCCGGCGATCCGAGGTTCCAGCCCGCCGCCATGCCCGGCTGGGCGGACTTCAACGGAGGCGACATCTTCTATGGTTTCCCCGACCTGGAAGGACGTGGGGTCAAGTTCGCCCACGACGCCCATGGCGAGGTCGTCGATCCCGACACGCAAAGCCGCCGTCCGACCGAGGCGGCCCTGGCCGAAATCATTGCCTTCCGCGACCGGCGCTTCCCACTGCTGAGGGGGGCGCCGCTGATCGGGGCCGAGGTCTGCCAATATGAGAACAGCTCGAACGGCGACTTCCTGATCGACTTCCACCCGGACATTCCAAACCTGCTGCTGGTCGGCGGCGGCTCTGGCCATGGATTCAAGCACGGCCCGGAGGTCGGGCGCTATGCGGCGGCGCGCCTTCTCGGGACGGCAAGCATCGAACCGCGCTTCAGCTTGGCGACCAAGGGCGTCACGCAACGCCGCGAAGTCCATTGAGCAGATTTGCAAAAATGTCGCCGACAAGCTCGCGAAAGCGCAGAATTTAGCAAAATATTCACTAGATTCGTTTGACACTTGGCGTTCCCGCGAAATGAATCGCCGGCGTGCCGATCCAGGAACGGTTTGATGGACGAAAGCAGCATCACGCAGAACCGGCGCTCCCGGCGCTCGAATGTCCTCATGGCCGCGACCGTCGAATGGACGGCCGGGACGGGGCGCGTCACCCTGCGCAACCTGTCGGCTGAAGGAGCACTCATCGAAGGCGATCAGATCCCGGAAGCGGGATCAGAGGTGATCTTCCGGAAGAACGACCTCACGGTCTCCGGGAGGATTGCCTGGACGTCGGAGCGCCGCGCCGGCATTGCCTTCGACTTCAAGCTCGATCCCGCCACGGTGCTTCGCTACATCCCTCCTCCCAAGCATCGCATCGAGCCGAGCTTCAAGCGGCCAGGGCTTGCGACAATGCTCTCCGAGCGAGAGCGCCGCTGGTGCGAGACCTTTATCTGGGATAGTCCGCTGCCTTCTTTGGAAAGCTAGGCCGCTAGGGCTTCTTCGCGACTCCAACCAGGGCTGGACGAAGCAGCCGGTCCTTCATCATGTAGCCGGGCTGCATTTCCTCGACGATCGTGCCGGGTTCGGCGCCGTCGCTGGGGATTTCCATCATCGCCTGGTGCTGGTGGGGATCGAGCTTTTCGCCAATCGACTTGATCCGCGTGATCCCCTGCCTTGCGAGCGCTGCCTCCAGCTCGCGGGCGGTCGACTCGATCCCTGCGAGGAAATTGCTCGCGACCTTGTCGGCGCGCAGCTCTTCGTTGACCGCGACCAGCGCGCGCTCCAGATGGTCCTTGATCGCCAGCATGTCGCGGGCGAAGCCGGCTGCGGCGTAGGATCGGGCGTCGGCCATTTCCTTCTCCATCCGCCGGCGCGCGTTCTGCAGCTCGGCGGCGGCATAAAGCGCCTTGGCGTTGGCTTCCTCCAGCTGTTTCTGCAGCTCGGCCAGTTGATCGTGCTCCCGAAGCTCCGGAGCGGTCGCTGCGGTCTCCGAGCGAATCTCCTCGGCCTCGTCGTGCAGCTTCTCGTTCTCGTCGTTCATGCCATCCATCTCGTCAGGGCCTGGGCGGTGAAATCCACCATGGGGACCACGCGCGCATAGTTCAATCTCGTCGGGCCGATAACCCCGACAACGCCGACAACCTGCCCTTCGCTCCCGCGGTACGGCGCGGCGATGACGCTCGAGCCGGACAAAGCGAACATCCGATTCTCGCTGCCGATGAAGATTCGGCAGCCTTCGCCCTCGCGCGCGCCCTCGAGCAGCCGGGCGATTTCCTGTCGGTCTTCAAGCTCCTCGAGCAGCTTGCGCACGCGTTCAAGGTCCGCCGCTGTAGCATCGTCGAGCAAATTCGCCTGGCCACGGACGATCAGCACCGGCCTTTGCGCCGCGTCCTGGCTCCAGGCGGCGAAGCCCGAGGCGACCAGCTCGGCAGCAGCGGCGTCGATCGCTTGGCGGTGGTCGGCGATCTCGGCGCGCAGCCGTGCCTCCGCCTGGATCAAGGTCAGGCCGTTGAAGCGAGCGCTGACATAATTGCCGACCTCGGCCAATGCCAGCGCATTAGTCCCCGGCGGAAGCTCGACGACGCGGTTCTCGACCGCTCCGTCGGCCCCTACCAATACCGCCAGCGCCCGGCCCGGCGACAAATGGACGAAGCTCAATTGCCGAAGCCGCAGCTCCTGTTTGGGCGTCAGGATGACGCCGGCACAGGCCGACAGGCCCGACAGCGTCGCGGTCGCGGCCTCCAGCGCTTCTTCGACCGGTCTGTCACGGATCTGCGCCTCAATCGCCTCCCGCTCCGCCCGGCCCGGCAGCGAAGCCTGCATGATGCCGTCCACGAACAGGCGAAGCCCGGTCTCGGTCGGCAGCCGCCCGGCCGAGGTGTGCGGATGTGTGAGCAGCCCAAGCTCCTCCAGGTCTTGCATGATTCCGCGGATCGAAGCCGGCGACAGGCTGACGCTGCCGGCAAGCAGCTTTGAACCCACAGGAGCGCCGCGGTCGAGATAGGCCTCGACCACCAGCCCGAAGATCTGGCGCATCCGGTCGGTCAACTCGGGGATCGGTGCGTTCATCTTGCGCTTGCATCTAGGATTGCCGTGCCGCCCGGTCTAGGGAGCCAGCGCACCAGTATCAGGAGACCTGCATGCGCCCGTCCGGACGCGCCCCCGACCAGCTTCGCACCGTCATCTTTGAGCCCGGCTTCACTCGACACGCCGAAGGCTCCTGCCTCGTCAGCTTCGGCGACACGCGCGTGCTTGTCACTGCCAGCGTCGAGGACAAGCTGCCGCCCTTCCTGCGCGGCAAGGGCCAAGGCTGGGTGACGGCCGAATACGGCATGCTGCCCCGCGCTACCCATACGCGAGGCAACCGCGAAGCCGCCCGCGGCAAGCAGTCCGGCCGGACCCAGGAAATCCAGCGTCTCATCGGCCGCTCGCTGCGCGCCGTAGTCGACCTGCCGAAGCTCGGAGAACGCCAGATCACTGTCGATTGCGACGTCATCCAGGCCGACGGCGGCACGCGCACCGCCGCCATATCCGGCGCCTGGGTGGCGCTCCGCCTGGCGGTCGATGGGCTGAAGCTAGAAAAGGACCCGATCGCCAAGCAGGTCGCGGCGGTCAGCTGCGGAATTCATGACGGCCAGGCAGTCCTCGATCTCGATTACGAGGAAGACAGCGCCGCCGGATGCGACGGCAATTTCGTCCTCACCTCGGACGGCGCCATTGTCGAGGCACAGGTGACCGCGGAGGGCGAATGCTATGACGAGGAAGGACTGCTCCGCCTCCTGCGGCTGGCGCGTATCGGCTGCGACCAGATCTTTGCAGCGCAATTGAAAGCGGTCGGGCGATGAGCAGGATCGAGAAACTGGTCATCGCCACCCATAATCCCGGCAAATTGCGCGAGATCCAGGAGCTGCTGGCGCCGCTCGGCATCAACTGCGTCGGCGCGGCCGAACTCGGCCTGCCCGAGCCTGAGGAGATCGGCAACACATTCGTCGACAATGCCGATCTGAAGGCGCGTGAAGCGGCGGACCTGTCCGGCCTGCCCGCGCTGGCCGACGACAGCGGTCTTGCCGTGGATGCCTTGCACGGCCTGCCCGGTATCTTCTCGGCGCGCTGGGCGGAAGACGAGGCCGGCAATCGCGATTTCAACCGCGCCATGGACCGCGTCTGGCGCGAGATAGAGGCTGCTGGCGAGGATGCCGGTCACGACGCCCATTTCGCCTGTGCCTTGTCGCTCGCCTGGCCCGACGACGGTCAGGTGCAGAGCTTCGAAGGCCGCGTCGACGGCACGCTCACCTGGCCGCCGCGCGGCGACAGGGGCTTCGGCTACGATCCGATGTTCGTTCCGGTCGGCTACGACCAGACATTCGGCGAGATCGATCCCGAGGTGAAGCACCGCATCAGCCATCGCGCCGATGCGTTTCGGAAGCTAGTTTCCGCTCTGCGCTAGTTGCTGGCTAGCCGGCCGCGGAGCCAACGGGTCGCGGCCGTTTGCCAGCAGGAAGCCGTCCTTGTTTCCGGTCGGGGCATATCGGCAGACGAAGTAATCGGTGGTCGCGGACGAAGCGAGCGCGCAGCCGACCTCGGTCGTCGTCGGCCAGACGATCTGGGTGTAATGGGCGACGTCATGCCACTCGCCGGTGCGGCTATTGTCCGGAAAGACGCCCGCGCGGAAATTCCGCTCCTCATCGACCATCACGCCGACCATGACACCGTAGGCAAAGACGCCGCGCGTTCCGCGCCAGAGGTTCTCGCCCGCCTTTTTACGGCGGCCCGGAGTCTGATCGTGACCATAGAACCCGGTTGCGGCCATGTACCGCGCATGCGCCAGCGCTTCGGCGGCAAGCTGGTCGCTCCAGCTGACCGGGCCGACGCCGAACCGGCTGCGCGCGGCATTGTGCGCGGACAGCACCGTGTTGCGCAGCAACGTATCGCCGCGATCCGCCGGCGCCGGCCAGTGGGGATTGGGCAGGTTCGCCGCCGCGGATGGCGTCGCCAGCAGAAGCGCAATAAGGACCGCTCGCATCATGACGACGGATTTTGCCCTTCGCGAGGTTAAGAATGTGCTCACGGGCGTCCCGCCGCAGGACAGCCTGGCGCTTTACGTCCACTGGCCGTTTTGCGTCAGCAAATGCCCCTATTGCGACTTCAACAGCCATGTCCGTGACGGCATCGACCAGAAAGCCTGGCGCAATGCGCTGCTCGCCGACCTGGCGCACGAAGCGGCGCTGCTGCCCGGAAGGCGGCTGACATCGATCTTCTTCGGCGGCGGAACGCCCTCGCTGATGGAGCCCGCAACCGCTGCCGCCATCATCGCCGCCGCTCGCCGCCACTGGCGGGCCGATGACGATATCGAGATCACGTTGGAGGCCAATCCTTCCTCGGTTGAAGCGGCGCGATTCGCCGATCTGGCGGCCGCCGGCGTCAATCGCGTCAGCCTTGGGCTGCAGAGCCTCGACGATCGCGCCCTCGCCTTCCTCGGCCGCGCGCACAGCGTTGCCGAAGGCCTCGCCGCCCTCGACACCGCGCAGCAGCATTTTAACCGGGTCAGTTTCGACCTGATCTATGCCCTGCCCGGGCAAGGTTTAGAGGAGTGGCAAGCTATGCTTGACCGCGCGCTCGGCTTCGGCACCGGCCATTTGTCACTCTATCAGCTGACCATCGAGCCCGGCACGCGCTTTGCCACGATGGTGGGACGCCACGAAATCGAGCCCTTGAATGCAGATTCAGCGGCCGAAATGTTCGATCTGACCCAGGAACGGACGGCGGCGGCGGGCCTGCCCGCCTACGAAATTTCCAATCACGCCCGCTTGGGCGAGGAAAGCCGCCACAATCTCGCGTACTGGCGTTACCGCGATTATGCCGGCGTCGGCCCGGGCGCTCACGGCCGGCGCCTCGGCCAGCGCACCGTCCGCCACAGGAAGCCGGAAAATTTCCTCGCTGCTGTCGCCCGCAACGGCCACGGACTGGTTGAGGAAGAGGCGCTCACTCGCGATGAAGCCGCGCACGAGGCTCTGGTCATGGGCCTCCGCCTCACCGAGGGGATAGACACCGACGAGCAAAGGGCCCGTCTTGAAGTCGATCGCATCGTCGATGAAAGCGCTGTCTCCCGCCTTCAGGCCCTGGGGTTGCTGGAACGGCGAGGAGCGCACCTGGCCGTCACGCCGGCCGGGCGCCTGGTGCTCGATTCAGTTCTTGCCGAAATCGCCGCCTAGTTCGACTTATCCGGCTGGGCGGGCGCGGCCGCCGGCACCGGAGCCGGCGTCACGTTGGGCGCCGATTTTGGCTTCGGGGCCTTGGCCTCATATTTTTCCGCCGACATGGCGATATAATCGTCGAGCTGGGCCTGCGCGTCCGACGATGCCTGCGTCCTCTTCACGCCGTTCTTGGTGTCGAAGGCGACCAGAGCGGCCTTGAAGCTGGCGCCCGGCGCGGCACACTGCTGAGCGGCAAAAGCGGCATATTGGTCCGGGGCGACGTGCTGCACTGCTGCCTGGAGGCTGGCCTTCTTAAGGCAATCCGTAAAGTCCTGCCGGGGCGCTGCAATCGACGCCTGCAGGAAAGTCAGACCAACCACCACCCCAATTGCGAATGGAGTCATTACCCACATCCTTACGCAAATGGCTTCCGGGGGGCATGATGACTCTTTTTTTACAGCCTGTGAAGGGTTTATCGCTAGAACGCAGTTGCGCTCGGCGAGACAACTTTGGTCCCGGCCGCGGTCACCTCGCGCACCTCCAGCGAGCGTTCGGCGACGCCGGCGCGGCCGAAACGGAAAATGCCGTCGACCCCGGCAAAGCCTTCCTTCTCGGTAAGGATGCGCTGCGGGAACGGACGCTCTGCTGGCCAACCGCGCGCCGCCCGCACCGTCAGCAGCACCGCATCATAACCAAGGCTGCCGAGCCGGTATGGCGTCTTGCCATACCGCGCCTTGTAGCGCGTCACGAGCTGCTCGAAGCGCGCATCGGGCGCTGCTGCATACCAACCGCCGCGCATCCGTGCATTCGTTCCCAGCGTACGGTCGTTGGCCCATAGCTCCGTGCCGAGCAGGCGCGGGCCAGCCTTGATCGCGCTGGCCGCCTGGGAGGCGATGCGGCTGCTGTCGGCGATCAGCACGGCGTCGAAATGTCCCTTCGCATTCAATGCATTCGCCGCCGTCCGCACACTTGCCGCGCTGCGACTGAAAGTCTCGACCCTGCCCAATGTGCCCGAGGAGGCCCGCACCGCGGCCGTCAGAGCCTGCACGGCCCTTTCACCGTAAACGCCGGTCGGGACCAGCGCTCCGAAGCTTTTGGCTCCCCGCGAACTCGCAAAACCGACCACGCGATCGATCGACTGGCGCGGCGTGAAGCCCAGGATGTAGACGCCCTCGCCGGCAACGTTTTCATCGTTGGAAAAGGCGATGACCGGTACGTGGGCATGCTGCGCCACTGGCGCCGCCGCCCGCACCTCCTCGGCAAGCAGGGGGCCCAGGATCAGCCGATTGCCCTCGGCGATCGCCCTTTGCGTAACCGCCGCGGCTCCTCCCTGCGTACTGTCATAGACGTTGAGTTCGATCGCCTGATTGCCCGTGTCGAGCAGCGCCAGCCTCGCGGCATTGCTGATTGAAGTGCCGATCGGCCCGTCCTCGCCGCTCAGCGGCACGATCACCGCGACTTGGTGCTTTTGTCCCGTCGGCGGCGCCACTTCACTGGGGGGCGGCCTGAGCGGCGCCCGCGTCTGGCAAGCCGCGAGCGCGAACAGGCTGCACGAGAATCCGACAACTAATGCGCGCCGCGCTTGCCGCCGATCGAAGGAAAATGTCATGGGTCGCTTCTTGCCTATGGAACCGTCGCTCCCCCCCGGCCTCTACATCGTCGCAACGCCAATCGGCAATCTGTCCGATTTCAGCCCCCGCGCCGCCGAAACGCTCAGGCGCGCCGATCATATCCTTGCCGAGGACCGGCGGGTAACCGCCAAGCTTCTCGCCCATGCCGGCGCGAGGGCGCCGATGACCACCTATCACGATCACAGCAGCGACGACGACAGGCGGCGCGCGCTCGACCTGATCGCAACAGGCGCCGTCGCCTTGGTCAGCGATGCCGGAACGCCGCTCATTTCAGATCCCGGCTACAAACTCGTACGCGCCGCTCGAGCAGCCGGTCTTTCGGTTTTCACCGTTCCCGGTCCTTGCGCAGCGATCGCCGCATTGACCGTCGCCGGCCTGCCGACCGACCGTTTCCTGTTCGCCGGCTTCCTCCCCGCCAGGTCGAAGGCGCGCCACGACGCAATTGCGGAAATCGGGTCGATCAGGGCAAGCCTCGTTTTCTACGAAACCGGCCCTCGATTGGGTGACGCGCTCGCCGACCTCGCTGCTGGTCTCGGGTCGCGCGACGCGGCGGTCGTGCGTGAAATTTCGAAGCTGCACGAGGAGTGCGTCACCGGCACGCTCGCGGAGCTGGCCCAACGTTATAATGACGCATCTCCCAAGGGTGAGATCGTGATTGTCGTCGGCCCGCCGCCGGAGCGTGAAACCTCCGCAGAGGATCTTGACTTGGCGCTGACCGAATCTTTGGCTTCGCTGTCGCCGTCGCGCGCGGCTGCCGAGGTCGCCGAACGCCTCGGCATTCCCAGGAAGCGCGCCTATGCCCGAGCGCTGGAGCTCAGCCGCTGAACCGCCGCGAGCTTGCCGAACGGCGCGGCCGGACGGCCGAGCGGCTCGCGGCCTGGTGGCTGCGGCTGCATGGCTGGCGGATTCTCGCCGAGCGGGCCCGCGTGCCCGGAGGCGAGGTCGACTTGATTGTCCGGCGTGGGCGCATCCTCGCCTTCGTCGAGGTCAAGGCGCGCGCCAGCGAGGAGGCTGCGGCCATGGCCTTGGACCAGTATCGACTGCGCCGCGTGGCGGTTGCCGCCGAGCGCCTGGCGCCGCGCTTTGTCCGGCCGGGAGACGATATCCGCATCGATGCACTTTTCCTCATCCCCGGCAGGCTGCCGCGACATCTCGCCAATGTCTGGCAGGGCTAATTCTGCTTCCGTTTGGGCTGAGCTTGTCGAAGCCCTGTCGTTCACCTAGCGAAGTGACAAGACAGCCCTTCGACAGGCTCAGGGCGAGCGGAGAAGAATTTGGCACTCACCGTCGCCGTGCAGATGGACCCGCTGGAGAACATCAACATCTCCGGCGATTCGACTTTCGCTTTGATGCTCGGCGCGCAGGAACGCGGTCACAAGCTGTACCATTATCTCGCCGACGCCCTCACCTATGAGGACGGTCGGCTTTACGCGGGTGCGCATCAAGTGCGTGTGAATCCCGCGCCAGGAGATCATTTCCGCCTGGGTGAATTCACAATCCTCGATCTTGGCAAGGACGTCGACGTCGTTCTCATGCGGCAGGATCCGCCATTCGATCTGGGATACATCACCGCGACCCACCTGCTCGAGCGGATCCAGCACGAGACGTTGGTCGTCAATGACCCCGCCGCAGTCCGGAATGCGCCGGAGAAGGTTTGGGTGCTCGATTTTGCCCGCTACATGCCGCCGACCGTCCTGACTCGGTCGCTCGGTGTCGCGCGCAAGTTCCAGGAGAAGCATGGCGAGGTCGTCATCAAACCGCTTCACGGCAATGCCGGCAAAGCGGTTTTCAAGATCGGCTCTGACGGGGCCAATCTCTCAGCGCTGATGGAATTATTCAACGCGACCTATCGCGAGCCTCATGTCCTGCAGGTTTTCCTCCCGGAGGTCGCGGATGGCGACAAGCGCATCGTCCTGGTCGATGGCGAAGTAGCGGGCGCGATCAATCGCCGGCCGAAAAGCGGCGACATTCGATCAAACCTGGCTGCCGGCGGAACGGCCGAGGCGAGCGAGCTGACGGAAACCGAGCGAGAAATCTGCACCGCGCTGGGCCCGGAGCTCAAACGGCGCGGCCTGCTGTTCGTGGGGATAGATGTAATCGGCGGACGCTGGTTGACCGAGATCAACGTCACCTCGCCAACCGGCATCGTTGCGATCGACAAGTTCAACGGCACAGACACACCGGCGCGTATCTGGGACGCGATCGAGGCGCAGCTGGCGGCTCGCGCATGAGCGATTGGGTCGTCCGCCTGATCGACCAGTCGGGCTATCTCGGAATCGGCTTCCTGATGTTTCTCGAGACCATCTTTCCGCCGATTCCGTCGGAAGTGATTATGCCGGTCGCTGGCGTCGCCGCCGGCCAGGGCAAGCTGCATTACGGTCTGGTGGTGGCGAGCGGAACGACTGGTGCGATGCTCGGCAATATCGTTTGGTATCTCGCCGCCCGCGCCCTCGGCCTCGAACGGCTGCATCCGTTAATCGACCGCTGGGGACGCTGGCTGACCATCACTTGGCCGGAAGTGCAGAGGGCGGACGCCTGGTTTCGCGAGCACGGCATGGCCTTCGTCACGCTCGGCCGCTTGGTGCCGACGGTGCGCTCGCTCGTATCAGTGCCGGCCGGGCTCTTGCATATGCAATTCCGCCGCTTCCTAGTAGCCTCGATCCTCGGCACCGCCGGCTGGACGGCGTTGCTCGCGGCGGCGGGCTTCAAGCTCGGCGAGAATTACGACCGCATCAATGATTTCATCGGGCCGGCCGCGAATGCGGTGCTGATCGTCCTCGCCGCCGGCTATATATGGCGGGTTTGGACGCACCGACATTATCATCCGCCAGTCAAGAAAACGTCCAGAACGGATAGGTAATTCGGCCGATGCCTTAGGGCATTCGGCGACCCAATAGTTCCAGAACGGTTCTTTAAGCCACTGTTGACCATCGCCGGACGATGGCCATCGCGAGCGGCGCGGCCCGTAACCCCACAGGCGGGCCCGCCGCTGACTCTTCAGGCCCGCGGATGGGCGTGCCGATAGATGTCGAGCAGCTGGGCGGCGTCGACCTGCGTGTAGATCTGGGTCGACGAAAGACTGGCATGACCCAGCAATTCCTGTAGCGACCTCAAATCCGCGCCGCCGGCCAACAAATGCGTTGCAAAGCTGTGTCTCAGTGCATGCGGCGTCAGGCTGTCCGGCAGGCCGAGCCGCTTGCGAGCCGAACGCACCGCCCGCCGCACCAGGTCGGCATTAAGTGGCCCGCCCCGCGTCCCCACGAACAAAGGCGACGAGCCCGTCAAAGGGTAGGGACAGGCCGCGACATAGGCGGCGATCGCTTCGCGGACCGCTTCCAGCACCGGTACGACGCGGGTCTTGCCCCGCTTGCCGGTGACTCGCAGCGTCCGCCCGATGGGAAGGACGCCCGCCGTCAGCGACATCGCCTCGGCAATGCGCAGTCCCGATCCGTAGAGCAGAAGCAGGATCGCCATGTCGCGAGCCCCGACCCATTCTACGGAGGCCGCCCCAGCTTCTTCGGCAAGGGCCATGGCATCGCCGGGACTCGCCGGCCGCGGCAAAGTGCGCGGGCGCTTCGGAGCGCGAGTGCGCGGCAGCTGCGCAATGTTGCCCGCGTCCTCCGCGGCAAAGGTCAGGAAGGCCCGAACTGCGGACATCTCGCGGGCCGCGGAGGAAGCACCGAGGCCGTTCGCCCGTCGATCGGCAAGGAAGGCGCGCAAGTCGGAGGCCGGAACCGTCAGCAAGCCGTACCGGCCGATTTCCTCGCCACGATGCCGACCAAGGAATTCGAGGAAACGATGGGCAGTCGCGACATAGGCGCGGACGGTGTGCGGTGAGCGTCGCCTGTCATGGGCAAGGTAACCGGCCCAACGCGCCGCCGCGGCACGCGCCGGATGGTCTAGAACTGCGTCGTCTTCTCGGGGTCGATCAGCCACCGGCGAATCATAGCTGCGAGACCGCGGCCAAGGAACAGCAGTAATTCGGAGCCATGGCGGCCGTCGAGCGGCTGTTCGGCGCGCTGGCCCAGCGCCAGCAGGCCGTAGGGGAGCGGCCGCTCGGAATCGATGCGGATCAAGGCCTCGGAGCGGATTAGGCTGCAGGCCGGCCCAAACAGGGGATGGCCGCGCGCGACATTTCGCATGACGACGCCGTCGACGCCCTTCATTGCCCGCTCGACCATCTGCGGTGCGACGAACTGGACACCGTCTGCATCAGCGCGGAAGCCTTGGCCGCCTACCACGAGCGCCAACGCGACCGAATCCAGTCCAAGGATCATCGGCCATTCCTGAGTGACGATATGGAACAGGGGTTCGAGACCGTCAGCTTCCAGAGCGGCTAGCGTCGCGTCATGGATCGAGGCGACCGCGCCGGAATGACCCCGGGCGAAAGCGAGCAAATCCTGGTTCGCCTCTTCGACGGCGCCAAGCCGTTCGCGCAACCGCGCCACCGCCCGCTCCTCGAAGGGGATGACCTTACCCATGAGGCGCATAATACGCCGCGACCGGTTAATTTCCTACTTGCGGCCGTAACGACCTTCAGCCGATCCGCTGGCCGGTCTTTTCCCAGTCGGCAAGGAAGCTCTTGATGCCGGCGTCGGTCAGTGGGTGCTTGAACAATTGGTGGATGATCTTCGGCGGCGCCGTCATGACGTCGGCGCCGATCCTCGCCGCTTCGACAACGTGCATCGGATGGCGGACCGATGCGACCAGGATCTGGGTCGGGAAATCGTAATTGTCGTAAATGAGGCGGATATCGGCGATCAGGGCCATGCCATCAAAGCCGACATCGTCATGCCGGCCGACGAACGGCGAAACGAACGTCGCGCCGGCCTTGGCGGCGAGCAGCGCCTGCGCCGCCGAGAAGCAGAGCGTCACGTTGACCATGGTGCCGTCATCCGTCAGCATCTTGCAGCTCTTAAGGCCGTCGGGCGTCAGCGGCACCTTGATGGCGATGTTGTCGGCGATTTTTCGCAATACCTCAGCTTCGCGCATCATGCCTTCATGATCGAGCGCGACGACCTCGGCGGACACCGGACCGTTCACCACGGCGGCGATCTCACGCACCACCTCCAGGAAATCGCGGCCTGACTTGTGGACCAGCGATGGGTTGGTGGTGACCCCATCGAGCAGGCCAGTCGCCGCAAGCTCGCGGATTTCGTCAATTTCGGCCGTATCGGCGAAGAATTTCATGCTGGTCCTCGAAGGCGCTCAGATTATGGGCCAGCGATAGCGGCTGCTATCCCATCCGTCATCTGATTCGAAAGGGCGGGGAATGAGCGAAGATATCCTGGTCGAGCGGGCCGGCGGACGCATGCGGATCCGCATGAACCGGCCCGAACGCCGCAACGCGATCACGGTCGCCATGTACGCCGTGCTGGCCGACGCCGTCGAGGCCGCAGCGATCGATGAAGACGTCCGCCTGATCACGATCGAAGGCGCCGGCGAGGATTTCACCGCCGGCAACGATCTTGCCGATTTCCTCGCCGAAATGCCGCCGCCGGGAACGACCGATATTCCGGTATGGCGGCTGCTGCGGGCGCTGGCGAAAAACGAGGTCCCGCTGATCGCCGCCGTCCACGGCAACGCCGTCGGCATTGGCACCACCATGCTGTTCCATTGCGACCTCGTAATCGCCGAGGAGGGCACGCGCTTCGTCATGCCGTTCGTCGATCTCGGCCTGGTGCCGGAAGCGGCCAGCTCGCTGATTCTGCCGCGGCTCGCCGGACGGCGGCGGGCGGCCCGTTATCTGCTGCTCGGCGAGAGCTTCGGTCCTGATGAGGCGCGCGAGTTCGGGCTCGTGAGCCATGTCGTGGCGAAGGGAGAATTGGACGCAGCACTGAATTCAAAGGCGGCGGCACTCCTGGCCAAGCCCGCCGAAGCGCTGCGCCTCACCCAGCGCCTGCTAAGGCGCGGGAATAGCGAGGAAATCCTCGAGAGGATGGAAATCGAGAATGGCCATTTCGGCGAGCGGCTGAACTCGGACGAGGTCAAAGGCGCCATTGCCGCTTTCTTCGCCGCCCGCGCCAAACCGGCGGCTACCGGTCATGTGGAAAGGTAAACCCGCTTGGATTTCGTGATCGTGACATCCGGCCCGGTGAAAAACAGGAAATCCGTCGGCTGCGAATAGCTTACGGTAATGGTCTTGTAGCCGTCCGCGATTTTGGCGTTGTCGATGACTGGGACTGCCCATTCTCCATTGCCAACCCCGAACTTCTTGCCGGTAATCATGTTCTGAATCGCGGTGTCGGTTGGTGTCGGATAGATGGTCGCATAGCGCGCCGCCTCACCGAGGGCATGCTGAACGCCGGCATTGGCTTCAAAGACCAGGCTGATCTGAAAGATCCCCCAGACCATGCTGACGAGGGCCGGCGCGGCGATCACGAACTCGATGCCCGCCGCACCGCGCCTATCGCGAAGCAGTTTGAAAATGCGCCAGGTCATTGGACCCTCACCCCTGATGCAGCAATCAGCGTAAAAGTGCCGTCCGGGTTGGCGTTGGGAAAATATTTGGTCCCGAACATCGGCGTAAAGTTCTTGGTGATGGTGATTGTCACATAACGAGCGAACGGAACCGTGCCGGTGCAGGCGTCGTCAAAATCCAGTTTCTTGCCGTCGTTACTGCATTCCAGCCAGGCACTTGCAGTGACCGCGCTGGGATCAACATCGGCCGCTGCTGCCGCATCCGCCTTAAGCGTCGCCAGGTCGCTGGACTTGAACTCCGATATCTGGGTGAGCTCAATCGTCCGTTGCGCGGCCTGCACGATTTCAAGCTTGGTCGAAACGGCGCGGCTGATATCAACCGTTCCGATCAACAACGTGGCGAATACGGGCATGGCAAAGGCCATCTCGACAAAGGAATTGCCCCGGTCATCGCGGGCAAGCGATGCGATCCTGATCATGCGATCAACCTCACTTCCTTGCCCTTTTTCTTGACAGGATGATAACAGCCGGTCGTATTGTTTTGCAGGTTTGAATTGCCGCTAAAGACAACCTGATTGCCAACAACCATGACGCACTTCGTCATGTCACCCGCCGTGCCGGTGAATGAGACCTGGCCCTTTGGGAAATACATGGCGCCATCGTATTTGGAGTTGCTCGTACCGTTAATCGTGTTGCCGTTGTTCGTGGCGGCGTTCGACGACTGGATGAAGAGCATATCTTTGTAAGCGCCACTCGACGGCGCCGACAGCTGTACGGTCGAAGTACCGTTCACCTTGATGCCCCCGGGGCTGGACCCGGTCAAAATGATCGTAACGCCGGTTCCGATCAATGTGTCGGTACCGTTCAAGTTGAAGTCGGCACTATCGAGATAATAGACGCCTGGATCGAGGTAAAATGTCGAACTGCCATTGGGGCTGAAGCTCGTATAGCAGCCCGCCGCCAGATGATTCGTCGTTACCTTGTTCTGGCCGGTTCCAGTCGTCGTCGTGTACGACTGCTGTTGGAACGTTTTGCACGTCGTTCCCGCGGGAACAGTAGTTGAATATTGATCCTTAAAGGGATCAGGCATCGCCGTATGATGCGGCTTTAATGTCGTCACACCCGTAATCGAGCTTGGCAATCCGCCAACTGCCGCCACGGGATCGGCCGTGAAGTTATAGGAGCCGTTGCCGGCTACCGCCGCATTCTTGGACGTGGAATTAGCAATTGCCCCGCATCCCAGATTGGTGGTGGTGTTGCCGTTAATGCTGATTCCGGTCGCGGTCGTATTATCGAGCGCGACGACGCAATAATCGCCGACGTCGATCATGGCAGCCGTGGCCGAGACGGTAATTACGGGTGCTTCCGACAGGAACAGCGACGAGAAGCCGAGTGTCTTCTGGACCGCCAGCGTCACCTTTACGCCGTAGCTGTAGTTGGGTGACGTCGGATAAGTAACTTGCGGATATCCGGAGAGCAGCGAAATGTTGGTATGGTTGTTCTTCGATGGCGCTATGTCATCGTTCACGGCCTGCAACGGTGTCTTGCTCGCATTGTCCTGAAGTTTCGCATAGACGCCTGCGAACGCGCCCGAATCCGCAGCCCGCTGCAGCTCGCGCTTCCACATGGTCCATTGAATGGTATCTGTCGCGAGCCCCGCGGCGCCGACAGCTACCGGCAATGCCGCGCCGGCGATCACGAGCGCATTTCCCTTCCGGTCATTCCAAAGATTTCGCAAGAGTTTGAGCATTTACCGTCCTCACCCTGCCGGTCTTGTTTGGCGGCCCATGTAGCCCGGGTAAGGTGAGCAAAGGGTTCAGGCCCATGGTTAATGTTGAGCAAGCGGAACGGTTGCAGGCCGCTTGAAGCGATCCCGTATTATTCCTATAATACAGCAGCCTTGCACACCGCTTCCGGCTGGTTCATCGCTGGCGGCGGCCCTTTGGGCGGGCAGGAGACGATGAGAATGGCCAGCGAACCGGCAACCGAGACCAAAACTGCAACCAAGCTGAAGCTCGATCCTCCCGAGGCGCTGCAGCCCGTCGCGGCGCATGAAGCTTCCGGCCTGGTGCCGCTGAAGAGTGAGGAGACCAGCGAGTTGGACCAAAAGGTCGCCAAGTTCGTCGAGGAGCTGGCGGCGCTGGACAGCAACAGCCCCGATTTCGGCAAGAAGGTCGACCAGCTGACCGCCATGGGCCGGAAGGAAATCGCCGAGGCTGCCGGCGCTTCCAACCGGTTCCTCGACCGCCCGGTCAAGGCGATCGATGCCGACACCGGCATCGGCGCGGACCTGACCGAGCTCAGGCGCACGGTCGAGGACCTCGATCCCCGCGAGAACAGCAAGTCGCTGACGACGCGCAAGTTCTTGGGAATTATCCCCTTCGGCCGCCGGATCAATCACTATTTCGACAAGTACCGCAGCTCGCAGAGCCACATTTCGGCGATCCTCGGCCGCCTCGCAAACGGCAAGGACGAACTGTTGATGGACAATGCCGCCATCGACACCGAGCGCGCCGGCCTGTGGAAGACGATGCATCGACTGGAACAGATGGTCCACATCTCCAAGGCGCTTGACAAGAGCCTGGAGGACAAGGCCAACGAGCTCGACGCGACCGAGCCGGCCAAGGCCAAGGCAATCCGCGAGACGGCCCTGTTCTATACGCGCCAGCGGACTACCGATTTGCTCACCCAGATGGCGGTGACGGTGCAGGGCTATCTCGCGCTCGACCTCGTCAAGAAGAACAATGTCGAGCTGGTGAAGGGCGTCGACCGCGCCTCCACCACGACCGTCTCGGCGCTGCGCACGGCAGTGACGGTTGCCTCCGCACTGACCAACCAGAAGCTGGTGCTCGACCAGATCACCGCGCTCAACACGACGACCGCGAACATGATCGATTCCACGGGCAATATGCTGAGGAACCAGACCGGCGAGATCCACAAGCAGGCCGTCTCCTCGACCATCCCGCTCGAGACGCTGCAGCGTGCCTTCCAGAACATCTACGACACGATGGACATGATCGACCAGTTCAAGGTCGAGGCGCTGGGCAGCATGAAGCAGACGGTCGACACGCTGACCACCGAGGTCGAGAAGAGCCGCGGCTACATCGCCCGCGCCGAAGGCGTCGAGCAGAACCGGCTCGCCGGCGGCGCCGCGGCCGAATCGCCGTTCGCCGCGCTCGAGACCTGAGCCGACCGCTCATGAACCGTCCTCCGCGCAGCGTCGACCAGGCGATCGCCCGTTTCGAGGAAGTCATGGGGCGGATCGATCGGAGCGGCGCGGCGCGTGACGCGCAGCGGCGCACTCAATCGCGGCAC
>JBKPSK010000097.1:0-11005 GCA_046734995.1 Pseudomonadota bacterium
TACGAGGTCTGCGCGCCCTTGGCGGCGTTAAAGTTCGGCGTGATCTTGGCCAGCTGCTCGACGGTCGTGACGTTGTTCTTCTCGAGCGTCGCGCCGGAGAAGGCCGCGATCGAAATCGGCACGTCCTGGACGTTTTCCGAACGCTTCTGCGCGGTGACGACGATTTCGGCGTCGCTGGAGTTATCGGCCGGAGCCGCCGTATCCGCGCTGGTTGCCGCTGCGGCGGTCGCTTCGGTCTCCGCCGGAGCCGGCGCGGCCTGGTCCTGGGCAGCAGCAGGTGATGCACAAAGCGCGAATGCAAGCGACGACACGCTTGCGAACGCAAGCCACTTCTTTTGATTAAGCAAAACAATACCCTCCCGGAATTTGGGAGGGACAATTAGAAGTGTGCGCGGCGCCCGTTTGTCGGCTGGCGTCAGCGACTATCGCAATCGCGCCAATGCCGTCATCAGTCTGCCATATTCCGGTCGCCGGTGTGCCAGCCGGCCTACAGCGTGCCTTCGAAATAATGCGCCAGTTGCTTGCGCTCTTCGGGTGTCAGCTTGACGGCGATGTTGCGCATGCGGCCGTAGACATCGTTCTTGCGCGTGCCGTTGGCATAGGCGTTGAGCTGCGCCAATAGATAATCGGCGTTCTGGCCGGTGATGGTAGGGGTTTCGACCGGTCCGCCGACGCCGTTGATATGGCAACTCATGCAGGCGGGGATCCGGCGATGGCTGTCGCCTTCGCGCGCCAGTTTCTCGATCTCCAGCTCGCCCGAATAATCGCGGATGCCGAGCGCAGTCAGGTTCTTCGATTCGGCGGCATAATAAGCCGCGACATTGGCGAGGTCGTTGACCGCCAGCGCCTTCGCCACCGGGGTCATTTGCGGATTGACGCGTGCGCCCGAGCGGAAGTCATGCAGCTGCTTGTAAATCGCCTCGGGTGTCTGCCCGGCCAGCGCCGGGAAGGTCTGCTGTGACAGGCCCTTGTCGCCATGGCAGGCGGCGCAGGTCTGGGCGGCGATGGCGGCGCCGTGCCGCGTGCTGCCCGAGGCGAGGATGCGCATGACCTCGGGATCCCAGCTGACCCGGCTGACGGGGAAGGAGATAGCCTGGCTGTTGGGCTGCGCCTCGGCCGGCGAGCCTGGAGTTAAACCCATGGCGCGGCATATCGCCTGATAGAAAGTGAGGCCGGCGTTCTCGCGCTGGCCGGCCGGGATGATGACGAGGCCAAGGGCTATCGCCGCGACCAGGCCGACGCCGACGGCACTTGCGGCATAGAGGCGCCAGCTGCGGTCAACCGCGGCCTGCTCCGCGGGCGCGCCGGCCGGCGATTGGTTTTTCGCGGGAGGTTTCGCCATCAGCCGAGCCTGTGGATGACCGCCTGCGGCGGCGGGTCGATGAAGAATTGCGCGATCGGATAGCCGTAGGCGACCAGCATCAGCACGGCGACGAGGATGTTCCACATGCCGAAGCCGTTGAGCGAAGCCGGCAGGCGCCCGGGCGGATGCACGGCGACCGCATAAGCGAACGGATGCGACATGTCGGCCTTCGGCCCGCGCCGGTGGAGCATGGCAAGATTGAAGACGAAGATCAGAGCGCTCACTGCCAGGATGATGCCGCCGAGTAGCGAGACGATCACCCACGGCCCCCAGGACGCTATCATCGGGTTGGAATAATCGAAGGCCGCGACCCGGCGCCACTGCCCCTGCAGGCCGGTGTAATGCCACGGCAGGGTCATGATCATCATGCCGGCGAACCACAGCCACAGCTGCATGGTCAGGGGCTTCAGTGACGGGAAGTCGCGCCCGGTCAGCCGCGGCCACATGGCATAAGCGATGGCGAAGTACATGATGACGACGGTGCCGCCGAAGATCAGGTGGAAATGCGCCGTGACCCAGCTGGTGTTGTGAACCATGGCGTTCATTCCATAGCTCATGTTGATGAGGCCGCCACCGCCGCCGAAGAACAGCATGAGGAAGGCAAGGCCGGTGGCGAGCACCATCGGCCGATTCCAGGGCAATTTGCCGATCCAGCCGAAGGTGCCGGTGCCGCCGTGCATCCGCCCGGCGATTTCCATTGAGGCGCTGATGGTGAAGATGGTCAGCAGGGTCGGCACCGATACCAGCGCCGTCAGGAACATCTGGATGAACTTGAAGCCGTTCGAATGCTCCGGATCCATGAACAAATGGTGCAGCCCGACCGGCAGCGAGTAGAGCAGGAAGAGGATGAAGGCGAGCCGGCCCATGGTGTCGGAATAGAGCCGGCCGCCGGCCGCCCGCGGCGTTAGGGTGTAAAAAGCGATGTAGCTTGGGAAGAGCCAGAAATAGACGATCGCGTGCAACGTCCAGGAGAAGAGCGTGCGCGACAGGCCGACGTCGACCATGCCGTTAAGGCCAAGCGCGGCGGGGATGACCTGGAACAATAGCTCGGCCGCGACTCCGACCGTGGTCCACAGCCACATCACCGCATTGGCGACCGTCGCGAACATCGCCAGCGGCACCGGCTCGCCCGGGTTGGCCGCTTTCCACTGGCGCATGGCGACAATCATGATCAGGCACCAGACCCACGAACCGACGACGACCAGCACCAGGCCGATGTAGAACCAGGCGGTCGCAGTCATCGGCGGGTAGAAGGTGTAGAGCACCGAGGCCTGCCCGGAGATGACCGACAACGCCGCCATCAAGGTCCCGGCGAGGCCCATGAAGAAAGCGGCCCAGGCGAAGCGCAGGCCGGGCAGCGGACGCCTCAATGCCGTTTCCGCGGTGAAGTAGCCGAAGCCCATGATGAAGAAGGTGGTCAGCACGAAGGCCATGGAGACGCCGTGCAGGGTCACCGAGCGGAAGTAATTGGCCGCGGTGTGGGCGGGTGCGTCGAGCGGGCTTCGCGCCCACATCTGCCAGACGCCCAGCAGGCAGGCGACGGCGAAAGCGGCGATCGCGACCCAAACATGGGCGATGACTAGCTTACGCACCGACAGCTCACCGGCAGCTGCCGTCTTGCGCCGGCGTGGCGCGGCGGGCGCTTGTTCAGCGAGGCTGGCCACAGGACGCCCTTCCATCCGCATCAGGCCGGAACTGGTCGGCCGGCACGACCTTCACCGTCGCCAGCATCTGGCTGTGCCCGAGCCCGCAATATTCATGGCACGGCATCAACAGGTCGCCGGTCCTGGTGAAGCGGGTGTGGACCTGCGCGACATAGCCGGGGACGACCATCGTGTTGACGTTGGTTCCGGTGACCAGGATGCCATGAATGACGTCCGGGCTGGCGAAGCGGAGGGTGACGTCGCGGTCGGCCGGCAGGACGATGCAGCTAGGCACGAACTCGAACTGGGTGGCGATCAGGCGGGCGACGATCTTGCCGTCGGGATCGACGCGCGTGCCGAGGTTCGATTCCGTGAATTCGGCCGACAGATGCAGCGTCTTCGGGTCGACGAATTCACGGTTGCTCGGCGGATTGATGTGCATCGAGAGCGCCGCGAACAGGATAGCGCCGAGGATGATGGCGACGATGCCGGAAACCACCCAAGCCCAGCGCAGCTCGGACTTGAGGATCGCCTGCTCGCTGAGCGCCATCAGCCGACCGTCCCGCGCGGCAGGAAGATGAAGAAGTAGACGAAGAACCAGCCGAGAAGCAGCAGGCCGACGGCGATCCCGGAGACCGTGATCGCGCCAATCGGACCTGGGCGCATGGCCTGATCGAGGCGCTCAAGCTCCTCGTCCTGGTTGGCATAATCGTGGGCGGTGGTCGGATAGGCCGGCTCGGTCATCGCACCCTGTCCCCGTGCTTGGCTCACGCGAAACTGGGGCAGAGGGCCCGGAATCGTCTATAAGGGTAATCCCCTAGACGAGCGCCAATGCGGCCAGCTTACCGTAGAGACGCGGCGGCAGATCGGCAACACCGCTCGGGTCGGCTTCCTCGGAGATTTCGGCTTCCAGGTAACGCCAGCCCTGATGGGCGCGCTTCGGCGCCGGGGGCAGGAGGACGAGGTCGGCCGAGCAGACGATGTCGATGCGGCCGTCGCTGCGATCGTCGAAGCGCAGGATCTGCTGGCGCGCGACGATGCGATGCTTGACGATCCAGTGGAGCGAGCCGCCGACCAGCTCGTCCGCGCGCTTCGGCCGCATGCGGGTGGCGACGCGCAGCTCGCCTTTGCTTGCCCGCCGGGCGATCCTATTCTGCAGCGCCTCGATGCTGGCGCAGCCGAAGGCGACCTTGGTGAGGTGGAGAGTCGGCACCAAGCTCACTTGGGTCCGTGCGGGCGGGGGGTCAATCGGTTCGGTCCTTGCCCGAAACGGCTTCCCTGTCCTAGCGCTTCGACATGAAGCCCAAGCTGCTCACCACTTTGCGCGATTATTCGGCAAAGCTGTTCCTCGCCGACGCTTTGGCCGGCATCACCGTCGCGCTGATCGCATTGCCGCTGAGCATCGCCATCGCCATTGCCTCGGGCGCCAAGCCGGAGGCGGGGCTGGTAACGGCGGTCATTGGAGGTTTTTTGATTTCGGCGCTCGGCGGCAGCCGGGTTCAGATCGGGGGGCCGACCGGGGCCTTCATCGTTGTCGTTTACGGGGTGATCGAGCAGTTCGGGTTCGATGGGCTCCTCCTGGCGACGCTGATGGCCGGCTTCATCCTGGTAGTCGCGGCCGTGGTCCGCGCCGGGAACCTGATCGCCCTCATCCCCGAGGCGGTGATCGAGGGCTTCACCGTCGGCATCGCGCTGATCATCGCCATCAGCCAATTGAAGGACTTGCTCGGACTCGACATCGCCCGCCTTCCGGCTGACATGTGGGACGCCGTGCCGGCCCTGTGGGCGGCGCGCCATTCGGCGAGCCTGGAGGCGGCCGCGATCGGCATCATCTCGATCATCGCGATCGCGTTCTTCAAACGGCGGACGGGTTCAATCCTCGTCCTCGCCCTAGCCTCGGCGGCGGTGGCTTTGCTGATCCTCCCCGTCGATACGATCCATTCACGATTCGGTGCCTTGCCGAGCGGTCTGCCCTACCCATCTTTGCCGCGCGTCAGCCTCGAGCGGATCGGCGAGTTGATGCCTTCGGCCTTGGTCATCGCTTTCCTGGCGGGCGTCGAATCCCTTCTGTCCGCGATCGTCGCCGACCGCATGATCGGCGGAACCCATCGCTCCAACGCGGAGCTGATGGCCCAGGGCGCGGCCAACATTGCTTCACCGTTGTTCGGCGGGTTGCCGGCGACCGGCGCCATCGCCCGCACCGCCGCCAACGTCCGCGCCGGCGGCCGCACGCCGGTGGCCGGAATCGTCCATGCGCTGGCAATCCTGCTGTTTGTCGCTGCCGCCGCGCCACTGGCGGGCTATCTTGCCATGCCGGCGCTGGCGGCGCTGCTGATCGTCACGGCCTGGTCGATGAGCGAGCCGCATCGATGGCGCGAACGGCTGCGGGCGCGACCGTCTGACCGCTTCCTTCTGTTCCTGACGATGGTCCTGACCATCGTCAGCAACCTTACCGTCGCCATCGCCGTCGGCACCGCGATCGGGCTCGCGCAGCGCCTCTCGCGCCGGAACATTCCGCCGGCCGAATGGACTCCCGAGGAACGCTGAAAACTACCGGACCAGGCCGACCGCGGTCGCCAATCCCAGGAACGAGAGGAAGCCGATTGAATCGGTGACCATCGTCACGAAGATCGACGAGGCGACGGCC
This sequence comes from Pseudomonadota bacterium, assembly GCA_046734995.1. Lineage (GTDB taxonomy): Bacteria > Pseudomonadota > Alphaproteobacteria > Sphingomonadales > Sphingomonadaceae > Sphingomicrobium. The sequence continues at coordinate 5,654 of JBKPSK010000097.1, forward strand.
GGATCGGCGCCGGCCCGCTCGAGCGTCAGCGGCACCAGCACTCCGGCGAGCCCAGCGATCAGGATGTTGAACAGCATCGCCGTGGCAATGACCCCACCGAGTTGCGGGCTGCCGAGAACCAAAGTGACTCCGAGACCGATGAGAACCGCAATGGTGAGTCCGTTCAGCATCGCCACGCGCAGCTCGCGGCCCACGGCCCGCCAGCGGTTGGAGCCGGTCAGCTGGTTGGTGGCGATGGCGCGCACGGTCACCGCCAAGGTTTGGGTGCCGGCATTGCCGCCGACCCCGGCGACGATCGGCATCAGCACCGCAAGAATCGCCAGCCGCTCGATCGAATGTTCGAAGAAGCGGATAACGGTGGCGGCGACCAGGGCCGTCATCAGGTTCGCAGCCAGCCAGCGGACGCGCGATTTATAGGTGTCGACGATCGGCTCGTTGATGTCGCCCTCGCCGGCGCCGGACAGCAGCAGCACGTCCTCACCGGCTTCTTCCTGGATGATATGGACGATGTCATCGACAGTGATCATGCCGACCAGCCGGCCGCTGCCATCGACCACGGCGGCGGAAATGAGCGCGTACTTCTGGAAGCGGAGAGCGACTTCTTCCTGGTCCATGTCGACCGGGATCAGGGTCTGGTCTTCGAGCATGATGTCGCGGACGAGCGCGCTCCGCGGCGTGCGCAGGATGGTCGAAAGCTTGCACGTGCCGACCGGGTGATGGTCGGGCGAGACGACGAACACTTCCCAGAAATCGGTCGCCAGCTCGTCGGTCGAGCGCATGTAGTCGATGAGCTGGCCGACCTTCCAATGCTCAGGCACCGCGATCAGGTCGCGCTGCATCAGGCGGCCGGCGGTTTCCTCCGGATAGGTCAGTGCCTCTTCGACCGCGGCGCGGTCGTCGGGCTCCATCCTCGCGAGCACCGCCTGACGGTCGTCGCGGTCGAGATCCTCGATGATGGCGACTGCGTCGTCGGTGTCGAGCTGACCGGCGAGGTCGGCGACCTGTTCCGGCGCCATTTCGTCGATCAGGGTCTCGCGGACGTAGTCGTTCAATTCCGCATAGACGTCGGCGTCGACGATGCCGGCGAGCGCCCTGACGAGCCCTTCGCGCTCGTCGCGGGCGGCAAGCTCGATCAGATCGGCGATGTCGGCGGGGTGAAGCGGCTCGACCAGCTTGCGGGCGGTCTCGTTATCGCCCTCGTCGACCGCGTCCAGGACCCTGGCGACGAAGTCCGGGCGGAGCCGGTCCTCCTCATCCATGATCGTGGCGTCCGGTTCGCGTGTGGGGGCGGCGGCGATGTTCTCGCTCTCGCTCATGGCTGATCCCCCGACTGACGACGCGTGCGCCCTCCTATGGCTCCGCCGCCTCTGGCGCAAGGCGCTCCAGCCGCTTAAAGCGCGGCGACCTTTTCCCATGGAGATAAGAAGATGGCCGACGCCGAGATCCTGACCCTGACGCTTTCCACCGGCGGCGACGTCGTAATTCGCCTTCGCCCCGATTTGGCGCCGGGCCATGTCGAGCGCATCGCCGGCCTCGCCCGCGACGGTTTCTACGACGGTGTCGTCTTCCACCGGGTCATCCCCGGCTTCATGGCGCAGGGCGGCGACCCGACGGGGCGCGGCACGGGGGGCTCTGACCTTCCCGACCTCAAGGCCGAGTTCAGCGACCAGCCGCATGTCCGCGGCACCTGCTCCATGGCCCGCACCAACAATCCCGACAGCGCCAACAGCCAGTTCTTCATCTGCTTCGACGACGCCCGCTTCCTCGACCGCCAGTATACGGTCTGGGGCCAGGTCGAGAGCGGCATGGACTTTGTTGATGCCCTCCCCGTCGGCGAGCCGCCGGCGAACCCAGGCAAGATCGTCAAGGCGACGGTTGCCTGATGGCAGACGTCGCGCTGGTCACCGGCGCCTCGGCGGGGCTGGGCGTCGAGTTCGCGCGGCAATTGTCGGCCAATGGCCACCGGCTAGTACTGGTAGCCAGGCGCAAGGAGCGGCTGGACGAACTGGCCGCTGAGCTCGGCAATGCCCGCGCGATGGAGATCGACCTGAGCGAACCCGGCGCCGCGGCGCGGCTGATGGCCGATCTGAAAGAACATGGGGAGACTGTCGACCTGCTCATCAACAATGCCGGCTTCGGGCTGACTGGGCCTTTCGCCGAATTGGGCGGCGCCCGGCAGCGTGAGATGATCGACCTCAACTGCGGGGCGCTGACCGAGCTGGCGCATGCGGTGCTTCCCGGAATGATCGAGCGAAAGTCAGGCGGCATCCTCAACGTCGCCTCGACCGCCGCCTTCCAGCCGGGGTCGGGAATGGCCGTCTATTTTGCCACCAAGGCGTTTGTATTGTCGTTCAGCGAAGCGTTGCACGACGAGGTCAAGCGGCATGGGGTAAAGATATCGTGCCTGTGCCCGGGGCCGACGCGGACCGAGTTCCGGGAGGTCTCGGGATTCGATCCGAAAGGGCCGATCGGCAAGGTGTCGGCAGATGCGGCGAGCGTGGTCCGAGCTGGGTTAAAAGGGCTGGAGCACAACCGCGCGGTGGTCGTCCCTGGCTTGTCAAATAAGGCGATTTCGCAAGTGCACCGCCTGTTCCCGCGCGCCCTGGTCCGCCGCGCGGCGAGGATGGTCAAGGTCTAAGAAGGCGGGAGCTGCGCTCAGCCTGCAAGCGGCGCTTCAGTGCCCTTGAGGATTTGCTGGAATCGCGGATCGCCTCGCAGTGGCTCGAAATCCGCGTCATTGCGCAGCCAGAGCTTCTTCTCGATGCCGGCATTGGGGGCCCAACGCTGCAAAAGCTCGATCGCGCGTTCCTTTTCACCGAGCTGCGCATAAGTGCATGCAGCATTGTAGAGCGCAAGGTTGTCGTCGGGGTCGATGGCGAGCGCCCGCTCCATCCACTCGCGCGCTTCCGCACCACGGCCAATGCCGGCGAGTGCGGCCCCGACCAGCTGTGCAGGACGAGACCATTCGGGATGCTGGCGAACCGCTTCTTCGGCCCGGCGGACGCCCATTTGGGCATATCTGTCAGCTTCCTCCATTCGACCAAGCGAGCGCAATTCTGCCTGAAGCAGAAGGGGCGCCTGCGGGTCGTCCGGCTGCACCTCAAGGGCGCGGACATAATAATCGGCAGCCTTGTCCGGGAGGCCGCGGACCTTCCAGTATCGCGCGTAGAAGAAATTCGCTTCGAAGCTCGCTGGATCGAGCCGGATGGCTTCCTCGAACTCTGCTTCAGCCTCATCATGCCGGCCGAGCAGGAACAGTGCCTCTCCGCGCGCGGCGTGGGCCTCCGATAATTGGGGGTCGAGGGCCAGCGCCTTGTCCGCTTCCGACAATATCTGATCTTCCGCGATAGGTTCCGAATACCAGCCGACTAGACGGGAATCGCAATTAGCGATGCCGGCATAAGCGCGCGCGAATTGCGGATCCAGCTCGACTGCACGGACGAACATGTGGCGTCCGAGGCGCAGAAAGTTCTTCGTTGCATTGTGGAAGAACTGCCGGCCCTTCAGGTAGAAATTATAGGCTTCGACGCTGGCCGTGGGCGGCTGGCTGATGGCGGTGATCTCGGCGGGCACCAGCCGGACCTTGAGCTGGTCGACGATCGTCCGCGTGATTTCGTCCTGGATGGCGAAAATGTCGGTGAGGTCGCGGTCGTAGCGCTCGGCCCAGACGTGGCCGCCGCTGCCGCCGTCGATCAGCTGGCCGGTAATCCGCACACGATTGCCGGCCTTGCGGACGCTGCCTTCAAGCAAATAGCGTACACCAAGGTCCGCGGCGATCCGCTCCAGGTTCTCCGACTTGGCCTTGTAGGCGAAGCTGGTGTGGCGACCGACAACGAACAGGCCAGAGACCTTGGACAAATCGGTGATGATGTCCTCGGTGATGCCTTCGGAGAAATAATCGTCCTGCGGATCGCCGCTGAGGTTGTTGAACGGCAGCACGGCGATCGAGGGTTTGTCTTCGCGGAGGCTGTCGGTGGCCGCACCCGCCTTTGCCGCAGGCGCTTCGAGCACCACGTCATAGACTCGGACCGGCCGGTCGATATTCTTGAGCTGCTCCTCGCCGCGATCCTTGAAAATGAGATCCAGCTTGTTGCCGATATGCTCTTTCACGGACTGAGAAACAGCAATGCCGCCGGGGCGCGCTACGCCTTCGAGCCGGGCGGCGACATTGACGCCGTCGCCGAACAGGTCATCGCCCTCGACGATCACGTCGCCGAGATTGATGCCGACACGGAATTCGATGCGGCGATCCTCGGGCACGTCGGCATTGCGCTGCGGCATCGCCCGCTGGATCGCCGCAGCGCATTCGACCGCGTTCACGACGCTCGGGAATTCGACGAGGATGCCGTCGCCGGTCAGCTTGACGATACGGCCCTGGCGACTGGCGATCTCGGGCTGGATCAGCTCGGCCTGGTGCTTTTGCAGGCTTTGCAGGGTGCCGACCTCATTCGCGCCCATCAAGCGGCTGTAGCCGACCACGTCGGCGGCGAGGATGGCGGTTAGCCGGCGTTCCATTGGCGCACTGGACTATGAGACCGAATGCTCGGCGGTTTCGGCGTCGATGGCCTCGACCAGCTTTTGATAGCGCGGATGGCCGCGCAGCGGATCAAGGTCGGAATCATGTTTGAACCACTGCCTGAGATCGGGGCTGACATTGCGCGCCCAAACTTCGAGCAAATCCAATGCTTTGTCCTTATCGCCAAGAAGCGCGTAGGTGCAGGCTGCATTATAGCGCGCATTGTCATCTTCGGGATCGGTAACCAGAATATTCTCAAGCCATTCCTTCGACCGCTCGACCTCTCCCATGGCGGCCAGTACCGGGGCGCCAAGCTGTGTCGCGCGCGAACTTTCAGGGAACTGGCGATTGGCTTCCTCAGCGCGCTTTATGCCAAGCCGACCGTAGCGTTCGGCCTCAACTGGCTGGCCCAACGAATTCAATACTCCGTGCAGGAACAGGGGCGCCTGATAATCATCAGGCTGAATCTCCACCGCGCGCACGAGCAGATCCTTGGCCTGCTCCAGCGAGCCTTCATTCATTCGGAACCGGGAATAAAAGAGATGCGCATCGAAACTTGCCGGATCAAGCTCAAGTGCCCGTTCGAACGCGGCAATAGCGTCGTCGCGCCGACCAGCATTGGTCAGGGCAATTCCGCGAGCGGCATGCGCTTCGGCGAGGTTGGGATCGAGTTCCACCGCCTTCGTCGCCGTCGCCAGAATTTCGCCGGGCGGCATCGAAACATTGTACCAGCCCTCGAGCCGGGCATCACAATTGGCGATACCGGCATAGGCGCGCGCATATTGCGGATCGAGTTCGACGGCCTTGCAGAACATCTTGCGGGCCAGGGTGAGGAA
>JBKPSK010000098.1:0-9992 GCA_046734995.1 Pseudomonadota bacterium
CCCCCGAAAGACCGCCCGACCCTTGGCTTCCAGAACCTATCGCCCACGCACCGCGCAAGACGAGACGCCGCTGCGCCGCCGCGTCACGGGCCTGGCGCTGGCGATTGGAATCAACCTGCTGCTGCTGCTCGGGTTGATCGGTGCCGGGGTCATCCCGATCCAGATGCGCAAGGCTTCGCACGCGATCATCGTAAACCTGATTCGCGGTTCGGAAAGCCCCGCCCCCCGCACCGCGAGCAAGGCGGCCAGGCCGGTGCCGCGGCCGCCGATCGTCCTTCCGGTCAAGCCAAGCATCGCGCCCGAGCACAAGCTCGCCATGGTCGAGCTGACCAGTGAGGAGTTCGCCGCCGCCGACATCTCCAAGCTGCCCAAGTCCGATGCGGGCACAGGCGCGGGCAGCGCCGGCGATTCCGAAGAGGTCGGGCGCGGCCCGAACGGCGAAGTTCTCTACGCCGCCGAATGGGCCCGCCACCCGACTGACGCCGAGCTTGGCGGCTATTTGCCGGAGAATGCGCCCGAAGGTTCGGGGCTTATCGCCTGCCGGACCATTCCCGGCGATCGGGTTGAGGATTGCATCGAGCTCGGCAACGATCCGCCCGGTTCGCACTTGGCGCGGGCCGTCCGCCTTGCCGCCTGGCAATTTCGGGTCCGCCCGCCGCGCAAGAACGGCCGCCCGCTGGTCGGCGAGTGGGTCCGGATTCGCATTGACTATATCCACATCCACGCGCGGTGAGGCGCGCGCTCCAGCGCTCGGGTGCTCAAACATTAACCTTATCCCTCAAACCGCATTTAACAGTCCCGGTCCTATCTCTGTTCGCGGGTTGGGATTTTTGTGAGCAGGTCCCCTTGAATGTCGGCATTTGGAAAAAGAACTGATGGACCCGGCGGGCGGCGCACGACGCCACGCGCGCAAGTGCAGCTGGCCGCGGCGATGCACTCGGTCGGCACGTCACAACCGGTCAGCCTGCTCGACGTTTCCAGGACCGGCGCCAGGATGAGCTTCAACCTGAAGCTCTACGTCGGCCAGGAAGTCTGGCTTAAAGTGCCGCCGACCGACATCTTCGGAACCATCGTCTGGATCAAGGACGACCAGTGCGGAATTGCGTTCGACCATCCCTTCAGCGAGGCCGAGGCCGCCCGCCTGCAGGCCAAGGGCCAGGTCGAGATGATCCCCAAGCAGAGCTACAAGGAGCGGCTGGCGCTCGATAAATGGAAGAACAACCTGCTGCCGCGCTAGCCGCCAGCTGCGCCCAGACTCTGAAACGGCGCAGAATCCTCCTAAACCAGGTTAGGCGCCGCCCATTTAACCATTGTCCGCAAAACCGGTTTAACCGTTCTGGACGTAATTCCGTCTCGCCTGGGGGATTCGACATGAGTGAGTCCCAAGAGATGACGACATTTGGAAAGCGACTGGATGTCCCCGGCGGCCGCCGCACGGCGCCGCGCGCGCCGGTGCTGATGTCCGCCGCCATGCATACCGTCGGCGCGTCGCGTACGGTAAGCGTCCTCGACGTCTCGAAGACCGGCGCCAAGCTGCGCTGCCGCGTCCCGCTGCGCATGAGCCAGGTGGTGTGGTTAAAGCTGTCGCGGGCCGACGTCTTCGCCAAGGTCGTCTGGGCCGACGGCGAGCAGTGCGGGGTCGAGTTCGACGAGGCGCTGGGCGAAACCGAAGCCGCCCGGCTGCAGGCCAGGGGCAAGGTAGTGATCACGCCGCGCCTGGGCCCCGAGGAGCAGCCGGCCGACGAGGACTGGAAGAGCAAGATGGCGCGCTGAGCGTGAATGCAAGGCCCTCACCGGATTTATTCCCGTAATTGCCCATGGGGTTACATTCCGCGGAAAAACCGCCTACATACCCCCCAGCTACTAGTCGCAAACTGACGGTCTACAGGCGCTTTGCGGCTCCTCATTCCTTCTCTTCGCTTCTCCTAGCACCGGAGGACCGAATGGCGGTCCGCCAGCATTGAAGGAATATAATATGCCGACAGGCACCGTAAAATTTTTCAACGAGACCAAGGGCTTCGGCTTCATCCAGCCAGACGATGGCGGCCAGGACGCGTTCGTCCACATCACTGCCGTCGAACAGGCCGGCATGCGCACGCTCAACAAGGACCAGAAGGTCACCTACGATCTCGAGCAGGACAATCGCGGCAAGACCAAGGCCGTCAACCTGCAGAGCGCGTAATCGCTCGCACGATCCGGGCGCCGCGTGCGACGGCGCCCCTTCCCTCCCTCCGCCCGGGACAGTTTGAATGAAAGACCGCGACCTTTACTTGCAGCGCGCCGCCGAGGCCCGCGCGGACGCGGATGCGGCGATCCTCACCAATGTCCGCGAGCGCTGCCTGCGAGCCGAAGCTGCCTGGCAGGCGATGGCCGATCGCGCCGACCGCACCGACCGCATGCGCGCGACGCTCGAAGCGCACAAGGCCGCCGCGGCTGCCGCGGCCGAAGCGGACCTCGCCGCCGCGAAGTAGTTCAGTCCGCCGGCGGCTGCGCCTCGAAATTCGGCTCCGGCCCTTCCGCCTTCGGCGCCAGCCAGGTCACCAGATCCCATTCGTTGCGAATGCTGAGCAGCAGCAAACCGGTGATGACCACCGCCAAACCGTCCCTTGGCCAGCCCTGCCCGCTCCAAAAGCCCCATGCGACCAGGCCCATCGCCGCCTGAAGCAGCGATGGGAACACGCCGTAGAACCAGACGTCGGTCCAGTGCGGTCTGTCCTCGCCGCCGAGCGCGCCGATGCCGCGGATGCTCATTAGTCCGCGCGCCAGTCCCCACAATGCACAGGCGCCGCAGATCAAGGCGAATTCACGCGCTGAAATGCGCGGCACCAGTGCCGCGGCACTCAGCCCGAGGACGAAGCTGACGGTGAGGACGACCGGGCCCATGTAGAGCTTCGAACCGCTCAGCACGCTGGCGCGCGGGCGGTCCTGCATCAGGGTGACGACGACGAAAATTAGGCCGATTAGCACCGCCGCGGCGGATCCGGCCAGCAGGAAGAATTCGCCCCAACCATCGAACAGCATTCGCTGCTCATAACGGCGTCTCGGCAAGCCCGCGAGAAGGATCCGAATGCTGTTCGTCGATATTCGGGACTTTTCGCCGAATGCGACCGTCCGTTTGGCGAAATCTCCTAACTAGGGCGCCAAGTTGGGAATTATCGCCAACCCGACACGACGCCATTTTCAATTCAAACCATTGCAGCCATGCCTTTTTCGCATTTTGGCACGAGCCTTGCTTCTGTCGTTGCGAAGCGGGTCCGAACCAGACCCGCCAGGGAAAAAGGGACGAGACTTTATGACCGCGCAGGCCACCACGAACCTCCTCTTCCGCAATGACACCATCCTTGGCGTCTGCGAGGCGATCGGCCAGGATTTCGGGTTCAACCCGAACTGGCTGCGCGTCGCCTTCTGCGCGCCGATCTACTGGAACCCGGCAGTGGTCGTCGGCGTGTATTTAGCGCTCGGCCTGCTGGTGGCCGGTACCCGCTTCGCCTTTCCCGACCGTCATGCCGAGGCGCGGCCGGTTGAGGGCAAAGCCACTGCAAACGAGATCATCGAGCAAAGAGAACTCATCGCCGCTTGACCTTGCCGGCGCCAGCGAGTGAAACAGGTGGCTTGTTGCGTCGCCGTTCCACTCGCTGGTTATCGGGGGCATGCAATGCGCATCGGGGGGTATCTGGCGCTCGCGCTCGGGGCGGCTTTGCTCGGTTCCTGTTCGCTGCCGGCTGAGCCGGTAAAGGCGTGCAAGGACGGAGTCAGGGTCCATTTCACCCGCCAAGTCGCCCAGCTCAACCTCGACGCGCTGGAAAATGTCCTGCTGGCGGTCAGTACCTTGAAAGCCTGCCCGGCGGCCATGGCAACGGTGACCGGCCATATCGATCGCACCGAACTGGTGACGCCGCGGCTGGGTGCGGCACGCGCCGCCAACGTCACCTCGCTACTGACGAAGAACGGCATCGACCGCAGCAGGATCACGGTGTCAAGCGCCAGTGAGCCCAGTGAGCGTCTCGTCGCCATCGAATGGCGCTGATCCGGTCCTCGCTCATTTGATGCTCGACCTGTCCCCCGGAAAGGCCTGCGCTCATTTCGTGCTCGACCTGTCCCCCGGACAGGCCTGCGCTCATTTCGTGCTCGACCTGTCCCCCGGACAGGCCTGCGCTCATTTCGTGCTCGACCTGTCCCCCGGACAGGCCAGCGCTCATTTCGTGCTCGACCTGTCCCCCGGACAGGCCTGCGCTCGAAATTGTCCCGATTCGGGCCGTTTCTTAACCTCGCTCACCAAATGATGAAGGGCACGGAAACCCTGTCTTTACGCCCTTGGGTTACAAGCCGGTGAGTAGAGTTGTGCCATCATGGCCAGGAGAGACGAGAACATGGCGACCAACGCGGCAGCCGAGCGCACCCGGTCAGGCGTCGTTGAGGCGCAGTTTGCGCGCGTCGCCAACGAGGGTTCGGCGCGGCATCCGCAACTTGTCGCCTTGCTCGTTTCCTCAGGACCGACGGCTGCTCGCGATCTCGCCGACGCAGTCCACCTCCTCTGCCATCTCTACGGCCGCTATCCGGGCCTCGTCGATTTGGCGCTGCAAGCCTGCGCGCCCGGCGCCTCGCGTGACTGGCTGAAGGAGACCGCCGACGCATTCGAGCGCGAGCGACTCTATCTCGTCCGCCTGACCTCCGCCGTCGGCCCCCAGCCCTCCACCTCCGGCTCCGCCGAGACCGAGGCGACGCTGCTCGCGCAGCGCCATGCCCTCGAAACGCTGGCGACATCCGAGCGCCGCGGTTGCGCGCTTGGCGCCGCCACCGCTCTGATCGAGGACTGGCGCTCGCTCCGCCGGCTCCTCGACCGCGCCGCCCATCGTGCCGGGCTCGATGTGCCGGGCTGCACCCTGCCCGACGAAGAATCGGTCGCCCAGGCAATCCATGCCGGCGCCGACACGCCGGGCGCCGAGCGCGCCCTCGCATTCGGCTCCGAGCAATTGCTGCTCCAGCACCGCGGCCTGTTCGACCTACTCGAAGCCCGCGCCGAGGCCCGTACCGACTAGCTTGCCGGACGGCGCCGCCCCGCATAGGGCGAAGAAATGCGTTTCGATGGAACACCCACCTATGTCGCCACCGAGGATCTGAAGGTCGCGGTCAATGCCGCTGTCAAATTGCGGCGGCCGCTGCTGGTCAAGGGCGAACCCGGCACCGGCAAGACCGTGCTGGCGCAGGAGATCGCCGCCGCCATCGGCGCGCCGCTCATCGAATGGCACATCAAGTCGACCACCCGCGCCGTCCAGGGCCTCTACGAATATGATGCGGTGGCGCGGCTGCGCGACGGCCAGCTCGGCGACGAGCGCGTCCACGATATTTCCAATTACATCAAGCGGGGCAAGCTTTGGGACGCTTTTACCTCGCCCGAACTGCCCGTCCTGCTGATCGATGAAATCGACAAGGCCGATATCGAATTCCCCAACGATCTCCTGCTGGAGCTCGATCGCATGGAATTCCATGTCTACGAGACCGGCGAGACCGTCCGCGCCGCCGAGCGGCCAGTGGTTGTCATCACCTCCAACAACGAGAAGGAACTGCCCGACGCCTTCCTGCGCCGCTGCTTCTTCCACTATATCGCCTTCCCGGACCGGTCGACCATGGAGCGGATCGTCGACGTCCATTTCCCGAAGATCCAGAGGCTGCTGGTCTCCAGGGCGCTCGACATCTTCTACGATGTCCGCGAGGTGCCCGGCCTCAAGAAGAAGCCGTCGACCAGCGAATTATTGGATTGGCTGAAGCTGCTGCTGCACGAGGACATGCCCCTCGAAGTGCTGCAGAACCGGGATCCGACCAAGGCCATCCCGCCGCTGCACGGCGCCCTCCTCAAGAACGAGCAGGACGTGATGCTTTTCGAGCGGCTGGCCTTCATGGCGAGACGGAAGACCCAGCCCTAGCGGTCGTCCCTGTAAGCCAGCTCAAAATTGCCCCAGCGGCGGCCGTTGAAGAACAAGGGCACGAAGACGTTCTTCACCGGGATATATTTGTCGCCAAGCTCCATGCGGTAGGTGGCGAGCATCGCGGGCTTGTCGCTGTTGCAGGCGTTGCGGGTCGTCTCGTCCATGAAAATGCGGCGGTTGCGGCAATGCTCGTCGTTCCACACCGGGTCTGGGCCCGGCGTGTTGCAGCGCTCCGACAAGTGGGTCGGCAGGTAACCGTCGAGGTTGGTGATCGCGGAGCCGATAACCCGGCTGTCGCGCGCCTTGTGGCGGTCGAGCAGCGGCCGGACGTGCTTGTCGGCGAAGTCGGCGAAGCCGTTATTATACTGCGGCGGGTTGGAGCCCTCGATCTGGACATAGTCGCGGTCGAAGACGGACGCCTCGTCGATCTCGCCACTGGCGAGGCCGGCTTCGACCGCCTGCTTGATCGCCCGCATCGCTTCCTGGGCGAGGCTGATAAAGGGCGTATCGTCGATCTCCGCGCCCGAATTGGCGAGCGTGTCGAGCATCGTGTTCGACAGCATCTCCAGGTGGTTCAGGCGCTTCTGCGCCTTGATCAGCTGGCCGCCATTGTCGCGGGCGTCGCCGGCGAAAGCGGTCAGGCCGGCCTTCACGCGGTCAACGCTGGTCTGGATCATGCTGGTGGAGTGAGCGATGCCCTCGGTCTGCCTGTCGACCATGCCTACGATCTCGCTGACTTCCTTCACGGTGTCGCTGATTTGCGAAAAGCCCTGCTGGGCGGCGCGGCTGCGGTCGACGCCGGTCTTGATCTCGGATGTGACGGCGCCGGCCTCGCGGGTCAGCTCACCGATGGTCGAGGCGATCTGGCTGGTGGCCGAGCGCGTGTCATGCGCCAGCTTCTTCACCTCGGCGGCGACAACCGCGAAGCTGCGGCCGGCATCGCCGGCGCGCGCCGCTTCGATGGTGGCATTCAGGGCGAGCATGTTGGTCTTGCGGGCGATGGTCTCGATAGTCGAGGAGACGGTCTGCACCTGGTTCATGGCGGTGGCGAAGCCGGCCATGCGCTCGCCCAGCTGGACGACCAGCTCGGTCAGGCCCTTGAAGCCGGCAATGGTCTGCTCGATCGCCTCGCGGCCGGCATCGAGCTTGGCCTTGGCCTGTTCACTCAAGAGCCGCGCCTCGTCGGTCGAATCGGACACGCGAGCCTGGTCGGTCAGCAACCTGGTGGTCACTTCCTCGAGCCCGTCGAGCGCCCTCATATGCTCGTCGATTTTCTCGGCGACGTCGCGCACATAGCCGGCAACGTCGCTGCATTCGATCGACAGGGAGCCGCAATCGCGCGCCACCGCGCGGATTGCATTTTCCGTAACTTCCTCGATCCCGGCCGTCGCCATAACGCTCGTCCCCAATTCCACCTGTTGCGGCGGATGTAAGGGGGAAATTGTCACCAGCCGGTTAACTATGAGGCAGAAGACCCCCTCCGCCGCTCCGCGGCACCTCCCCCGAGGGGCGAGGAGCTGCTAGGAGACACTATGTTCATCTCCTTCGTCGAGGCGCTCCGCAAGGGCGGGATTCCGGTCTCGCTGAAGGAGCATCTGCTGCTGCTCGAGGCTCTGGACGCCGAAGTGATCGCCGCCGAGCCCGAGCAATTCTATTACCTCGCGCGCTCCATCTTCGTTCACGACGAGACGATGCTTGACCGGTTCGACCGCATCTTCGGCGAGGTGTTCAAGGGCCTGATCGCCGACATGGAGGGCCCCGCCAAGGCCATCCCCGAAGAATGGCTGAAACTGGTCGCCGAGACGTACCTCAGCCCGGAGGAGATGGAGCGGATCAAATCGCTCGGCTCCTGGGACGAGATCATGGAGGCGCTGAGGCAGCGGCTCGAGGAGCAGCAGGGACGCCACGAGGGCGGATCGAAGTGGATCGGCACCGGCGGCACCTCCCCGTTCGGGCATGGCGGCTACAATCCCGAAGGCGTGCGCATCGGCGGCGAGGGTCGACACGGGCGGGCCATCAAGGTCTGGGAGAAGCGCGAGTTCCGCGACCTGGATTCGACCCGCGAGCTCGGGACCCGCAACATCAAAGTCGCGCTGAGGCGCCTGCGGCGGTTCGCCCGCGAGGGCGCGGCCGACGAGCTCGACCTCGACGCGACCATCGACGGCACGGCGCGGCAGGGCTGGCTCGACATCCACATGCGGCCGGAGCGGCACAATGCGGTGAAGTTGCTGCTATTCCTTGACGTCGGCGGGTCGATGGAGGGTCATGTCCGCCTCTGCGAGGAACTGTTTTCGGCCGCCCGCGCCGAGTTCAAGCATCTCGAGCATTTTTACTTCCACAATTGCATCTACGAGGGCGTGTGGAAGGAGAACCGGCGGCGCTTCGCCGAGCGGACCGCGACGTTCGACGTTATGCACAAGTTCGGACACGACCATAAATTGGTGATCGTCGGCGACGCGGCGATGAGCCCGTACGAGATCACCCATGCCGGCGGCTCGATCGAGCATATGAACGAGGAGCCCGGCGCGCTGTGGATCGAGCGGCTCACGACGACCTACCCAGCCGCGGTCTGGCTAAACCCGACCCCGGAGCAATATTGGGGCCACAGCTATTCCACGCAGCTGCTCAAAGGGCTGATGCATGACCGCATGTACCCGCTGACGCTCGACGGCCTTGACGATGCAATGCGGGAGCTGAGCCGGAAGCGCTGAACTTTACGCGACATTCGTGCTCGCCATGCCCCCGGCATGGCTGCGCGCGAATGTTCCCAATGTTCACAGTGACGGTGATGTTTTTGGGGCATCGGCTACGTGCGTGACAGACGGAAATTCAGGTTGTGAAAGAGCCAGCGCCTCGGTGGCACAGTCGCCTGGCTGTAGGTCAGAAAAATCAAGAGTCAGCCTTGGGTGAAAAGCGGACATTTAGCGGGTTTCGAAAGTTCGCAAAGGCGTTGAGTAGAACAAAATGAAACCAGCGATCACCGGCCGAAGGCAGCTTCAGCGCCTAAGGACCGCCAAGGACTCGACGCTTCTGGGGCTCAACCAGCGACATCAAGCCAACCAACAATCGCCAGCACTGCGGCGATTGTGCACAATCCAAACGCCAGCACAGACGCGGTCGCCGCTGAATCCAGCCGGACACCATCCTGTCGAAGGCGCCGGGCGGTCGGGGCTGTCTTTGGTTGACGAAGTATATTCCACCAAGCCGCTGCCACTCCAAGAAGCGCGAGGCCACCGATTAGGGCCACCATAAAGCTCGCATAGCGCACGTTACGATTGCCCGCTGACGGAGCGCCGGGTGTCCGTAGGCCCTGCGTTCGATAAAACTATCTTACTTTCGAAATCCAAATAAAGCATAATAAATCCTCCGCAGGTACATGATACAATATACAAAGATGCGAATATGTTCCAAATTATCTGATTACATTTGTTTTGGATAATACCTTGTAATATCTTCTCGTAATGTTTACATGATCCTTGCTACCAGTCGAAATCGACGGGTCTTGGGCGCTAAGTCGCACCTGCCTCCATCTTTGACGTCTCCTAGCGGCAGGGCGCCAATCTCGGCGCGTGCCAACAAAGGAACTCACCATGAAATATTTTGGAACTGTGAAGTCATTCGACACCGACAAGGGCCACGGAGAGATCAAGCCGGAAGCCGGCGGCGACATGCTTCGCTTCGAGCGCAGCGCTTTTTCCTGGGTCAACAATACTGTCCCGACGATCGGCCAGCGTTTGTCCTACGACGTGGGCACCAATAAGGAACGTCAGCCCTGCGCGCTGAACCTCCAGACTATCTAAACCAGGAAGCGCCGGACCGAGGCAGAAAATCACCTCCGTCCGGCGTACTTCACTGCCGCTTCGGGGGGGAGCGTCAACGACGTGTCCCACCAATCAGCGCCGCAGCCGCTTCCCCAGCATGGTGACCAAAGGAGAAATACAATGCGACCGATTTACATGATGATGTCAGGCGTCGCCGCGCTTTCACTCGCGACTTCTGCCGCGGCCCAGTGGGGCGGTGACCGCACCTACAGCCACCAGCTGCAGGTCCAGATCGACGCTGGCG
>JBKPSK010000099.1:0-27023 GCA_046734995.1 Pseudomonadota bacterium
TGTCGAAGAGCCAGATCGTCCTCGACCGGCCGATCAAGGCGATCGGTGTGCATGACGTGAAGGTTGCGCTGCACCCTGAGGTCAGCGTCACCATCCACGTCAACGTCGCCCGCTCGCCCGAAGAGGCGGACCTGCAGGCGCAGGGCGTGGACGTGCTCACCCAGATGTTCGAGGAGGAGGCCGCTCCGCTCGCCGTCGAAGAGCTCGCTGCCGAGGATTCCGCCGAGGAAGCGGCGGAGGCTCCTGCCGAGCCGGCCTCAACCGAGGACGCCGCTCCTGCGGTCGGCGAAGCCGAGGTTCCGGCAGAGCCCGAAGCTGCGACCGGCGACGAAACGGAATCGGACGAGGCTTAAGCCTTCCCCAATTCGAAATGGAGGCCGCCGGACGCGAGTCCGGCGGCCTTTTTCGTCGGCGTTTCAAACGGTTCGTCGCAACCGCGCTCGGTCATTTCCCAACCGAAACGGCGGAACGGGCCGCTGGTTACGCCAACGTAATTTTCACAAATGTTTCCACGGCTTCCATTCGTCGCAACGGCTTGGAACGCTTGCGCATCCCTCGCTGTTAATCGCGCCGAGAGCATGGGGCGACGAGGAGGCAGTGTATGAGCAACGACAACAAGCAGGTCCCTTCGCAAACCGAAGGCCAAAGCGGAATCGACCGCGAGACCGAAGCGCGCAACCGCGAAAATGAAACCGGCCAGGCGCAGGATGAGCAGTTCGGTCAGAAGGCCGGTAAGGACACGACCGGCGAGGCCGGCCAGCCAGAGGGCGGCGACACGACCCTGTCCGAACGGACCGGCCAGACCGGCGGCGCAAGCTCAAGCGGCTTCGTCGGCTCTGGGAATGACAGTTCCAGCGACTATGTGACCAAGGGCGAACAGGACCAGGACTTCGCTGCCCAGGACCAAGGCGCTCAGGACACCCAGGCCGGAAAGTCCGACATCGAAACTGGTCAGTCGCAGGATCGCGACTCAGATTTTGACGAGGGTTCCGACAGCAACAGCTAGGCGTTCGTCACGCCTGCAAGGACGCCGCGCTCCGTCCACCGGGGCGCGGCGTTTTGTTCAGGCAGCTACGCCAATCTTGGCGAGCTGGGCGCGCTCGCGTTCTACCCACTGGCTGAAGCTTGGACGGGCGAGCATCCTAGTCACGTAGGCTGCCGTTCGAGGATGGCGCCGGCAGTCGAGTTCGATGCCGAGGTGCCCAAGATTGGCAAATGGGCTAGCCACGGCAATATCGGCAAGTGTCAGGCTGTCGCCTACCAAGTAGGCGCCGTCGTCAGGGACGACCGTTTCCAGATAATCCAGAATCGGCGGCAATTCCTCGCGCTCGGCCGCCTCTGCCACGGATAAGTCGCCGGGTCGCTTGAGGAAGTAAGGCGATACAATCCGGTTGAAGAACATCTTCGCGCCGCAGGCAAAGAAGATCGTGTCGGCGAACTCGTCGAACCAGATCGTCCGGCCGCGGGCGCGCGGCTCTGTTGGGATCAGCATCGGCTCGGGATATTTGGCCTCGAGATAGTGGATGATCGCCGAGGAGTCGGCGAGGCAGAAGTCGCCGTCGACCAGCGCCGGCATCTTCTTGAAGGGACTGGCGGAACAGAAGTCCGGCTCGGCATCCGGGAAGCCGGTCGCCTTCAGCTCGATGTCGAGGCTCTTTTCACCGGCATAGGCCATCACCTTGCGGACGAAGGGCGAGAACGTGGAGCCGTAGAGGATCATGTCATTCCCCTTTCGTGGCGACGCGGCGGACATTTGCCTGGCATCGGCAGTTGTTGCGCTAGCATTTTTGCGGAGACAAACAATGCGCGAGAACAGCGGCAAGGGCGAAAGCCATACCGGCCTCCTCGACCCGACGATCAAGGAGCATGAGGCCATGAAAGGCCGCAGCGGCCAGGCGCCGTTGAAGGGCAAGGACAAGTCCGGCCACAAGCGTAGGTCCAGCCGCGACAACCGCGGCGGCGGCGGCCGCTAACCGGCGATCCGGTAGAAGTTGGCAATCCGGTCGAGGGCAATCGTCAGCACGACCTTGCCGGCACGTGCCGGCCAGCCCAAGGCGCTTTCGGCCTCGCGCATGCCCTCGCCCGAGCAGACAATCCGCCACAAGATATCGGCAAGGCCCGGACCGGCGGCGCCGATCGCCGCCTCGAAGCGTCGGCGGGCATCGATCTGCCCGGCGCTGAGATCGGCCGACGGGACCTGACCGCCGCGTCCGCCGCTGACCGGCACCGAATCCCAGGCCATGGTCACACGCGTCGCCAGCTGTCCGCGCTCCCAGTCGTTCCGCAGTTTCTCCCCGGCGTCGAACTGGCGCCTGACGATATGGCCGCGCGCGTAGAGCCAGCCCAATGGGGACTCGGCCAGATTCACCGTCACGGATCGGCGCAGCCGCTTGGTGCCGGCCCGGCGTGCAGGTAACGCCACGATCTCGCCCTCGATCATGCATTCCATAAGCAACAAGTTGCGCGCCTGGGCCAAATTCGCCTCCTCCTGCCGATTCGCTGGAAGGGCTTGCCACATCGGCAAATCTGTAGGACAGTAGAAAAACCGTATTGGTTATCTTTTGAGGCCGTTCGATGATCACCCGCATCCGCGAAGTGCGCAAGGCGAAGGGACTAACGCTCGACGATGTCGCTCGCCGCTGCTCGCCCCCGACGACCGCTCAGACCATCGGCCGACTGGAGACGGGAACCCGCACCGTCTCGGTCGGCTGGCTCAACCGGATCGCGGCGGCGCTCGGAGTCGACGCCGCCGACCTCGTCGACCATCCGGAGCGCGCCGAGCTCGAGGTGATCGCCGTGCTTGGCTCAAACGGGGCGCAGGCGCCTCGGCGCACGGGTCTGGTTGTCCCGCCGCGCAGCGCCGCGGGGCAAGTAGCGATGACCGTTGCTTCCAGCATCGGCGACTATCGCGCCGGCGACGAGGTTTGGCTGGACCGGCTGCAACCGGAGCAGTTCGCCGCGGCCCTGAATCGCGACGTGCTAGTGCCCCGACCCGCCGGCCGCTTCCTGTTCGGCCGCCTAATCAACCGCGACGAGGAGAGGCTGCAGCTGCTTCCTCTCGAAGCCGGCGGCCGCCAGCAGGTCATCCCCAATCCGCCATGGCTCTGCCTGGCCGTGAAGCTGGTGCGGAGCTTGGCATGACGCTCGAGACGCTGTCGCTTCTAAGCCAGATCGCCGGAGTCCTGGCAGTTTTTGCCTCGCTTATCTTTGTCGGCCTTCAGATCCGTGAACAGGCTAATGCGACGCGTGCGCAGACCGAGCAGGCCATCGCCTCGAACTGGCTGGGAGTGGCAGAGGTGCTCAGCAGCAACGCCGAGGCATTTGGCGCCGGCCTGGCAAGCACTAATGCAACGTTCGCCGACTTAAGCGATGCCGATCGGATGCGCTTCATGACCGCCATCTTCGCGCTGTTTAAGCATTATGAGAACATGTACCTGCAGTTTTGCAAGGGCCGCATCCGCCAGGCAGAATGGCAACCCTGGTCGAACCACGCGCAGATGTACTTCCACCAGCCAGGCGTCCAGAACTGGTGGCGGCTGCGGAAGACAGCTTTCTCGCCGGTTTTTTGCGCTTTCCTCGACGAATGCGTGGAGCCGAGCGAACTCAGCCCCGTGCAACTCCACCAAGCGGCCGAAAGCATTGGATCAGTACCATCGGATGGTGGGCGCTGACGGGTTCGAACCGCCGACCTACTCGGTGTAAACGAGCCGCTCTACCAGCTGAGCTAAGCGCCCTTGCCATGCGAGGGCCCCGCCCTGCCATGCTGCTACCTTATCGGCAAGCGCCTGGCGGCCAATATACGGGTTTAGCCAATTGGCAGCCCGACCCCCTAAATCACCTCGCCAACGACCTTGTGCACCGCCTCAATTGCGTCAGCCGGCACGACAAAGGTCTTGTCCGGGTTGAATTGGCGCAATTCCAGCGCAGTAGCCGAACGCCGGACAAGCTCTTTCAGCAGCCCTTCCTGGTCTTCTTCGCCTTCCCGCCGGAAAAGCAGCAGGACATCGTCGCCAATTGCGATCGGAGAGGCGGGGGAAACCGCGACACGCCTGCCGGGCCGGTAACGCGGCCACATTGAATCGCCAACGACGGTGAGGGCGTAAGCCTGGGAATCTCCGGCCAGGCTTGAGGGACGGGCAAGTCGGTCCACCACTTGGTCCGGCACGAGCCGAATCACCTCTAGCTGAGTTCCGGAACCGCCCCACTCGCCGCCCGGCCTGCTCTCCACGACCGGCAATGGCGATAGAGGCGCATGCCGCCAGGCGCTTCCTGCTTCGCCGAGCTGCGAGGAGAATGGCTTGGGACCACCACTCCCTGGTGGCGGACCGATCCGCAGCGCTTCGAACTCGGCGAGATTTGAGTCTGCCGCCGCCAGCAGCTTCTCTAGTGTCTTTCGGGAGGGATTGCCGTGGCGGCGGATGTCCATCCAGATCGTGCGGCTCACCCCTGCCTTCACTGCCCACGCATTAGCGGACAGGCCTTCCGGCCTCAGTCGCATTAGATCCTCGTAGAGTTGCTCTCCTAAGGTCCCCATCGCGTCCAGCCTGCACAATATCTCCATTATGGAGTAATGTCCGATTGATCAAACACAATCGCGCTCTATGTTCGACATATCGAACAAAAGAGGGGAGCCTATTTTGTGCGGACGTTAGACCACGACTGGCTTGCCGATCTCGGCGAAATAGCGGCGCATGGCGTCGCTGGCCGTCGGCGCCAGCTCGACGAAGACCCGGCGGCCGTCATGGGGATCGGCCCGACGGACAAACAAGCCCTGTTCCGTCATCGTCTTGATCCAGCGTAGCGCAGTCGTCGCCGGCACCGCCGCAGCAATGCACAGCGATGAGACGGGGACCCGCAGCTGGGCGATTTCAGCTTGCAGCAGGTCAAGCAGCATGTCCCAGGCCGGGTCGGCGAAAAGCTCTTCCGAAAAGAATCGCGAGCGCAGCCGGCGGGCGCGGATGACGGCGCGGACAGTCTCGGCATCGACCGACGGAGCGGGTGCTTTGTCCTCGCTCGGCTTTACGGCCGGGCCGCCTGGCCCGGTCGACAGCCGGGCGAGCGTGGCGGCGATGCGGCCCATTTCGTCCGACAGCTGGCGAAGGCGCACGGCATTGTCCTTGCCGACGTCGCTGACGCCGGCTTCATCCAACGCGCCGGAGAAAACCGCCGCCAGTGTTGCGGCGCGCTGGGTGTCGTCGGGATCAACCAGGATTTCGGTGGGACGGCTGGTCAGCCGGGCGGCCACCATGTCGACGAGCTCGAGCGGGGTGGAGGCAATGACGACGGTACCGCGATCTTCGGCCATTGCGTTGAGTCTCGCCAGCAGGGCGTCGAGCGCCATGGTGGCATCCTCTTCGCCAAGCTCAAGCCAGGCCAGGCCGAGAGAAAGCTGCCCGTCGAGCCGCTCCGAAGCGTGCTCCAGTGGCACCGAATCGACCAGCCGCACGCCCGACGCAGAGAGCGCCGTTTCGGCTCGGGCACGGCGTCGTGCGTCGCTGCTGAACAATAATGCGGGTTTGCTGGAACTATATTCGACAGCCGCCCCCGGCAGTACAGTCTCTAGTTCACTCATAACGCGCCTTTCCCAAGAAATGACGTCGTAAGAAGAACCGAGCAGGTCCATAATATCCATCAAAGCGGCGCCAAGGCAGTGGAAATTGCATCGATTTCGGACATAAGCGCCACGGTTCATCAATTTCGTGGCATTATGGGCGCCGCCCCTGAGGGAGGCGAGTAGCCGTGAGTCCACGTAATTCAGACCAGGACCAATGGCTTGCTGAAGCCCGCTCCGCCTTGGCGGAAGCCGAGCGACTGACCGGCCTGCTTGCCCTCACCCGGACCCGCCATGACCTGACATTGGCAGCCCTCCAGTCCGAAATCATGAGCCTAAAGCGCGAGATCGAGCGGCTGCAGCGCGAGCGCGCCGGGGAACGGCGGAGAGAGTTCCATCCGGATTGGATGGAATATTCCGCCTGGCACGCGCCCGTCCGCTGATCAGACCCCTTCCGGCAATTCGCCGCCGCCGGCGAAATCCTCGAGGAACGGATGGCAGGAAGGCGCCTCCCAGCCGCCGGTGGCGATAAAGGCGCGGTTGAGGAAGGCGGGCTTGCCGTAGGCGAGCGGCCGACCGTCCGGCCCGTCGACCCGGCCGCCGGCGCCGAGGAGCACCGCATGGCCGGCCGCGGTGTCCCATTCGCTGGTGGGCGAAAGCCGCGGATAGAGATCGGCGCGGCCCTCGGCGACTATGCAGAATTTGAGGCTCGAGCCGATCGCCTCATAACCGCATCCCGGTGCCGCAAGCGCCAGATAGTCGGACGTGTTCTGAGAGAAATGCGACTTGGAGGCGACGACGATTGGCGGCTTGGGGCAGGTTCGGCAGCCGATCGCCACCCTGCCTCGCCCTTCGTCGAGCCAGGCGCCGGCGCCGGCGATGCCGCCGTGCAGCCTGCCCGTCGCCGGCGCGAAGACGGTCCCGACCCGCGGTCGATTGTCGACCACCAGAGCAATGTTCACCGTGTAATCGTCACCGCCGCGCACGAACTCCTTCGTGCCGTCGAGCGGGTCGACCAGGAAGAAAGTGCCGGCATGGGCCGGGATCCGCCCTGCCGCGACTTCTTCTTCTGCAATAACCGGCACGCCCGGCGCGGATTTGGCCAGCGCCGCGAGGATGATGAGCTCGGCGGCGCGGTCGGCGTCGGTTACCGGCGAAAGGTCCCCCTTCTGCTCGATGTCGAAACCCCTGCGGACAATGTCGAGGATCGCCGCGCCCGCTTCGCGCGCGGCCTCGGCCATATCGTCAAGAAGCTTCGCCTCGTTCTCGATCAACGAGGCGCCATCCGGATACCGCCGTCGAGCCGCACCGCCTCCGCGTTGATATAGGCGTTCTCGACCATAAAGATGGCGAGCCGCGCATATTCCTCGGCCGTGCCGAGCCGCTTCGGGAAGGGCACCTGCGCGGCGAGCGCGTCCTGCACATTCGGCGGCATCATCGCCACCATCGGTGTCTTGAACACGCCTGGCAGGATGGTGTTCACGCGCACCCCGTCGTTCATCAGGTCGCGGGCGATCGGCAGCGCCATTGCCAGGACGCCGCCTTTGGAGGCCGAATAGGCCGCCTGGCCGATCTGCCCGTCCTGCGCCGCCACCGAGGCGGTGTTGATGATGCAGCCCCGCTCGGCATCCTCGAGCGGGTCGAGGCCGACCATTCCGTGGGCGCTGTGCGCGATGCAGCGAAAAGTGCCGATGAGGTTGATGCCGATCACCAGTTCGAACTGCTGCATCGGGTAGAATTTCGGTTCCTTGGTCTCCTTGTCGCGAGCGACCGTCTTGGCGGCGTTGGCGACGCCGGCGCAATTGACCAATACCCGCTCCTGCCCGTGCGCATCCCGCGCCTTTGCGAAGGCTGCCGCGACCTTCTCGTCGCTGGTGACGTCGACCTCGCAGAAAATGCCGCCGATCTCGCCGGCGACCTTTTCGCCGCGTTCGACGTCGCGGTCGAAGACGGCGACCTTGGCGCCCTTGGCCGCGAGCGCCCGTGCGGTCGCTTCGCCGAGTCCCGACGCGCCGCCGGTAACTACTGCTGCGATTCCATTTATTTGCATAACTCAGCCTTCCTCATCCCGTTCGGGCTGAGCCTGTCGAAGCCCTGCCCTTCAATTTGCGCCGTAAGGAGAAATGCAGTCCTTCGACAAGCTCAGGGCGAACGGTTTCCTTATTCTTCAGCTGCGGTAATCACCGCCAATACCGTGCCCTCGCTGACTTGTGCGCCCACTTTCGCGTTCAGCTCGATCACCACGCCATCGAATGGCGCCATCAGACCATGCTCCATTTTCATGGCTTCCAACGTCAGCAACCGTTGCCCCTTGTCGACGCTTCCGCCGGCCGCAATTTCGACGCTGGTCACCTTCCCCGGCATGGGCGCGACGATGGCGCCGTCGACGGCGCCGTGGCCATGGACGCTTCCGCGCGCCTTGCGTTCAAACTCATAGGCCTGGCCTTCGTAGAACACGACCACCCGTTCATCGTCGCGGAAGCCCGAGGCAGCGGCCAGTGGCTGCTCGTCATCGAGAGTAACGGCGCGGAACTCGCCGTGGCGGCCGAGCGCGACGGTAGCCGTGGTGCCGGCGTTGAGGCGGAAGCCCGCGAGTCCGGCCAAAAAGTCGCCTTCATCTTCGGCCGTCACCACCGCCGCAGCCGCTAGCCAGATGGCGTCTCCTGGTTCGACATCCGGCACCAGCTCGTCGAGCTTGCGCTCGATGAAGCCGGTATCGATCCGGCCGGTACCGAAATCAGTGTCGAGCACCGCATTGAACAGGAAACCGGCATTTGTATTGACGGGCCAGACTTCAGCTTCGTCGAGGATTGCGGCCAGTTCCTCAATCGCTTCCTCGCGCGTCGCGCCGGTCGCGATCAACTTGGCGATCATCGGGTCATAGAAAGGAGAGATGATGTCGCCCTCTTCGACTCCGGTCTCGATGCGGCCGCCCTCGCCGAGGTTAAAATGTTCGAGCGCGCCGACGCTCGGCAGGAAGCCCTTGGCCGGATCCTCAGCGTAGAGCCGAGCTTCTATTGCCCAGCCGCCGATCCTTAACTCATCCTGTGTCTTCGGCAGCTTTTCGCCGCTCGCCACGCGCAACTGCCATTCGACCAGATCCTGGCCGGTGATCTCCTCGGTCACCGGATGCTCGACCTGCAGCCGGGTGTTCATTTCCATGAACCAGATGCGGTCGGCCTTGAGGCCCTCCGACGCGTCGGCGATGAACTCGATCGTCCCCGCGCCCTCGTAATGCACCGCCCGCGCCGCGCGCACCGCCGCGTCGCACACCGCCGCGCGCGTCGCCTCGTCCATGCCTGGCGCGGGCGCTTCCTCGATCACCTTCTGGTGCCGCCGCTGCAGCGAGCAGTCGCGCTCGAACAAATGGACGACGTTGCCGTGGGCGTCCCCGAACACCTGCACCTCGATGTGGCGGGGCGAGAGGATGTATTTCTCGATCAGGACTCGGTCATCGCCGAACGCGCTCGCCGCCTCGCGTTTCGCGCTATCGAGCGCATCGTCGAACTGGCCGGGCTGGTCGACCCGGCGCATGCCCTTACCGCCGCCGCCGGCGACCGCCTTGATCAGCACCGGATAGCCGATCGCGCCCGCTTCTCTCTTGAGCCGCTTCGGGTCCTGATCCTCGCCGAGATAGCCGGGGGTGACCGGAACGCCGGCCTCGGCCATCAATTTCTTGGCGGCGTCCTTGAGGCCCATGGCGCGAATGCTGTCCGGCTTCGGCCCGACCCAGATCAGCCCGGCGTCGATCACCGCCTCGGCGAAATCGGCATTCTCGCTGAGGAAGCCGTAGCCTGGATGGATCGCCTCGGCTCCGGTTTCCCTGGCTGCTGCGATGATCTTGTTACCGCGCAAATAGCTTTGCGCCGCCGGCGACGGCCCGACGTGCACCGCCTCGTCCGACATGCGCACGTGCAGCGCCTTGGCATCCGCATCCGAATAGACGGCGACCGTACGAACCCCCAGCCGTCTCGCCGTGCGGATAATCCGGCAGGCGATTTCCCCCCGATTGGCGATGAGAAGCGATTGAATCACTCGGCCGGGCAACCCGCAATGCGCGAGGAGAAGGTTAGGTTCATGATCTTCCACGCGCCGCTCTCACGGACCAGATCGAAATGGTCGAATCCGCAATTACTGACCTTGCCATTCACGCGGACAACGAACGGCGCCCAGACCATGGCGACGTCGCCGTCGATTTCGATCGCCGGGTCGCTGATGCGTTCCTGAAAACGGCCGACGGGCGTGACGCGCTGCGCGAACTCCGTCCAGCTCAGTTTGCGGAGCCCACTGCCGCTCGCCCTTTCGCCGGTCGCGGTGACCCGTCCGTCCGGGTGGACAAAGCGAAGCATCGCCGCCGAATCGCCGGCCTCGAACGCCGCGAAAATCCCCTGGATTGGCGCTAGCACGTTGGCGCTTTCGAAGTCCGGCGGCGGAATAGGCTGTGCGGGCGGGAGCTGACCTGAAATACTTTGCAAAGCGAGCACAAAAGAAGGAATTATCATCGCGCTCACATCCTGAACACGCCGAACTGCGGCCGTTCGGGGATCGGTGCATTTAGCGTCGCCGCGAAGGCCAGGCCAAGCACGTCCCGCGTCTGCACGGGATCGATGATGCCGTCGTCCCACAGCCGCGCGGTCGCATGCCAGGGGTTGCCCTGCGCCTCATAATCGTCGCGGATCGGCTGCTTGAAGTCCTCGGCTTGAGCGGGCGTCCATTTGTCGGCGTCGCGGTGGACGGTCGCCAGAACGCTCGCCGCCTGCTCGCCCCCCATGACGCTGATCCGGCTGTTGGGCCAGGTGAAGAGGAAGCGTGGGCTATAAGCGCGGCCGGCCATGCCGTAATTGCCGGCGCCGAAGCTGCCGCCGATCAGCACGGTGATCTTGGGCACGCTGGCGGTGGCGACCGCCGTGACCAGCTTGGCGCCGTGCTTGGCGATGCCCTCCGCCTCATATTTGCCGCCGACCATGAAGCCTGAAATATTCTGAAGGAACAGGAGCGGAATGCGGCGCTGGCAGGCGAGTTCGATGAAATGTGCGCCCTTGACCGCGCTCTCGCTGAACAGGATGCCGTTGTTGGCGAGGATCGCCACCGGCATGCCCCAGATGTGCGCAAAGCCGCAGACGAGCGACGAGCCGTACAGCGCCTTGAACTCGTGGAACTCGCTGCCATCGACGATGCGGGCAATGATCTCGTGCACGTCATAAGGCGCGCGCACGTCCTCGGGGATGATGCCGTAGAGCTCTTCGGCGTCGTAAGCCGGCGGCCGCGGCTCTAAAATGGGGACAGTCCCCATTTTCTCCTGGCCCAAGTGGCTGACGATGTCGCGGACGATGGTCAGCGCATGCTCGTCATTCTCGGCGAGATGATCGACGACGCCCGACTTGCGCGCATGCAGGTCGCCGCCGCCGAGTTCCTCGGCGCTGATCTCCTCGCCGGTCGCTGCTTTGACCAGCGGCGGGCCAGCGAGGAAGATCGTGCCCTGGTTGCGCACGATGACGCTCTCGTCGCTCATTGCCGGGACATAGGCGCCGCCCGCCGTGCAGCTGCCCATCACGCAAGCAATCTGGGCGATGCCTTTCGCGGACATTTGCGCCTGGTTGTAGAAGATCCGGCCGAAATGGTCGCGGTCGGGAAAGACCTCGGCCTGGTGCGGCAAATTGGCGCCGCCTGAATCGACGAGATAGACGCACGGCAAGCGGTTGGCCTCGGCGATCTCCTGCGCGCGGAGATGCTTCTTGACCGTCATCGGGTAATAAGTGCCGCCTTTGACCGTCGCGTCGTTGCACACGATCATCACCTGGCGCCCGGCGACGCGGCCGATGCCGGCGATGATCCCCGCGCCCGGCACTTCGCTGTCGTACATGTCGCAGGCGGCGAGCTGGCCGATCTCTAGGAACGGCGAGCCCGGATCGAGCAGCCGCTCGACACGCTCGCGGGGCAGCAATTTGCCGCGTTCGACATGGCGCTGGCGATGCTTCTCGGGCCCGCCCTTGGCCGCCTCGGCGACGTCGGCGCGCAATCGCTCGGCGAGCTTGCGGTTGTGTTCGGTGCGCGCGCGGAACTCGTCGCCGTCGCGATCGATCTTTGTGTCTAGCCTCGGCCCGCTCATGGCCGCTGGCCTAGCGGCTGCACCCATTTTTGCAAACTACTGCGACCGTTGCGCCCGGGCCTTGAGGTAGACGTAGAGCGCGTCGCGTTCGTGCGGGGTGAAGCGCGAGAAGCGTTCCTTGGCGACGTCGGACATCAGCTCATTCTTGAGCTTGCGGCCGCCGGACGGGATGCCCTTGGTCAGCAGGGTCTCGAACTCGGCACGGCTGTAGCCGCCGGCGACCATCAGGTCGGGCGTGAAGCCCTCATTGCCCTTCAGCTCGGGTCCATGACATTCGGCACAGGTCACCTCGGTGATGTAGCGGCCGAGCGCATGGCTCGGTCCGAGGTCGACGGGGCGTTTGTCCTTCTCTTCGCGAACGAAGACCGCAGCGGGCTTGAGATTGCCCTTGGCGATCTCGTCTTTGCCTTCCTGGGTCCAGGGCTGCGGCGGCTGGGTCGGCTTGCCAGTCGCCCTGAGCGTTCGAAGGTGGGCCATGAGCGCATCCATGTCCCGCCCGCTCAAATGCTGGAAGATTTCGGACGGCATACCCCAAAGCTCCCGGCCGTCGGACGGCACGCCAGTGCGCAGGACGCGCTCGATCTCAGCGTCGCTGTATTTGGGAAGCTCGCGCGTGAGGTTGGATGCATAGCGCTCGTAGAAGCTACCGCCCTCGAGCTTTTCGCGGTGACACCCTCTGCAGCCGAGCACCCAGGTGAGCCGCTTTCCATGTGCGATTTTTCCGGCGGCGTCCTTGGCGATTGCGCCATCGAAGGTGCTTTCCGGCACAGCAGCCGGCGCTTCCTGATCCTCGTCTTTTGGCGACCCGCAGGCTGCGAGACCGAGCATTCCCAGCGCGATGATCGAATGACGCATGTCCCGCTCCCCCTAGCGCCCTCAATATCATCTGCGCCGTGGGTTCGCGAGGTGCGCGCAATCTGGTAATTGGGCCGCTTGTCCCGATCACGAGGCCGAACATGACCTACTGGGAATTCAAGGGCCGCGAGCTCGTCAACTGCACCTGTGAATATGGCTGCAATTGCCAATTCAACGGGCTTCCCGACAAGGGTCATTGCCATGCGGTGGCCGGCATCCAGATCGACGAGGGCCATCATGGAGAGACGCGGCTGGACGGCCTCAGGATCGGCGCCATCTTCAAATGGCCGGGTGCGATCCACGAGGGCAATGGCGAGGCGCTGGCCTTCGTCGACCGCCGCGCCGACGATGCCCAGCGCGAGGCATTGCTGCGGATCATGACCGGCCAGGACACCGACCCTTTCGCGACCATGTTCGCGGTCTACGCCTCGACCGTCGCCAACATGCATGAGCCGGTCTTCATCGACATTGATTTCGAGGTGGACGTCGACGGCCGGCGCGGCCGGCTCAGCATTCCCGGCTATGTCGAAATGGTGGGCGAGCCGATCCGCAACAAGGTTTCCGGCCAAGAGTCGCGCGCGCAGATCGTGCTTCCGGCGGGGTTCGAATATGCAGTCGCGGACATTGGCAGCGCGTCGAGCAGGACAACCGGCGGACCAATGCATGTCGACTTCAGCGACAGCTACGGCCAGTTCGCCAATCTGCACCTCGGCAGCCACGGTGTGGTGCGCAGCTGAACCGTCCGACTGCCGCAGAATCGGTCCTGCTTCGGAGCAAGGCGGTCACCATCGCCGCGCTTGTTTTGCTGGTCGTCCTCGCCTGGCTCCATCTGCTGTCGGGCGCCGACATGGACGCCATGACCGGGATGGAGAGAATGACGGCCCCGCCGGCCTGGCCGCTAGTCGCCTCCATGTGGGCGGTGATGATGGTCGCCATGATGGTTCCGAGCGCCGCGCCCACCGTCCTGCTTTATGGGCAAGTCCACCGCCGCTCGGTCGACAGCGGCAAGCCGCCGCCAACCGCCGGCTTCCTTGCCGGCTATCTCACCTGCTGGACCCTGTTCGCTTTCCTCGCCGCGACCTTGCAGCTGGAGCTGCAGCGCAGGGCGCTGGCCTCGCCGATAGCGATGGCGCTGACCAGCCGCGAAGCCAGGGCCGGGCTGCTGATCGCCGCCGGCCTCTACCAACTGTCGCCGCTCAAGGACGCCTGCCTCGGGCGCTGCCGTTCGCCCGCCCAGTTCCTTGCCCGCTACTACCGGCCCGGAGCGTCGGGGGCTCTTCGGCTCGGTCTCATCCACGGCACTTACTGCGTCGGCTGCTGCTGGCTGCTGATGGCGTTGCTGTTCGTCGGCGGAGTGATGAACCTGATCTGGGTCGCCGCCCTGACCCTGCTGATCGCCGCCGAGAAATTGCTACGTGGCGGCCAATGGCTGGCACGCATCGCGGGAATCGCGATGATCGGTTGGGGAGTCGCCGTTCTTTTGGCCTAAGCGCCAATCAGCTCCCGGCCGATCAGCATGCGGCGGATCTCGTTGGTGCCGGCGCCGATGTCGAGCAATTTGGCGTCGCGGTAGTAGCGCTCGACCGGCCAGTCCTTGGTGTAGCCGGCGCCGCCCAGCGCCTGCACCGCTTCGTTGGCGACCTTCACCGCATTCTCGCTGGCCAGCAGGATCGCGCCCGCGGCATCGTAGCGCGTGGTCCGGCCGGCGTCGCAGGCCTTGGCGACCTGGTAGACGTACGCGCGCGACGAATTCAGCGCGACATACATGTCGGCGATCTTGGCCTGCATCAGCTGGAAGCTGCCGATCGGCTGGCCGAACTGCTTGCGCTCGCGGACATAGGGCAGCACAACATCGAGACAGGCCTGCATGATGCCGATCTGGATTCCGGCCAATACCGTGCGCTCATAGTCGAGGCCGCTCATCAGCACGCCGACGCCGCCATTTTCGGGGCCAAGCACATTTTCGGGCGGGACGAAGCAGTCTTCGAATACCAACTCGGCCGTCGGCGAACCTCGGATGCCGAGCTTGTCGACTTTCTGGCCGACCGAGAAGCCTTCCATGTCCTTTTCGATCAGGAAGGCGGTGATCCCTCCGCTGCCTTCGCCAGTCCTGCCATAGACGACCAACGTGTCGGCATGGCTGCCGTTGGTGATCCAGAATTTGGTGCCGTTCAGGCGATAGCCGTTGCCGCTCTTGTCGGCCTTCAATTTCATGCCGACGACGTCGCTGCCGGCCCCCGCCTCGCTCATCGCCAGCGCACCAACATGATCGCCGCTGATCAGCTTGGGGAGGTATTTCTTCTTCTGCTCCTCATTGCCCCAGCGGCGGATCTGGTTGACGCACAAATTGCTGTGGGCGCCATAGCTGAGACCGACCGACGCCGAGGCGCGGGCCACCTCCTCCTGGGCGACGACATGCTCGAGATAGCCAAGGCCAAGCCCGCCCCATTCCTCCTCCACCGTAATTCCATGGAGGCCGAGCGCGCCCATCTGCGGCCACAGGTGCCCGGGAAATTCGTCCTTGGCGTCGATCTCGGCGGCAATCGGCGCGATCTTGTCGTCCGCGAAGCGCTTGGTCGTATCGCGGATCGTGTCGGCCATTTCGCCGAGATCAAATTCAAGGCCGAGTGCGGACATGCGGGTCTCCCTGATGGAAGTGCCGCTAGCAGAGCGGTAAAGCCTTGGACAGAGCGCCCCGACTCCCTATGTGCGCTGCAACATCAGCTTAGAGGCAAGCCATGGCCACCACCGCTTCCGATCCCGTCGTCATTCTCTCCTATGCCCGCACGCCGATGGGCGCGATGCAGGGCGCGCTGGCCGACGCTTCCGCGACCGATCTCGGCGCCACCGCGGTCAAGGCCGCTGTCGAGCGCGCCGGCGTCACCGGCGAGGAGATCGACCGCATCTACATGGGCTGCGTGCTGCCCGCCGGCCTCGGCCAGGCGCCGGCACGCCAGGCGGCGATCAAGGCCGGCCTGCCCAAGTCGGTGCAGGCGACGACCGTCAACAAGGTCTGCGGATCGGGCATGCAGACGGTGATTATGGGCACCGAGGCGCTCCTGACCGGCAATGCCGACGTCATCGTCGCCGGAGGCATGGAGTCGATGACCAACGCTCCATATCTGCTCAAGAAGCATCGCTCGGGCGCGCGCATTGGCCACGACACCGCCTACGACCATATGTTCCTCGACGGGCTCGAAGATGCCTATGAGGAAGGCCGGGCGATGGGCAGCTTCGCCCAGTGCACCGCAGACGAATATCAGCTGACCCGCGAGGACATGGACGCCTACGCCATCGAGAGCCTGACCCGCGCCAAGGCGGCGATCGACAATGGCGGCTTCAAGGACGAGATCGTTGCGGTCACCATCAAGGGCCGTGCCGGCGATACGATCGTCGACACCGACGAGTCCCCGGGCCGGGGCCGCCCCGACAAGATACCGCAGCTGAAGCCCGCCTTTGCCAAGGAAGGCACCATCACCGCCGCCACCAGCTCGTCCATCTCCGACGGCGCCGCCGCGGTCGTACTGACCCGCGAATCCACGGCCGCCGAACAGGGCCTGCAGCCCGTCGCACGCGTCATTGCCACCGCCGCCCATGCCCAGGAGCCGGCGCAATTCACCACCGCCCCGATCGGCGCCATCGACAAAGTGCTGAAGAAGGCCGGCTGGAGCGTCGGCGACGTCGATCTGTGGGAGGTCAACGAGGCCTTCGCCTGCGTCGCCATGTTCGCGATGAAGGACCTCGGCATCCCCCACGGCAAGATCAATATCCACGGCGGCGCCACGGCCCTCGGCCACCCGATCGGCGCCAGCGGCACCCGCATCATCGTCACGCTGATCAACGCTCTGAAGCACACCGGCGGCAAGCGCGGTGTCGCGAGCCTGTGCATCGGCGGCGGCGAAGCGACGGCGGTGGCGGTGGAGCTGGTCTAGCTATTTCTTGCCCGCGTAGGCGATGCACTCCACCTCGAGCAGCGCGCCTAAGGCGAGCCCATCCGCACCGAAGGCGCTTCGAGCGGGGAATTTGCCGTCGGGGAAGTAGGTCACATAGACCTGGTTGAACGCCGGCCAGTCCTTCATGTCGTCGAGCATCACCGTGCATTTGACGACATCGCCGAAACCGAGGCCCGCCTGCTTAAGCGCAACTCCGAGATTGTCCATCGCCAGCCGCGCCTGCGCCGCCATGCCCTCGACGAGCTTGCCGTCAGTCCCGACGCCGAGCGCGCCCGACAGATAGACCGTGTCTCCGGCGCGGACGGCGCTGGAAAAGGGCAGTCTCTGGCCGTTGAGGGTGGGCTCGCCGATGCGTTCGATCTGCGAGTTGGCGGGACTGGTCATCATCAGGACTCCGGCTGTGATTGCGATTGGAAGCTTCATCGCGCTCCCCCTTCATGGCTAGTCCACGACCTCACTCTCGCCGACGCCCCAAATGTCGGACATGCGGATATGGCCGTGCCGCTTGCCGATCTTGATGCGGCACCAGCCGTTACTGCACTTCTCGATCCGGCC
Organism: Pseudomonadota bacterium; assembly: GCA_046734995.1. Taxonomy (GTDB): domain Bacteria; phylum Pseudomonadota; class Alphaproteobacteria; order Sphingomonadales; family Sphingomonadaceae; genus Sphingomicrobium. The sequence continues at coordinate 17,024 of JBKPSK010000099.1, forward strand.
GACCACGCCTGCCTCGGCCAGATATGCGACACGGCTCGACGGATCCGGGCGCTCGTGGATGGGGCGCGGCTCGCCGGGTTTCACGAGCGCCGTCCGTCGGTCGCTGAGCAGGCTCACCAGCATCCAGCCGCGGGTGCCATCCGGATCCTCGATCATTCGCCAGTTAGGATAGGTCTTGACCACCCTGATGGGCAGGTCGCGGCGCTTGTAGAGCCAGACACCCGGGTAGTTCTTGCCAGGGCCGGTGCGCATCATCGCTTCGCCGCTGGCAATCGACGCCCAGTAGGGCGGCTGCTTCTCCTGGGCGGCCGCCGGCGCCGCGAGCGACAGCAGCGCGGCGATAGCAAGGCCACGGCCGAACATCATGCGCCCGTCAGGATGCGATCGACGAGCTGCTTCACGGTCGGCACGAACCCGTTCGAATAGAAGGGGTCGGACTTGAAGCGGAAGGCCGAATGGCCGGCGAACATCAGATTCTGCTCGACTGGCCCGCCATGGGCGATCTCCTGAAGCGTCTTCTGGATGCAGAAGCTGCGCGGGTCGGCCAGCCGCCCGGTCGAATTCTTCTCATTGTCCGCCCAGGACGAAAAGGCGCACTGGCTGAGACAGCCCATGCAGTCAGCCTGGTCCTTGCGGATCATCGTCTTTTCTTCCGGCGTGACGAAAATGAGGGTTTCGTCAGGCGACTTCAGCGCTTCCGTATAGCCTGCGCCATACCATTCGCGCGCGTGCTGCAGATCACCCTTGGTGACCCAATAGTTCTTGCGCCCGTTGAGACCCACGTCGAGCTCGAAATGATGGTCGCCGAGCGATTCCTTGGTGAAGGCGATCTGCCGCTCCGAGCGTGCTTCGAGCGCTCGCAGGAACGGATTGCGCACCGCCGAGGAATAAAAGCCGGTCGGCGAGAAGCGGTGCAGCAGGATATCGCCTTCTTCCAGCGTCATTAGTCGGGCCTTCCAGGCCGGCGGGATCGGGCTTTCCTGGGTCAGTAGCGGCCGCGTGCCGAACTGGAAGACGATCTGGCCGAGGTCGGGATTGTCAATCCAGTCGTTCCACTCATCCAGACGCCACACGCCGCCGGCCATGACGATTGGCGTCGAATCCGGGATTCCGCCCTCACGCATCACTTCGCGCAGTTCCTTGACGCGCGGATAGGGATCCTGCGGCGCGCGCGGGTCCTCGGCGTTGCTGAGGCCGTTGTGGCCGCCGGCGAGCCACGGATCCTCGTAGACGACCGCGCTCAGCCATTCGGCGGCCTTGGAGTAAGCCCGCTTCCACAAGGCGCGGAAGGCGCGGCCCGACGAGATGATCGGCAGATAGGAGACGCCGTACGAAGCGGCGATCTCCGACAATTTATAGGGCATGCCGGCACCGCAGGTGACGCCGCTGACCAGCCCCTTGGTGCGCTCGAGAACGCCGTGCAGAACGCGCTGCGCGCCGCCCATTTCCCATAGCACGTTGATGTTGATCGCGCCGCGGCCGGAAGCGATTTCATAGGCCCGCTGGACCTGTGCGACCGCGCCGTCGATGGCATATTTGATCAGTTCCTCATGGCGCTCACGGCGAGTCAGCGCCTTATAGACCTGCGGGATGATCCGTCCTTCGGCGTCATAGCTATCGGCGTTGACTGCACTGACCGTGCCGATGCCGCCGGCCGCCGCCCAAGCGCCGGAGCTCGCATGGTTGGTCGCCGATACGCCCTTGCCGCCTTCGATCAGCGGCCAGACTTCGCGGCCACCATACAGGATGGGCTTCAGGCCCTTGAACAAACTCACTCTCCCGCAATCCTCGCGGCCCATATAGGTCGGCTTTTGGGCTTTTGCTCGAAAAAATAACGTAGGTTTATCGAGGAAGCTCCTGAAGCGAATAATCGAGGCCAATGTCCACCGCCGGCGCCGATTGCGTGATGCGGCCGACTGAGATGAAGTCGACTCCAGTCTCGGCAATGGCGCGGATGGTGTCGAGATTGACTCCGCCCGACGCTTCGAGCGGCACCCGCCCCGCCACTAGCCGCACTGCCTCGCGCAGCATTTCCGGCTGCATGTTGTCGAGCAGCAAGCGGTCTGCGCCGGCTGCGATCGCCGGCTCGATCTGCTCGATGCGGTCGACCTCGCACTGGATGGGTAGGCCGATGTTCGCCTTGCGCGCAGCGGCGACCGCCGGCTCGACTCCGCCGCAAACGGCGACATGATTGTCCTTGATCAGCACGCCGTCGTCGAGCCGCATGCGGTGGTTGTGGGCGCCGCCCATGCGCGCCGCATATTTCCCCAGCAGGCGTAGGCCCGGAACGGTCTTGCGGGTATCGAGCAGCACGGCACCCTTCCCCTCGATCGCATCGGCATAGCGGCGGGTCAGGGTCGCGATTCCGGACAGATGCTGCAGCGTATTCAGCGCCGATCGCTCCGCCGCCAGCATCGCCCGCGCATGACCGTCGAGCCGCATCAGCACGGCGCCCGCCGGTACGCTGTCGCCGTCGCAAGCTTCCTTTTTGACACGGACGTCGCGGTCGAGTGCGCGGAAAAAGGCGATGGCGATGTCGAGGCCGGCGACGGTGATCGGCTCGCGGCAGTTCATGGTGGCGGAGAAGCGGGCGTCGGCGGCGATGGTCGCCGCGGACGTTACGTCGCCGCCGGATCCCAGGTCCTCGGCGAGGACGCGGCGAACGAATTCGGACAGATCGAACTGCGGCAACTCCAGCCGTTTGTCGCTCGGCGCTGCCGTCGGCATTCCCGTCTCCCCTGTGCGCCCCTCCCTAATCGGGTCAAAGGCTTACGCACAAGCCGTCAATTGGCTGGTTCGGGAACTACTGGCCTTTTTGCCAGCCGCCAGTGATCGCTTTCCCGGGCGAAGGATTGCGCGTCGCCGGAGACAAAGCCCTGTCCGTCCCAGCTCTGCACTGTCAGCGTCACGCGCTCGCCGTCGATGTCGATGCGGTTGAAGCTCTGCTCCTCGTCGCGAAGCCGGGTCGAAGTGGCGGTGCCGGCCTGGATCACCAGCGCCGGGCCAGCTCGCGTTGCCAGATCGCGTGCCGAATGGCTTGAGGCTTTATGGTTGTGTCCGGCGAGCAGGATGTCGACTCCGGCGTCGGCAATTGCGTCGAGCGCCAGCTCCGACCGGCCGACCGCTTTCGCGACCTCTCCGCCGATCGGCAGCGCGAACAAGGGGTGATGGGTGACGAGGATCCGCGGCACATCGCGCGCCCGCTCGAAGGTCGAACGGATGAAGTCCATCTGTTCCTCGCTGATACGCCCGTCGGAAAAGGTCAGCGAGCGCGCGGTGTTGATGCCAAGAACCGCGGCCCCGTTCAGCTCGTGATACGGGCATAAGGTCTCGTCGATGAAGCGCCTGTAGCGGGTCAGCGGCGACAGGAAGCGCCGCAGCACGTCGTAGAGCGGTACGTCGTGGTTGCCGGGAACGCCCAGCACCTCGTGGCCGGCATCTTTCAGGCGCGTGAGGAAGTGGCAGGCTTCCTTGAACTGATCTGTCCGCGCCCGCTGGGTGAAGTCACCGCTGATCACTACCAGGTCAGGCCTTTCCTCGCCGATGCGTGCCTCGACCGCTTCGACCATCCTCGGGTCGTGGGCGCCGAAATGAAGGTCGGAGAGGTGGATGAGGCGCGGCATATCCAATGAACCCTGACACGCCTAACTTGTTTCAGCCAAGGATTTCGGGAAGGTCTCTGAAATGGACCGCACTCAGGCCAATACCGGCACCCGCGTGGTCAACGAGCGGCTGCGCTTCGACGAGGAGGTGCTGGCACGCTGGATGCATGACAATGTCAACGGTTTCCGCGGACCGCTGACCGTCAGCCAGTTCAAGGGCGGCCAGTCGAACCCGACTTACCGGCTCGACTCTCCCAGCGGCTCTTACGTCCTGAGGCGCAAGCCGCCGGGAAAATTGCTTCCAGGCGCGCATGCCGTCGAGCGCGAATATCGGGTCATCGCCGCGCTCGGCGCCGCCGGCTTCCCGGTTCCGCACGTCCATGGACTCAGCGAGGACGAAAATGTCATCGGCACGCCCTTCTACGTCATGGACATGGTCGACGGGCGCATCGTCTGGGAAGCGCATTTCCCGGGCCTGTCGCGTCTGGAACGCGCCGCCCATTTCGACGCCATGAACGCGACCATCGCTTGGCTGCACGGCTTCGACCCGCAGGCGATCGGCCTTGGCGATTATGGCCGCGCCACCGGCTTCGTCGAGCGCCAGGTCGCGCGCTGGTCGAAGCAGTATGAGACCGATATCGAAGCAGGACGCGTTCCGGCCATGGATCGGCTCGTGGCCTGGCTGAAGGACAATCTCCCGCCCGACAGTGGCGACGCGCGGGTAGTCCACGGCGATTTCCGCTGCGACAACATGATTTTCGCCTCCGCCGAGCCCAAGGTGATCGCCGTCCTCGATTGGGAATTGTCGACGCTCGGCGATCCGGCGGCCGATTTCGTCTATCATTTGATGATGTACCGCATGCCTGCGGGCATGTTCACCGGTCTCAAGGGTCTCGACTTCACCGAGCTCGGAATTCCCAGCGAGGAGGAATATGTCACCGCTTATTGCGAGCGCACCGGCCGCTCCAGCCTGCCACATCTCGACTATCTGATCGTCTTCGTCATCTTCCGGCTGGCGGCGATTTGCCACGGAATCCGTGGCCGGCTGGCCCGCGGCAGCGCCTCTTCCGCCCATGCCGAGGCGACGGCGGCGGTGACCGAGCCCCTGGCCGAACTTGCCTGGGCACAGGCCGAAAAAGCCCGTCTTTAGGAGTCCCCAGGCGGGACAATTGCCCCGCGTTAACTCGCATTTTTTCATATCCCGGGTTAAGCGCCTCTTAACCACGACGACTCGGCAATTTTTCGGGGAAGGCCGGCGGGGACGGCGATGCTTACACTGGCAGACATGACTGCGCGCGCGCGGAACCGTCACGGCTAGGCCGATGGACAAGCCAGTCCATTGGCGGCACGCGGCCGACCCGCTCACCGAGCAGGCAAAGCCGACTCTCGCCGCGGTGCGCGAGGACCTGGCGCGCGTGCCACTTCCGCGGCGCATCGCGACTGTCGTCTTTATCGTCCTGGCCATCCTTCTCGCCCGCTTCTCCTGGCATCTTGATCTGGCGGTCGATGCCGAGCGCGCGCTCTACGACGGCCGCGCTCTGGCCGCGTCGCTCCGCCACCCGGTCGACCAGGACAAGCGCGTTCTCCTCGTCCCCTTCACGCCGGATACTCAGCGCACCACCGGGGAGCGCTCCCCACTTGATCGCACGACCCTGGCCAACGCGTTGATCAACCTCGACAAGATGGGCGCAAGGGCGATCGGCATCGATATTTTGATCGATCAGGCCCAAGCCGACGACCCGTTGCTGCTCAGGGCCTTGCACGAGATGAAGACGCCGGTGTGGCTGGGCTACGCCACCAATTCCCACAACAGCTTCGATGTCGACATCTGGCAGCAGGAATTCATGGACACCTTCGTCAGGGCGATCGACAACCCGAACGTCCGCAAGTCCTCGATCCGGCTCGAGGCCGACAATGACAATGTCATGCGCAACTGGCCCGCCCAGTATCGCGATTTGCCGCCGTTCCTGCCGGTGGCCATGTCCGGCAAGAAGCGTGCCGCCAATTATCAGGGCAGCGTACTCTACCGCGCCCCCAAGGGCTTCGGCACCAATGACCAGCGCGAGGTCTTCACCAGCCTTCCCATCGATTTGTTCGCAACCCCGGAGGGCGCTTCGCTGCTGGCCAACGAGGTCAAGGGCCGCTTCGTCCTGATCGGAGGCGACCTGCCCGACCTCGACCAGTTCGAGACACCGGCGACGCGCCTTACAGGCGATCCCACCACCGGTCTCAAGGTCCACGCGACCATGTTGACGCAATTGCTCGACGGACGGTTGCCCGGGCGAGTCAACGGCTTCGCGTTGTGGATCGTCGCCGTTTTCGTCGTTCTCGCGGGGTCATTTACCTCGATGATCGATACGCGGCCGGGCATCCTGACCTTGTTGATCGTCGGTCAGCTCGGTTTTTTCAGCGCGGTTCCCGTGCTGTTCGAATGGCAGGGGATCGATACGCAGGGCTTGCCCGCCTTCGGCTGGATCACCGGGTGGCTGCTCGCGTACATGGCGACCGAAGCGACGGTGAAGGCAATGGGCTCCGACCAGAAGCGCTTCGCCCAGTCGGCGCTCGGCAAATATCTGCCGCGCGACATTGCCGCGCAGATTTTGAAGGACCCGAACAAGCTCTCGCTGCGCGGCGAGCGACTGGCGATCTATACGCTGTTCACCGACATTCAGGGCTTCACCGAGCTGAGCCACGAAATTCCCGCGGAAAAAACGGCGTCGATCCTTAACGCCTATCTCGACGGCATGAGCGACATCGTCCTCAATCATGGGGGCACCATCGACAAGTTCGTCGGCGACGCCGTCGTCGCTTTCTGGGGCGCTCCGATCGCCCGCCCCAACGACGGCAGCAACGCGGTCGCCGCGGCGCTTGAGATGCTCAGTTTCACCCAGAAGTTCGGCGAGGCTGACCCGGACCGGGCAATGGTTGGCCGGACCCGCGTCGGCCTTCATTATGGTGAAGCGATCGTAGGGAATTTCGGCGGCGAGGGCCGCATCAGCTATACCGCGATTGGCGACGCCATGAACACCGCCGCCCGGTTGGAAGGCGCCAACAAATATCTGAAGAGCGTCGCGCTGATCAGTGATGATGTCCGCAATCATATCGATGGCGACGCCACGCAGACCCTCCGTCCGATGGGCCGGATCGTCCTGTCGGGCCGCCCGACGCCGATCGTCGTCTGGGAGCCGGCACCGCGAATGGATGCCAATGCGCGCGCCGAGCTGACCCGGCTTTGGGAACAGTTTGACGGCGGCGACCGGGAAGCGCTGCACGCGATCGAGGCGATCGCCGCCGCCCACCCGGATGACGTAGCTTTGTCGGGTTTTGCGTACCGGCTGTTGCAGACCGGTCCTGGAGGTCATTACAAATTAGGGGAGAAGTAGCATGAACAAGTGGGTTCTCGCCGGCTGCGCGCTGGCAATTTCAATGAGCGCCGTAGCGGTCGAAGCCGCGGTGCTTGTGGTGCGTTCGTCAGGCCCTTCGTCCAAGGCCTATCCGGCTGGCAGGGCGGTGGCTGAGGCGCAGGTGATTACGCTGAAGACCAATGATGTCGTGGTCCTGCTCGATTCCCGCGGCACCCGCACGCTGCGCGGCCCGGGCAAGTTCAGCGCCACGGCGTCGGCTTCGAACACGACGACTTCGGCGATGGCGGCGCTAACCGGGCAGAACACCGCCCGGCGCAGCCGGGTCGGAGCGGTCCGCCGCCCGCCGAGCGGCGCAACCGCCGGCCGCAACGTCTGGCAGGCCGACGTGGGCCGGTCGGGCAATATCTGCGTCGCCAACCCATCCGATCTCGGTCTCTACCGAGCCAGTGCCGGCGCGGCGGAGCGCGTTACGATCACTGATGCGTCCGGCAAGAGCGCCGCGGTTCAGTTCTCGGAAGGCCAGAAGATCGCCTCCTGGCCGAGCGAAATCCCTGTCGCGGCCGGGGCGCGTTACTCGGTGAAGGGCTCGGGCGAGCCGGCCAACTTCACCGTGCATTGGATAACGCCGGTGCCGGCTGGCCTCGAAGGCCTGGCGCAGAGCTTCATCCGCAACGACTGCCAGGCCCAGCTCGACGTGCTGATCGATACGTTTGCGTCGCCCTCGGCAAGCTAGGTTCAATCCAACCAAATGCCCTCCCCGGACGTCCCGGGGAGGGTCTTTTATCCGTCAGTTCGTCGGGAAACCGCGGCGTCGCAGCAGCGCCCCGACATCGGGGTCGCGGCCGCGGAACTGGCGGTAGGCCTCGGCCCGGTCGGTCTCATTGCCCGTCGACAGCAGATATTTGCGGAAGCTGTCGGCAATTGTTCGGTTGAAGGGATCCTTCTCGAACGCCTCCCAGGTGTCCGCATCCATCGTTTCCGACCACAAATAGCTGTAATAACCGGCCGAATAGCCGTCGGACGAGAACAGGTGGCCGAACTGCGGCAGGCGGTGCCGCATCACAATTTCCTTGGGCATGCCAAGCTCGGCCAGCGTCTTCTTCTCGAATGCATCGGGGTCGACGACGCCGTCAGGGTCCAGGTGCAGCTTCATGTCGACCAAAGCCGACGACAGATATTCAACCGTCGCGAAGCCCTGGTTGAACTTTTCGGCGTTCTTGATCTTGTCGACCAGGGCCGCCGGCATCGGCTCGCCCGTCTGGTAATGGCGGGCGAACTTCTCGAGGATCGGCCGGGTCAGCAGCCAATTCTCGTTCACCTGGCTCGGATATTCCACGAAATCGCGCTGCAGCCCACCAAGTGACGGATATTTCACGTCGATGAGGAAGTAATTGAGGGCGTGGCCGAACTCGTGGAACATGGTCGTCGCGTCGTCGAGGCTGAGCAGCGTCGGCTTGCCGGCCTCGGGCTTGTTGAAGTTGTTGTTATTCGACGCCAGGACAATATTGTCGTTCAGCAAGCGCGCCCGGCTGCGGTAGGTGTTCATCCAGGCGCCCGACTGCTTGCCCTCGCGCCCAAAGGTGTCGAGGTACCATAGGCCGATGACTTCGCCGGTCTTGGTATTGGTCACGTCGAACGTGCGGACGTCCGGGTTGAAGACCGGGACTTTGCCGGTGTTCTCCTCGAAGTGCAGGTCATAGAGCTGCTCGGCGGCCCAGTGCATGCCCTTCAGCAAATTTGCCTGGTCGAAGTAGGGTTTGATCTCCTCTTCGCTGAGGTCGTACTTCGCCTTGCGAACCTTCTCCTGGTAATAGCGATAATCCCAGGGCTCGATAGCTTTGAGGCCGTCCTTGCTCGCGATCTGCATCTGGTCCGCGACTTCCTCGTGGACGCGTTGCACGGCCGGCTTCCAGACCCGCATCATCAGGTCCATCGCGCGTTCCGGCGTCTTGGCCATCGTGTCGGCCATCCGGTACTCGGCATGGTTCTTGAAGCCCAGCAGGTGGGCGCGGTCGGCGCGCAGCTTCACGATCTTGGCAATGGTCGCATTCGTGTCGTTGGCGTCGCCATTGTCGCCACGGTTGACGAATTTGGTCCACACCTTCTCGCGCAGCGCCCGGTTGGTGCCGAAAGTCAGCACCGGCTCAACCGCCGAGCGGGTGTTGCGGATCGCATAGGTGCCGGCCGGCAGCCCCTTGGCCTTGGCAACTGCCGCCGCCGCATCCTTCACATCCTGCGGGACGCCGGCCAACTCGGCCTCGCTCGCCGGCGTAAAGGTCGCTTCGTCGGCAAGCAGCTTCGAGTTGAAATCGGAGAACGCCGAGGACAGGTCCTGGTTGTACCGAGTCAGCTGCGCCTTCTGGGCCGGATCGAGGTTGGCGCCGTTGCGTACGAATGAGTCGTACTGGCGGGTGAGCAGGCGCTTCTGCTTGGCGTCGAGCCCGAGGATGTCGCGCTTGTCGTACAATGTCTTGACGCGCTGGAAGAGCTTCGGGTTCAAGGTGATCTCGTCGAACGCGGCCGACAGCTTGGGCGACCACTTCTTGTCGAGCGCCACATAGGTGTCGTTCGACATATTGCTGGTCATGACGCCAAAGATCGTCAGGACATTGTTCAGCCGCTGGCCCGCCTTCTCGCCGGCGTCGATAGTGTTTTCCCAGGTCGGTGCGGCGGGATTGTTGGCGATCGCCTCATATTCGCGCCGCTGTTCGTCGATGCCGAACTGCATCGCTTCGTCGAACAGCTCCGGCTTCACCTTGTCCCAGGGCGGAACCCCGTCATAGGGGCCGGTCCATTTGGCAAGCAACGGATTGCTCGGAACCGCGGCACTCGTTGCCGCGGACGAGGCGGTCGCCGTATAAGCGGCCAATGCGGGCGCCGTCGCCGCTATCGCGAGCGCAGCCGCGCCCGCCATCAAAATCATCTTCATTAATCCCACTCCCGGAATTGGAAATTTCGCGCATTCTATAGGGGCGCGCCTGAACCTGCCGCAACTTGCGCGTCGATGAACGGGGGGGCTTCTCGACTAAAGGA
>JBKPSK010000100.1:0-6612 GCA_046734995.1 Pseudomonadota bacterium
CTCGAATCCCTGGTCGAGGAGGAGATGTCGGTGCAGCAGACGGCCGAGGCCACCGGCGCCGACGAAGCCTTGGTCGCCGACATCGAGAAAAAACTGCTGCGCGCCGAATATAAGCGGCGCCAGGCGCCGCCGGGGGTCAAGCTGGGCAGCCGCAACTTCGGCCGCGACCGCCGCTACCCGATCACCAACGCCTTCCATACCGGCCGATGAGCGTCACCACCCGCTTCGCGCCGTCGCCGACCGGCCGGCTCCATGTCGGCAATATACGGGCGGCGCTGCATAATTTCCTGTTCGCGAAGAAGAACGGCGGGATGTTCATCTTGCGCATCGACGACACTGACCGCGAGCGCTCGACGGCGGAATATGATCAGGCGATCCGCGACGATCTGGCCTGGCTCGGACTGAACCCCGACCTCGTCGTCCGCCAGTCGGAGCGCTTCGCCCTCTACGAACGCGAGTTCGAGCGGCTGAAGGCGCAGGGCCGGGTCTATGCCTGCTACGAAACGCCGGACGAGCTGGATCTGCGCCGCAAGGTGCTGCTCGGCCGCGGCCTGCCGCCGGTCTATGAGCGCAAGCCGGAAGACACGCCCGTACCGGCAGGCGTCGAGCCGCACTGGCGGTTCAGGCTCGACCACGACTCCGAGATCGGCTGGACCGATCTCATCCGCGGCGAGCAGCATTTCGACCCGAAATTGATCAGCGACCCCGTCGTCCGCCGGGCCGACGGCAGCTGGCTCTATCTGCTGCCCAGCGTCATCGACGACATCGACCTTAAGATCAGCCACATCGTCCGCGGCGAGGACCATGTCTCGAACAGCGCCGTCCAGCTGCAGATGTTCGCGGCGCTGGGGGCCGAGCCGCCTGCCTTCGCGCATGAGGCATTGCTGGTCGCCGCCGAGGGGAAATTGTCGAAGCGACTCGGCTCCTACGGTGCCCAGCATCTGCGCGAAGAAGGCATCGAGCCGATGGCCCTGCTGTCCTTGCTCGCCCGCATCGGCACGTCGCAGCCGGTCGAGGCCGTCGCCAGCGTGGGCGAATTGGCCGAAACCTTCGACTTTGCGCACTTCGGCCGCGCGCCGGCGCATTTCGATCCGCAGGACGTCGAGCTCATTAATGCGAAACTGCTGCATCACCTCGATTTCGCCGACGTCGCCGATCGTTTGCCGGCCGGCGCAAGTGAGGCCGACTGGCTGCTGCTACGGGGCAATCTCGTGCGCTTGAGTGACTATGCCGACTGGCTGCCGGTGCTCGACGGTCGGATCGATACCCCTGAGCTCAATCACGATGACCGATTGTTCGTGAAGGATGCGGCGGCGGCGGCCGAGGAAATGGGCTGGTCGCCCGATGCTTGGCGAACATTGTCGGAAGCCCTGAAGACAAAGAGCGATCGCAAGGGCCGGGCTCTGTTCATGCCGTTGCGGCTGGCGCTGACGGGCCGCGAGTCGGGACCCGAAATGGCGCCGCTTCTGGCGCGGATCGGCCGCGACCGTGCCCTCGCCCGGCTGCGGGCGGCTGCGTTCAACTGACGCAGGCAGGCCTGCGGGGCTGGCGATTGCGCCGGGCCCGCCCTATCTTGGCGCCCATGGCGGTCCTTCCCCCAGCATCCAGGCCCAGCGTCGCGCTGCGAGACTTCATCACTTTCCTGAAGCATCGCGACCGCGAACATGTGATCGGCGCCACGCTGGCCGTGTTGGTAACGATCATCATCGTCATCATTTTCCTCGTCGATCCTCAGATCAACACGGCGCCGCCGCCGCAGGTCGTCACGGTCGAGCTTTATGATTCGAACCGCACCGACGCAGAGATCATTGCCGACCAGAAGAAAGACCAGGCGGAGAAGGAGGCTGCGGCCAAGGAAAAGCAGCGGCAGTTCCAGAAGCTCGAGAAACAGCTGGGGATGTGAAGGGCGACGCGCGCTTCATGGCCGAAGCGGCGGCGCTCGGGGAATCGGCGCGCGGACGGACGGCGCCCAACCCGAATGTCGGCTGCGTGATTGTCGCCAACGGCGAAATCATCGGCCGCGGCGCCACGGCGCCGGGCGGACGGCCGCATGCCGAGGCCGTGGCCCTGCACCAGGCGGGGGAAAAGGCGCGCGGCGCCACGCTCTACACGACGCTGGAGCCCTGCGCCCACGTAAGCGAACGCGGACCGAACTGCTCAACCCGGATCGGAGAGGCGGGAATCGCCCGCGTCGTCGCCTCGATCGAGGATCCGGACCCGCGCACCGCCGGCCGGGGGTTGCGGACCCTGCGCAAAGCCGGCGTCAAGGTGAAAGTCGGCATTGGCGAGGAATCGGCCAGGGCGAGCATGGCCGGTTTCCTGACCCGCATCGCGCTCGGCCGGCCGCGGATCACGCTCAAGCTGGCTCTGTCGATCGACGGCAAGGTCGCCATGCCGTCGGGCGAATCGAAATGGATCACCGGCGAGGACGCCCGCGCCCATGTCCACCTGGAGCGCGCCCACAGCGACATGATCCTCGTCGGCCGCGGCACCTGGCTCGCTGACCGGCCACGTCTCGACGTCCGCCTGCCGGGACTGGAGCAATGGTCGCCACGCCGCGCCCTGCTGAGCCGCGGCGAGCCGGTGCCGGGCTGGGAAATGCTGCGATCTCCGCAGGATGTGCATCGACTTCATGACGTCAACGACCTGCTGGTCGAAGGCGGATCGGCGACCGCCACCGCTTTCTTGTCGGAAGACCTGGTCGACCGGATCCTCATCTACCGGGCGCCGATCCTCGTCGGCGAAGGCAAGTCGAGCTTCGGCTATATCGGCCTCGACGCCATCGCCGACGCCCATGGCCGCTGGCAGCTCGGCGACGCCCGTCCGCTTGGCATCGACCGGCTCGAAGTCTACGAGCGCGTCCGCGACTAGGGCGAAGGACCGCGATGTTCACCGGCATCATCACCGACATCGGCACCGTCCGCAGCGCCGAGCCGCGCGGTGACCTGCGGCTGACGATCGGTTGCGGCTACGACATGAGCACGGTCGATCTAGGCGGCTCGATCGCCTGCTCGGGCGTCTGCCTGACGGTGGTCGACAAGGGAGAGGACTGGTTCGCGGTCGACGTTTCGACTGAAACCCAGTCGCGCACGCCCGCGGACATGTGGAAGCCAGGCAGCCGCCTCAACCTCGAGCGCGCGCTCCGGCTCGGCGACGAGCTGGGCGGCCATCTCGTCACCGGCCATGTCGATGCAGTGGCTGAGGTCGTCGGCCTGTGTCCGGAAGGCGATTCGACCCGGGTCGGCATTCGCGTGCCGCGCGACCTTGGAGCCATGATTGCGCCAAAGGGCTCCATCACCCTCGACGGTGTCTCGCTCACCGTGAACGAGGTGCGCGACGTAACTGACGGCAGCACCGATTTTTCGGTCAATATCATCCCCCATACGGGGCAGCACACGACCCTGGGCGAGCTCAAGGCCGGCTTACAGTGCAATGTCGAGGTAGACGTCATCGCCCGCTATATGAAACGGATGCTGGCGGCCGGATCACAGTAGGAACAGATTTGTTCCTCCTTTCTGTCACATTGAAATGTGATATATGGCCGGCATGAGCACGACCTTGATCGATCGGCTGACTGCCATCATCGATACCGGCGAGATCAGCCGCGCCGGCCTCGCCCGCGCCGCCGGCCTCCACCCCAACAGCCTGCGCAAATTGGGCCAGCCAGACTGGAATCCCACCGCCGACACGCTCGGGCGCCTCGAGCGGCTGATCCAGCGCGGAACGTCGGAGGTGCTGGTCGGGGCCGAGGCGATCATTGACGAGGCGCGCAACGGCCGCATGTTCATCCTCGTCGACGACGATGATCGCGAGAATGAGGGCGACCTCGTCATCCCGGCGCAAATGGCGACGCCGGACGCGATCAACTTCATGGCCCGGCACGGGCGCGGGCTCATCTGCCTGGCGCTGACCAAGGATCGCGCCGACGCGCTGCTGCTGCAGCCGATGGCAGCCGTCAATCGCACGCGCCTGGAAACCGCCTTCACCGTCTCGATCGAGGCGAGGGAAGGCGTCACTACCGGCATCAGCGCCGCCGATCGGGCGCGAACCATCGCCGTCGCCATCGACGCCGCCAACGGGCCCGACTCACTCGTTTCCCCCGGCCACGTCTTTCCGCTGGTCGCGCGCCCCGGCGGCGTGCTCGTCCGCGCCGGCCATACCGAGGCGGCGGTCGACGTCGCCCGCCTCGCCGGACTCAACCCCTCGGGCGTTATCTGCGAAATCATGCGTGAGGACGGGACCATGGCCCGGCTCGACGATCTGGTCGATTTCGCCGGGGCACACGGCCTCAAGATCGGCACCATCCGCGATTTGATCGCCTACCGCCTGCGCCGCGACCATATGGTCGAGGAAGTCGCCGATACCCGCTTCGCCAGCCGCCGCGGCGCCAATTGGGCGGCCAAGGTCTTCCGCGACAAGGCCAGCGGCGCCGAGCAGCTGGCGCTGGTCCACGGCGGTGTCGAGGCCGACAAGCCGACCCTGGTGCGCATGCACAGCCTCGATCTGTTCGCTGACGTGCTTGGCGAGCATTCGGAGCGCTCGGGCCTGCTCGACGGCGCCATGGCGATGATCGAAGCGGAGGGCGCCGGCGTCCTGGTCGCGCTTCACGCCGCTTCGCCCGGCTCGCTGTCGCGCTCGGCCGACCGCCGCTCCGGCAAGCCGGCTGAGGGCGGCGAGGCCCTGCGAGATTATGGCATCGGCGCGCAGATCCTGGCGGCACTCGGCGTCCACGACATGGTCTTGCTGACCAACACCCGGCACACGCCGATCGGCTTGTCCGGCTACGGCCTGTCGATCGTCGAGGAACGCTGCATCCCGCCGGAGAAACGCTGATGGCCCGCATTCTGATCGCCGAAGCCCGCTTCTATCCGCATTTGAGCGACATGCTGCTCGCCGGCGCCCGCGCCGCGATCGAGGCGGCCGGCCACGACCATGAGACGGTAACCGTTCCCGGCGCGCTCGAGATTCCCGGCGCCATCGCCTTGGCGGCCAAGAGCGGCCGCTACTGCGGCTTTGTCGCGCTGGGGGTCATCATCCGCGGCGAGACGTACCATTTCGAAGTCGTGTCGAACGAGAGCGCCCGCGGCCTCATGGACCTGACGATGCAGGGCGTGCCGATCGGCAACGGCATCCTCACCGTCGAGGATGAGGCCCAGGCGATCGCCCGTGCCGATCCGGCCCAGGCCGACAAGGGCGGCGGCGCGGCGCGTGCCGCGCTTGCCCTCGTCGAACTCGCCGCCCGTTTCGGCGCCGCGCCCTCCTATCTGAAGCAGGTACGCTAGGTTTCAGGCGGCCTTCGCCTCGTCAAACATCGGATAGTCGACATAACCGCTGGATCCGCCGCTGTAGAAGGTGCCGGCATCGCCGGTGCTGAGCGGCGCCCCTGACCTGATCCTTTCAACCAGATCGGGATTGGAAATGAACGGCCTGCCGAAGCTGATCGCGTCGGCGATCCCCTCTGCCATGCGCGCGTGGGCGCTGGGGCCGTCATAATCGCTGTTGAGCGCGATCGCTCCCGAATAGAGCGGCCGCATTGCCGGGCTGACCGGCTCGGTCGGAATGGCGCCCGCCGAGGTGGGCTGGTGGGCTTCGCGCAGCTCGATCCAGGGCACTTTCAGTTGCTCCAGGCGACGCGCCAGCGCCGTGAACAGCGGGATCGGATCGGAATCCTCCACGCCCTGCGAGTAGATGTTTGGCGAGAAGCGGATACCGACGCGCTCCATGCCGATGGCGTCACCGACGGCCTCCAGGACCTCGGAAGCGAATCGGATCCGGTTTTCGATCGGGCCGCCATAGCCGTCGGTCCGCTGGTTGGCCGAATCGCGCAGGAACTGGTCGAGCAGATACCCATTGGCGCCGTGGATCTGCACGCCATCGAATCCGGCGCGGATCGCGTTGCGCGCCGCGCGGGCATAATCGGAGATGATGCGATCGATGTCGTCGCGGCTTGCAGCGCGCGCCTCGACGTAAGGCTTCGTGCCTTCATAAGTGTGGGCGCGATCCGGGGCGGTCGTCGCCGAGGCGGACACCGGCTGCCCACCGCCGAGATCGGGATGGACCAGGCGTCCCATGTGCCAAAGCTGTGCGACGATTCGCCCACCGGCTTCGTGAACGGCGTCCGTCACCGGCTTCCAGCCCTCGACCTGCGCGTCATTCCACAATCCTGGGGCGTTCGGCCAGCCAAGCCCTTCGCGGCTGATGCCGGTCGCTTCCGAAATGATCAGGCCGGCGCTCGCGCGCTGCGCATAATATTCCGCCATCAGTGCGTTGGGCGCCGCGTCGCGGTCCGATCGCGCACGCGTCAGCGGTGCCATGACGATTCGATTAGGAAGGTTGATGGCGCCGAACTTTACCGGGTGAAACAGGCTGGGCATGGAAATCCTTTCTTCCGTCGAAATGCTCAGTCGAATGATCGGCGCAGATACTATCGGGCGGAAATCCTTCAACGCGGATTGAGCGAAAGACAGCATAAGCCGGACTTATGGGTTTCAGGGCTTCCACCGAGCTTCGGAACGCCTTAAGCGCGGCCTCGTGAGCCAGCCCGCAAGCCCCCACCGCTTCGCTTATCCTGCACTTTTGGTCGGCAATGCCGCGCCGCCGAGGACGCTCAGC
>JBKPSK010000101.1:0-4059 GCA_046734995.1 Pseudomonadota bacterium
GAAAGTGGCAAAGTTGAAGGAATGGAACGATCATGAAGAAGGTTGCACTGACCGTTGCGGTCCTGACGCTCGGCCTGGCCGCGTGCCAGGACAATGCGCCTGACAACAACACCAGCACCGTGAACACCGTCGAGACCGAGGCAACCGCCGACGTCAACGCGGCCGAGAACACTGCCGACAACGCGCTGGACGCGGCCGGCAACGCTGTCGAGAACGCCGGCAATGCCGTTGAGAACGCCAGCAACGCCGTCGAGAACGCTGCAGACAACGCCGGCTAAGCCTGGCGCTGTTACGAGCTTCAAGGAAAGGGCCGTCCTTCGGGGCGGCCCTTTTTTTATGGCCGGTCGAAGTGGTAGTTCGGGCGGATGAGAAAGGCCTTGATCCTAATCGGACTGCTGCTCGTCGCCTGCGACAAGCGCCCGCCCGCCCCTACCGCCGAGCAGAACGACCAGCTTAACGAGGCGGAAGCGATGCTGAATGAGGAGGCGGGGAACCGAATAGTCCAATAACAGTGTTAGCTGGCGCGAAGGGGACTGCTGGCTATGATCTCCGCTCCTTCGTTAAACGAAGGGCCGGGAACCGAGGCTCCCGACCCTTCTAATGATCGTGCGGTGGCCGTCACCGGAATGAATCCCGTGACGTCGGTCCTGTCGCCTTCGGCGCAGGCCGTCCGGACTTCGACGAGTCCCAGAGTAGCTAGCGGTTCTGTCGAACCGCGTCGCTAGCCTGGGCCGTCTCGTCAGAAGTCCATTCCGCCCATTCCGCCCATGCCGCCGCCCATCGGCATCGCCGGCTTGTCCTCGGGCATTTCACTGACCGCCGCTTCGGTGGTGATCAGCAGGCCCGCGACCGAGGCTGCGTCCTGGAGGGCAGTGCGGACGACCTTGGTCGGGTCGATCACGCCGGCTTTGACGAGATTCTCGTAAACCTCGGTCTGTGCGTTGAAGCCCATCGCCTCGTCCTTGCCCTCGAGCAGCTTGCCCGAGATCACCGCGCCATCATGACCGGCATTCTGGGCGATCTGGCGCACCGGCGAATAGAGCGCCTTGCGGACAATATCGACGCCGCGGGTCTGGTCGTCATTGACGCCCTTCAGGCCCTCGAGCGCCTTGGTCGCATAGAGCAGGGCCGAACCCCCGCCCGGGACGATGCCCTCTTCGACGGCCGCGCGCGTTGCGTGAAGCGCGTCGTCGACGCGGTCTTTGCGCTCCTTGACCTCGACCTCGGACGCGCCGCCGACCTTAATCACGGCGACGCCGCCAGCGAGCTTGGCGAGGCGCTCCTGGAGCTTCTCGCGGTCATAGTCGCTCGTGGTGTTGTCGATCTGCTGGCGGATTGCCTCGGTGCGCGCCTTGATCGCCTCATGCGTGCCGGCGCCATCGACGATGGTCGTATCGTCCTTGTCGATAGTGACGCGCTTGGCGGTGCCGAGCATGGCGGTGGTAACGCTCTCCAGCTTGATGCCGAGATCCTCGGAGATCATCTCGCCGCCGGTCAGGATGGCGATGTCCTCGAGCATCGCCTTGCGACGATCGCCGAAGCCCGGCGCCTTGACCGCCGCGACCTTGAGGCCGCCGCGCAGCTTGTTGACGACCAGGGTCGCCAGCGCCTCGCCCTCGATGTCCTCAGCGATGATCAGCAGCGGACGGCCCGACTGGACGACCGCTTCCAGGATCGGGAGCATCGCCTGCAGGTTCGACAGCTTCTTTTCATGGATGAGGATGTAGGGATCGGTAAGCTCGACCGACATCTTCTCCGGGTTGGTGATGAAGTAGGGCGACAGATAGCCGCGGTCGAACTGCATGCCCTCTACGACGTCGAGCTCGAACTCGAGGCCCTTGGCCTCCTCGACGGTGATGACGCCTTCCTTGCCGACTTTGTCCATCGCTTCGGCGATCTTCTCGCCGACGATGGTGTCGCCATTGGCGGCGATGCTGCCGACCTGGCTGATCTCGTTCGATCCGGAAACCGGCTTCGAGCGCTTCTTCAAGTCCTCGACGACCTTGGTGACGGCAAGATCGATGCCGCGCTTTAGGTCCATCGGGTTCATGCCGGCCGCGACCGACTTCATGCCTTCGCGGACGATTGCCTGGGCGAGCACGGTGGCGGTGGTGGTGCCGTCGCCGGCGATGTCGTTGGTCTTCGAGGCAACCTCGCGGACCATCTGCGCGCCCATGTTTTCGAACTTGTCCTTAAGCTCGATTTCCTTGGCGACGGTGACGCCGTCCTTGGTGATGCGGGGAGCGCCGAAGCTCTTGTCGAGGACGACGTTGCGGCCCTTGGGCCCCAGCGTCACCTTGACGGCGTCGGCGAGGATGTCGACGCCCTTCATGATGCGCTCGCGCGCATCGCGGCTGAATTTCACGTCCTTGGCTGCCATGTGGCTACCCTTTCAAGACTTCGGTTTCGAACAGGTTCGAACCGGGATTGGAAGAAAAAGGAATTCCGATGATTTCGAGCCCGTTGGCGTCAGCCAACAATGCCCAGAATGTCGCTTTCCTTCATGATGATCAGGTCTTCGCCGTCGATCTTCACCTCGGTGCCCGACCATTTGCCGAACAGGATGCGGTCGCCGGCCTTGACGTCCAGCGGCGTGACCTTGCCTTCGTCCGAGCGGGCGCCCGAGCCGACCGAGATCACTTCGCCTTCCTGTGGCTTTTCCTTGGCCGTGTCGGGAATGATGATCCCGCCGGCGGTTTTCTCCTCGGCCTCGACCCTGCGGACGAGGACTCGATCATGAAGCGGCCTGAAACCCATTGCTGATAGCCCCTTGCTATTGTGTTGGACATGCGCTGGCACTCCCAACACGAGAGTGCCAGCCTGCGCCGCGCATATGGGTCGGGGATTCCTATGCGTCAACCGCTTGGGTGGAGGAAATCAGCCCCAGCCGGCTCCGGCCGATCCAGCGCCACAGCATCAGCACCGCAACTGCGGCCAGGCCCGCAGCGAGGCCGATCCATATGCCGACGCCCTTCCAGTCCGCCGCAAAGGCGAGCCAGGCGCCGATGCCGAGGCCGACGCCCCAATAGCCGACAAGCGCGAAAATCAAGGGCCAGCGCGTGTCGTGCAACCCGCGCAGCATGCCGGCGCCGATCACCTGCGCGCCGTCGGCGAGCTGGAAAGCGGCGGCCACGCGCAGGAAGCTGATCGCCAGCACGATGACCTTCGCATTTTCGGGCGCGTCCTTCAGAAACAAGGTGACCAGCGGCCGCGGGAAGACCCACATGCCGAGCGCCATCGCGCCCATGAAGGCGACACCGCTGACCCACGCAGTCCAGCCGGCGCGGGTTATCCCCGCCGGATCGCGCCGCCCCAGCGCACGGCCGACTCGCACCGTCACTGCCTGGCCAAGGCCAAGGGGGATCATGAAGGTCAGCGCCGCCAGCTGGAGCGCGATGGCGTGGGCGGCAACGGCAGGGGCGCCGATCCATCCCATGAAGTAAGCGGCGAGCGCGAAGACGCCCATTTCGAGCGCCATGGTGACGGCGATCGGCCAGCCGAGCCGCGCCATCGCCAACGTCCGCTGCCGGTCGAAGCGCCACCAGTGGCCGAAAAGATGGAAACGCCGGAACTGGCGGTCGCGCGCGATCACGGCCACCAGCGCCAGGCACATGATCAGCCAGGTGAGGCTGCTGCCAATGCCGCCACCTAAAAGCCCGAAGGCAGGAAGCCCGAAATGGCCGAAGATCAGCGACCAGCTAAGCAAGGCGTTGAGGCCGATGCCGAAGACGCTGAGCCAGAGCACGACGCGCGGCCGTTCGAGCGCCGAGACGAAGTTGCGTAGCAGCTGGAAGACCAGCCACGGTGCCGCGCACCACATATAAGCGCGCAGGAAGGTCTGCCCCTGGCTTGCCAGCTCCGGCGACTGGCCGAACGCGAGCATCAAATCGCCGACGTGCCACAGGAGCAGCCAATAGGACGGCATGGCGATCATGATCAGCCACAGCCCGGCACGGAAGGTCCGTCGCACGTCGCGAACGGCGTTGAACCGATGGCCGAGCGCGGTCGCCATCATCGGCGCCGAGGCCGTGATCAGTCCGAGCAGGAACAGGTTGAAGG
>JBKPSK010000102.1:0-9774 GCA_046734995.1 Pseudomonadota bacterium
CACGCAAATTGGATTTCCTCATTTCAATCTCCCGAATCGGACGCCCCCTCCCGGATGCGTCACTGGTTCGCGGGCGCAAACCACCCCCACGTAGGTTGCCGTTTAGCGTGGAAAGGGGCCGCCCTGTCCAGCGTCCAAAGCGCCCCGTCAGCTTTTGTTAAGGCACTGTGACAGCGCTGCCACAGTGGCGTTTCGAGACGGAAAGCCCCCTAGCGGCGGCTTTTTGCGCGCTTTTCCGCGGACAGGCTGGCGGCGGCGTCGACATAGGGTTCCTGCCGCTCGACGCTCCAGTAGCGAAGCTCGTCCAGCGGGATCATCACGCCGGTCTCGGCGCAGCGGACATGATCGCCGTCACTGATCAGGCGGAAGGTGCCCGCCAGGTACCTGATTTTCGCTTCGCGGCCGCGGCCGGTCATCAACATGGGCGCATCAATCCTCGTCGTCGAACAGGCCCGGCTGAGGGCTCGGGCGTGGTCGATGTGGGCGATAAGGCCTTGGTGCGCTTCGCTCAAGCCGGGCGATGCTCCCCTCGACCGTCGCTTCGACGGAGCCGTCGGCAAAGCGAAGGTTGAGGAAGCCGGCGGCCCGGGCGTCAGCAGCATGGACCAACGTGCGCCCGTCGCGGTCCGTGACCCGAACGAAGCCGCGCCGCAACGGGCGTTCGGGATGGGCGAGGCCCGCCAGCCGCCACAGCGACGCCAGGCGCTCGGCGGCCAGCTCGATGCGCTGCCCGACCAGCTCATGGCGAAGGCGGGGCGCGATTGCGCTATAGTCCGCGCGCGCATGAGCTGCCCGCGCGGCGAGCGCGCGCGGGAGGCGGTCGCCGACCTCGTCGAGCCGCTGGCCGGCGGGCGCGAACAAGCCGGCGGCGGCGGGCCAGCGGGCAAGGGTCAGCTCAATGCGCTCGGCGGCACGCGCCGCCGTGCGCACCAGGCAGGCGCGCATACGCTGGCCGATGCCCGACAGTGCCGATGCCAGCTCGGCACGGACCGGCACGGCGATTTCGGCGGCAGCGGTCGGTGTCGGCGCCCGGCGGTCGGCGGCAAAGTCGATCAATGTGTTGTCCGTTTCATGGCCGACGGCGCTGATCAGCGGGATTGGGGAGTCGGCCGCGGCGCGCACCACCTCTTCCTCGTTGAAGGCCCACAGATCCTCGATCGAGCCGCCGCCGCGGGCGACGATCAGCAGGTCGGGGGGCGGTTCGAGTGAGGCGAAGCCGCGGATGGCGGCGGCGACCCTTGCGGCCGACCCTTCGCCCTGGACCGGGACTGGCCAGACTAGCACGTGCGCCGGGCAGCGATCCTCAAGCCGGTGCAAAATGTCGCGGATGACGGCGCCGGTCGGCGAGGTCACGATGCCGATGACGCGGGGCAGGAACGGCAGCGGCCGCTTGCGCGCCGTGTCGAACAGGCCCTCGGCGGCGAGCGCGCGGCGGCGCTGCTCGAGGAGGGCCATCAGCGCGCCCTCGCCGGCCAGCTCCAGCCGGTCGACGACGATCTGGTATTTGGAGCGGCCGGCATAAGTGGTCAGCTTGCCGGTCGCTACCACTTCGAGGCCGTCGGCCGGCTGGAAGGCAAGGCCGGTCGCCTGACCGCGCCAGATAACCGCGTCGATACAGGCGGCGTCGTCCTTCAGCGTGAAATAACAATGGCCCGATGCGTGACGCTTCCAGCCCGAGACTTCGCCGCGCACGCGGACGAAGCCGAATGCCGATTCCACCGTCCGCTTGAGCGCGCCCGACAGTTCGCTGACCGTCAGCGGCGGCGAATTGTCGGTAGGCGACACCTTCGCTAACAGGCCCGGACGGTCGTCATCGGAAGCGGGGTCAGAAATGTCCATGAACATCCTGCTGCTTGGTTCTGGCGGGCGCGAGGATGCGCTGGCATGGCGACTGAAGCAATCATCGTCTTGCGGACGGCTTGTCGCGGCGCCTGGAAATCCGGGAATCGCCCGCTGGGCCGAATGCCTCGCAATCGATCCCTGCGACACCGCCGCGGTCGTTAGCCTGGCTCGATCCGTCGATGCGGGGCTCATCGTCGTTGGACCGGAAGCGCCGTTGGTGGCAGGTGTCGCCGATGCCTTGCGCGAAGCCGGCTGCGCCGTGTTCGGTCCAAGCGCGGCGGCGGCGCAGCTGGAAGGGTCCAAGGGCTTCACCAAGGATCTATGCGCGCGCGCCGGAATCCCGACGGCCGACTATGTGCGGGTCGAAACGGTTGATGCTGCCTTGGCCGCCCTGGATGGTTTTTCAATCCCCGTCGTCATCAAGGCCGACGGCCTGGCCGCGGGCAAGGGAGTCACCGTCGCCATGAACCGCGGCGAGGCAGAGGCCGCCATCCGTGCCGCCGGCAATGGTCCGATGATCATCGAAGAATTTTTGGAAGGCGAGGAAGCGAGTCTGTTCGCGCTGGTCCATGGAACGCGGGCGGTCGCGCTGGCCTCAGCACAGGATCACAAACGAGTCGGCGAGGGCGACTCGGGGCCAAACACTGGCGGCATGGGCGCCTATTCCCCCGCACTGGTGCTGACTGCCGAGCTCGAGGACGAAGCGATGTCGCGCATCGTCCTGCCCACCGTGAACGCGATGGCTGAGGCAGGGACGCCTTATTCGGGGGTCCTCTATGCCGGGCTGATGCTGACTGCCGAGGGCCCGAAGCTGATCGAATATAATGTCCGCTTCGGCGATCCCGAATGCGAGGCGATCATGCCGCGGATTCTCGGCGATTTCGCCGCCTTGCTGCGCTCAGTTGCGGCAGGTGCGGATTTCGCCGCGCCCGGCCTGTCGGCCGACGCCAGCATGACGGTAGTGGTTGCCGCCAGGGGTTATCCGGGTTTGCCGGCCAAAGGCGGACATATCGCCTGCATCGAGCAGGCTGAGGCGGTTGAGGGCGTGACCGTCTTCCATGCCGGCACTTCCATCCATGGCCGGCAACTGGTCGCGTCCGGCGGCCGCGTCCTCGCCGTCACGGCCGTCGGCAGCACTCTGGCAGACGCTCGTAATCGCGCCTATCGAGCAATCGATAGGATCGAGTTCGCCGACGGCTTCTGCCGCCGCGACATCGGCTGGAGGGAGCTGGACCGACAGGCATGAGCCGCGCATCCATCCTGGCGCTCGGAATTGCCGCTGTGATCGGCGTCACCTGGCTGTGGCATGCCCCCTTAGGCGCGGGCGACCAGTTCGCAGCAGGAGTCGAAGCGCGCGCACGCGCAATGCTCGACCATTATGAGATGGTGCATGTCCAGGCGAAGGTGGAGCGGGGACCGCTGACCAGGCGTGTCATCCTTTCCGGACCGGCCGACGATTTCCAGCGACGCGAGATCAAACGCATGGTCGAGGCGCAGCCCGGCGTCGGCGAAGCCGTTTGGAGCCCGTCCTCGCTGCAATCGGAACAAGCGGAATGATGCCATTGTTCATCGAGGCCGCGCTTATGGCGCTGACCGGCTTTTCGTTCGGCTTGCTGGCTGCCTATTTCGTCGCGCTGCGACGCCACTGGATCCGCTAGGGAGGAAGCATGGCCGAGTTGTTCAACGCCTATTGGCCGGTGATCCTGGTTGCGCTGCTAATCGGATTGATCGTTGGTTACTTGCTGTTTCGTCCTCGCCAGCGCGTGCGCCTGACCGACAGCGCTCCATTACGCCCGCACATGGCGCTGCACAGGGACGAGACCCTGCTGAGCCACGAGGCTGAGGTGACCGCCAAGCATGTGCTGGCCGGGGACCGGCGGGAAACCGCGGCCGGCCCGGCTGACGACCTGGAACGGCTGAAAGGCGTTGGGCCCAGGCTTGCCGCCATGCTCAACGCCCATGGCCTGACGCGTTTCGAGCAGGTCGCTCATTTGAGCGAGAGTGAGCTTGAGCGGCTGGACCATGATCTCGGACCGTTCCGCGGGCGTCTGCAGCGCGACCGAGTCATCGAGCAGGCGGACTATCTGGCGCGCGGTGACGTCGACGGATTCGAGCAGCGTTTCGGCAAGCTCTGACGCGCGCTCAAGCACCGATCAGGACGGGCGTTCCAACCTCTGTCACGCGGTAAAGCTTGGCGGCGAACTCGCCGGGCAGCCGAACGCATCCATGCGACGCCGGATAGCCCGGCAGCATGCCGGCGTGAAGCGCGATGCCGTAGCTGTCGATGCGCTGCATGAACGGCATCGGCGCGTTCTCATATTTGAACGACCGGTGAAGCCTGTTCTTCTCCAGGATCGGGAAGATGCCGGTTGGCGTCGGTTTGCTAGACGTGCCGCTGGAAATGCTCGAGACCGCCACCAATGTGCTTCCCCGGTAAAGAAAAGCAAGTTGGTCGCTAAGACTAATAACGATGCGCGGCTCGCCGTTTCCGCGACCGTCGCGCCACAGGTACTGGCCGGGCTTGAGGCTTTTTTCGCCGAACGCATCCAGCATGTCTTGCCTGGCGACGGCAGCGGCGTCGCTCGCCGCTTCCTTGGCCTCAATGTCTTCAAAGGCCGCGATCGCCGGCATGACGGGCGCGCCAAGGACAAATGCGCCATAACCCGCCAGCGCCAGCGCCAGCTTCCTCATTTTATTGCTCTTTTTCTGTTGCTTTTTCCTAAGATACGAAATGCGCGACGGGCGACTCGGTTCCGCCCGGACGCGACGAAAGGCGGTCAGCCGCGGCCCGGCCGGCGCATGGATGCTTCAGCGAAAAAGCTTAGGCCGCTGCTTCTGATAGAGCGGACCGCTTTTGCGGCAGATCGGCAATCGACGCCTCACGCTCGTAACGCTGGGCGATCTCGAAAAGGATGGACCGGCCTTCTTCGGTCATGGCTGTATCGGCGAGCTCGCGGCACTTTCGTGCCCGGTCTTGCAATTGCTGTGCCCTAGTCAGCATTCGCTTCGTCTCCACACCCCGAGTCGCGCACGTCTATGTAGCCGATGATCGCCCGCCGTGCAGTCCCCCCGCACGAGAATCGCGTCGGGCCGGGCCAAACGTGGGCTGCCGAGAAGCCGCGAACCCGGATCCGCACAATAAACGAAGCCCGCCGGATCGCGTGATCCGACGGGCCAGTTTCCTCTTCGCCGGCGAGACTAGCTCGCTGGCCCGAGAGAAGGGTTGTGCTTAACCGCGCTCCGGCTCAGGCGGCGGCGGCGGCGGAGGCGGCGGCGGCGGGCACGTATCCGTTGCCAGGATCACCGTTCCATCCGGGCAGGTCTGCGTCGCCGGAGGCGGCGGAGGCGGAGGCGGCGGCGGAGGCGGCGGCGGAGGCGGCGGCGGCGTGTAGAAGTTATACAGCAAGCTGAGCAACAAGCTGTGCGAGCGGAAGCGGCCGCTCAGCGTGGAAAAATCATCCGGACCGTCGAAATCAAGCTTGCTGACGTTGAAGAAGCGATACTTCAGGCCGAGGTCGATATTTGGCGTGATGGCTTTGCGAACACCGGCCAGGACTTGCCAGGCAAACGCGCCGTCCTTGTCGTCGAAATCACCAAAGCCAGCGACATCGACGTCGTAATTTACAGTTGCCCAACCAGCACCGGCACCGAGGAAGCCGCTCCAGCCGTCTTCGTCACCGAAGTCGAACAGAACGTTCGCCATTCCCGACCAGACGGCGGCGTCGCCGTCAGCATCGAACGGTTCGGTCGGGTTCGTCGAGCCTGTAAGCTGCGTGTCGATCTGCACTTCGTCGATTGACGCGCGCTTGTAGCCGAGCTCGATTTCGCCCCGGACCAGACCGAAGTCGTAGCCGGCGACCAGATCAACGTCGAAGCCGAGCTTGTGGTCGATGGTGATGGCGTCGTCGATATCGTAGCTGATTTCGCCGTCGTAGTTATAGTCGAGGTTCGTGTCCTCGACGAGCATGACGCCGGCATCAACGCCAACATACACCGACTTATCGCGGGCCATTGCCGGCGTCGTCAGCGCAGCGGCCGCGACTGCGGCGAGCAGATAATTACGCATGCGGACTCCCCTTTTGTGCACCGATCGGTGCGGATCCAGCACTTCGTATAGCGCAAAGTTCAGCCGGGGGAACGTCCACTTTGCGTTTTCGCCGCACTCCGTTGCAGCGCGGACACACATCGATAAAATTCCATTGAACTGACTGGCTTTTAGTCTTCGGCGGGAGTCCGCTCTTCCTTGCGGCGACGCCTGGGTCGGCTGGCGAGCAGCTTGTCGATCTTGCGTCCATCCATGTCGACGACCTCGAACTTCCAGCCGTCATTGTTGAAGGCCTCGCCAGTGTCGGGGATGTGCTTGAGGATCGACAGCGCGAAGCCCGCCACCGTCGAATAGTCGCGCTCCGCCGGCAAACGCAGACCGAGCCGGTCCTCCAGCAGATCGGCGCTGGCCGCGCCGGAAACCAGCCAGCTGCCGTCCTCGCGCTCTACCAGGGGCGGGTCATGATCGACGTCGAGGTCGTGGGCGAACGCACCGGCCAGAGCCGAGAGCAGCGAGCCCGGTGTGACGATCCCGTCAAGATGACCATACTCATCATGAACCAGCGCGAGCGGCACGTCGGCGGCGCGGAGGACGGCCAACGCGTCCATTGCGTCCATCAGGTCGGGGATGACCGGGGCGGTCTTGGTCAATTGCGATAGATTCAAGTCGTGACCATCCAGCAACGCGATCAACAGGTCGCGCGCGGAAACGACGCCGACAATCTCGTCGACGGATCCGCGGGCGACCGGCAAGCGGCTATGAGGTGTCTCGGCAAGGGCCGCACGGATTTCCTCGCGGCCGCAATCGAGGTCGATCCAGTCGATTTCGGTGCGCGGCGTCATCACCTCGCGGACCGGCCGGTCGGCAAGCCGAACGATACCGGAAATGATCGCTCGCTCGCTCTCTTCAAGGACGCCCGCGTTCTGCGCTTCTGCGACGACCAGGTGCAGTTCCTCGGCGGTGACGTGGTTTCTGGACTCGCGATCAAGGCCCATCAGCTTGAAGATCGACCGGCTGGACAGATCGAGCAACCACACGAATGGGGCCGTGACCTTCGACAGCCAAAGCATCGGGCGTGACATGACGACGGCGATTGGTTCGGGCGACCGCAGGGCAATTTGCTTGGGGACAATCTCCCCGATGACCAATGAGACGTAGGTCGTCAGGACGATGACCAGGCCAAAGCCAATGCTGTGCGCGGTGTTCGCGGAAAGACCGGCAAGCTCGAGCCGCTGCGCCGCTGGCTCGCCGAGGCTCGTGCCGGAGAAGGCGCCGGCGAAGATGGAGATCAGCGTGATCCCGCTTTGCGCCGTCGACAGGAACCGCCCGGGATCAGCGGCGAGGTCGATCGCGCATTGCGCGCCGCGGCTGCCGCTCCTGGCCATTGCCTTGAGCCGTGCCTCGCGCGCCGAAACGATCGCGAGCTCGCTCATCGACAGGACGCCGTTCACCGTGATCAAGGCGAGGATCAGGAGAAGGTCGAGCCAGGGTATGGGGGCTAGTTGGTCGCTCATCGGCTGGGCTTTCCTAGCCGCTCGGGCGAGATGGCGGCAAGCGAGCGTTCATGTGCGCTGAGGAACCATGGCTGAGCACGACCGGTTTTTTGGGCAAATACGAATGAAATGGAGACCACCCATGCGCCTTGAACGAACGCTCGCGGCGGCGGCCGCCCTGTTGACGCTGGGCGTCACTGCCTGCACCACCGACCCCTATACCGGGCAACAGCACGTCAACCGCACGGCGGTCGGAATCGCGGCCGGCGCCATCGGCGGCTATTTGCTCGGTGACCTGGTCGGCGGCCACAACGACCGCACCGAGCAACTGGTCGGAGCCGGCATCGGCGCCATCGCCGGCGGCGCCGTCGGCGCCTATATGGACCAGCAGGAGGCGGATCTCCGCCGCCAGACTGCGGGCACAGGCGTCGATGTCCTGCGCCAGGGCGACGACCTTATCTTGCGCATGCCGTCGAGCGTCACCTTCGACGTCGACCGCTGGGACGTGAAACCACAATTCTACGGAGTGCTCGACGATGTCGGCCGGACGCTGAGCAGCTATAACCAGACCTACATTGACGTGCTTGGTCATACCGACACAACCGGCAGCAATGAGCATAACCAGGTCCTGTCCGAACATCGGGCCGCGTCGGTTGCGGATTATCTCGCCTCGCATGGCGTGGCGCATGCCCGCATGGCAACGCGCGGCTTCGGCGAGACGGCGCCTTTGTACAATCCCGATGACACCGACACGAAGCGTGCTGCGAACCGCCGTGTCGAGATCAAGATCGTGCCGTTCAGGGGTTAGGCGCGCCGGGCGGCGAAGAAGTCTCGCAGCTGCGCGGCAGCCTCGACCTCGCCTATTCCGGATAATATTTCCGGTCGATGATGGCAGGTCGGCTGAGCGAAGACCCTGGCGCCGTGGAGCACGCCGCCGCCCTTGGAGTCCTCGGCGGCGAAGGTTAGCCTGGAGATGCGCGCCAGCGAGATGGCGGCGGCGCACATGGCACAGGGCTCCAGCGTCACCCATAATTCGCAGCCGTCGAGGCGGGGGCTGCCGAGGCTCGCAGCTGCCTGGCGGATGACGACGATTTCGGCATGGGCGGTAGGATCGAGTTCGCCCCGCATAGCGTTGCGCGCCTCGGCGATGACTTCGCCATTGCAGGTGACGACCGCGCCGACCGGCACTTCGCCGGCCTCGGCCGCCTGCGCGGCGAGGTCAAGCGCGCGGCGCATCGGGGGCGGCATTGGAAAGTTCGCGTCCATGGCATCCGCGCTAGCGCGGAGCGAAGGGATTGTCATTTCGGCGTTAGTTGACAGCGTTGGTCGTCGCGGCCTGGTTGTTCTGGGGAGACTGGACTTCAACCGTCGGCACCTGGACGGTGACGTTCTTGGCCTTGCTGCCAATTGCGACCTTGCCGGTTTCGACGTCGAACGCGGGCGTCTGGCCCCCGGCCGCGGTGACACCGACGCCATTCGCGGTGACTTCCGGCGCTTCGGCGCTTCGGGTCTGCCGAATGTCGAGAAAACCCGTCTGGACGGCGACGATCAATGCCACAACGGCCAGGATTAGCACCAGGATGACGGCTCGCATCGGTAACCCCAATTTATCTTATGTTGCCCCCGATAACGCGCCGATCGCGCTTCTGTTGCCTTCGGAACGCGCGCGAAGCGGTTGACGGAAGGGACCCGTAAGGCTATCGGGCACCGCTTTCCGGGCCTCCACAGGCCTACCCAAAATCAGGATTTAGAACCATGTCGCGCGTTTGCGAACTGACCGGCAAGGGTCGGCAGGTGGGACACAATGTTTCCCACGCCAACAACAAGACCAAGCGGACGTTCCTGCCGAACCTGCAGAACGTCACCTTGATCTCCGATGCTCTGGGCCAGAGCGTCAAGCTGCGCGTGTCGACCCACGGACTGCGTTCCGTGGAGCATGTCGGCGGGCTCGACAACTGGCTGATGAAGACCAGCGACGACAAGCTGAGCACCAAGGTCCGCAAGCTCAAGCGCGAGATCGCGAAGAAGGCTCAGACAGAGGCAGCCGCTTAGGGCATATCGAGCGCGATCAAATAGGTCGGCGCCTGCGGCCTGAAATCATTGTCGGTCATAAGCCAGAGCCGCGTGCCCTGGGGCCGCGGTTCGGCAGCGATCGCCTCGACATTATCGGTCGCGCCGAGGCCGAGCCGGGCAAGCGGGCGCAGATTTGAGACTCCTTCCTTCCCTTCGTCGACAATGACCAATCGCTTGGCGAGCCAGTTGTCGAGCCCGCCGACATGCTCCACCGAGCGCAGGCCCGAGGTCGAGACACGCAGCTTGACCTGGCGGCCGAGCGCGTCTGCGATCAAAGTGACATTCTGCAGGTTGGGCAGAAAAGTCCGCTTGGTCTTGTTG